>CAMNKG010000007.1 GCA_946542135.1 uncultured Bacteroidales bacterium
GCGTGGACGACAAGAGCCGCGTGGGCGTCTGCATCGACACCTGCCACACGCTGGCAGCAGGCTATGACCTTACGACCGAGATGGGCTACCAGTTCACGATGGACGAGTTCGAACGCATCGTCGGGTTCAAGTATCTCCGTGCAATGCACCTCAACGACAGCAAGAAAGGCACCGGAAGCCACGTGGACCGTCACGAGGTACTGGGCGAGGGCGCTATGGGCAAGGAGTTCTTCTCGCGCCTGATGCACGACCCGCGCTTCGACGATATGCCCATCATCCTCGAGACCCCCGACCCGATGCGCTGGGCCGACGAAATAAAATGGCTCCGCAGCCTATGAAGCCCCGACACATACTTCTGACAGCTACACTGTTGCTCGCAGCCTGTGGTTCACGACACGAGGCATCTAACCTCGACGCTGCACTGACGCTGACGGAAGACAGTATTTCGTTTAACATTTGCTCCGACTGGTACTGGCGCAACATTATGGCCGTATGGGTGGACTCCACCGGCGCTCTCAGCCTCAACCACGATGTCATCAACGTTCCACTACCACCTCCGCCACCGGGAGAGGAATATGAATACGTTGACGACCGCGTGCCCACCGACCTCGGCCAGCTGCGCGAGCAGGTGAAACGTTTCCTTGTCAACCGCGACGACGCCAACGACCTGCCACAGAAGCGTATAGAGGACATCCCCCTGTTGGGCGAGCGTCCTGTCAGTATAGGTCTCGTAGTGCTGCACACATTGGAAAGCGCCCCCGAGGCAACCGTCGACAGCGTGCGCCACGAGATTGCCGCAGCCATCATCGAGCTGCGTGACTCCCTCTCGCTGCAACTCTTCAACCTACACTACGGCGACATTCCCTCCGACAAGGCCATCGCCATACGTGCCGCCATTCCAACATCGGTCTACTATTCCAACATCAACCGATTCTACAAAATTGCCAGCGATGACTAACGAAGCCACCATAATTGGCAAAAGAGATAATGAGTTACGTCAGTAAACAAAAAAAAACAATAAAACAGCATATTACATAGCTCATGAAATACTATATTGTTGATGCTTTTACCGAAAAACCCTTTGGAGGCAATACGGCAGGTGTCGTTTTGCTGGAAGGCAAAAATTTCCCAGACGACGAACTGATGCAGAGCATCGCTGCCGAGCTGCGCTATTCCGAAACCGCCTTTGTCCGCAGCGACGGCAACGCACACTACACCGTTCGCTATTTCACGCCCAAGGGCGAAGTGGAGCTGTGCGGCCACGCCACGGTGGCCACTTTCGCGCTGCTGCACCAACTGGGTAAAGCCACGGGCAAATGCCTGTGCCACACACTGGCAGGCAAACTTGAAATAGAGGCCGCAAAGGAAGTGATGATGCAGATGGCCACACCACGCATCGTCGCCACCCTTTCCGACACCGATGCTGCAGCGATCTACCAAGCCGTAGGCATACACCACTACCGTCCCTCGCTACCTGTGCAGTCAGCCTATTCCGGATTGACCGACGTGATGTTGCCCGTGGACACCGTCGAACAGCTGAACAACTTGCAGCCCGACATGACAGCCATCAGCGGCATCACACGGCAACTGCAAGTGGTAAGCATCCATCCCTTTGCTTTCGGCAACGACGGCCACACGGCCCACGTGCGCGACTTCGCCCCGGCATACGGAGTGCCAGAAGAGAGTGCCACCGGAACCGCCAATGCCGCCCTGACACATTATCTGAAAACGAACGGTATCATCACAACCGGAGATCACAGCTTCCTGCAAGGCGAAGCCATGGGCAGAGCGTCAGTGGTCTGCACCCGACTGACAGCCGACGGCACTATCCTTGTCGGTGGCAAAGCCGCCCTTGTGGCAGAAGGACGGCTGCGGGTCTAGATGGACAAGCACCTCCCAAAGGCACTTGAACACATAGCATACAGAGATCCGCGCCCACTCACGGAAGCGACGGTTTCAAGCCGCTATATATAATTTTTATTTGGGTACAATAATTTAAAAAGAATAGCGTTTAAACGCAAAATATCGAAACTATGAAACGATTCTTTGCATTCCTGTTACTCTGCAGCAGCACACTCATCGCGGCGGCACAAATCACCCACACTTCCAAAGGTGCCGTAGACCAGAACGCCGAGGCCATACTGAAAAAAGCCAGCGACAAGATTTCATCAGGCACGGTGTCGTTCAACGTCACCATGGTCAACAAGGATGCCAACAAAAAAGAGACTGCCCGCATGCAGGCCAGCGTGACCTACAGCAAAGGCAAATACCACGTCAGCTTCAAAGACAACGAGATCTACTGTGACGGCACGGCGACCTGGCACTGGAACAAAGAGAGCAACGAGGTGGTCATCAACAACATGAGCACCAGCGAGGATGACCTGATGAACCCCGCCTCCATTCTTGCCGACTACAAGAAAAACTTCAAGAGTAAATATATCCGACAGGAGCAGAACGGCAACGCCATCATCGACCTGACGCCCAAGAAGAGCAAGAGCTACTACAAGATACGGTTCACCATCAATGCCAAAAGCGGCATCATACAACGCATGGAACTCTACAACTACGATTCCAGCCGTGGCGAATACGTCATCAGCAAATTCAACGGTTCCGCCAAAGGCGGCGACGAGCAGTTTACCTTTCAGAAAGAGAAATACCCCAATGTCGAAGTCATCGACATGCGATAACGAAACAACAGACAATGAAACGCATCCTATTATTAGTTTTAGTGGCAGCAGCCACACTGGCAGCAACATCGTGCCACAAAGGCAAAGGCACCATCGTATTCAAGAACTACGAATATGAAGACAATCCCTTCGCCAATAACGAAGACACCCTTGGCGTACAGTTCAGCATCAAGATACAGCTTCCCACCGACGAAAAGCTCAGCGCCAACGAGAGTGCCGTCATGAAGATTATCCGCGACACCCTCCTATCGCGGATGCTGGAGCCCTACTATAACTTCCAGGAGCCCGAACAGGCCATCCAAGACTACTGCGACAGTATCCGTCGCGAGTTTGACGACTGGGGCGACGTCGAAGTGCCTGGTGCCCAAGATGTAGGACCCTCGTTCCAATGGGTGCAGGAACTGTCGCTCAGCCTCGACTTGGTAAGCGACGACATCCTGGTATTCACAGGCAGCATCTACGCCGACTTGGGCGGTGAGCATCCGTCGCGCACAACGCTCTATTTTCTCTTTGACCGCGGTAGCGGGGCTTTGCTGAAAGAGGAGACTCTGCTGACAGGCAATGAAGCCCATACCACCCTCGGCGACATGCTCAAAGAGCAGCTCAAGAAAAACATAGCAAGCCACGAGGAGCTGCAAAGCAACGCCATAGACTGGGAGAGTGTTGTGCCTAACGGCAATTTCCACATCACCCAAGACTCCATCATCTACCACTACGACACCTACGAGCTTGGCGACTACGACATGGGCGACATAGAGATAGCCCTGCCCTGCTTCAAAGTCAAAGAACTGCTGAACCCGCAAAGCGCACTCTACAAATTCTGGTTCCAATAAGAGCATAAGACCAACAAAAACCACTCCATGACGATATTACTATTAGAAACTGCCACCTCGGTCTGTTCAGCCGCGTTGAGTGTCGACGGCGCTATCGTTGTCCTGAGAGAGAGCCACGAACCCAATGCCCATTCGTCGCGACTGTCGGTATTCATCCAGGAACTTTTTGCCGAGAGCCACCTTGAGATGAGGCAACTTGACGGCGTATGCGTCTCGTCGGGACCCGGGTCCTATACGGGACTACGCATTGGCGTGAGCAGCGCCAAAGGAATCTGCTATGCCTTGGGCATCCCCCTGCTCAGCGTCCCGACGCTACAGAATATGGCCAACCGCTACTTTGAACTTCACCCAGACTACAAAGGGCTTGTATGTCCCATGATCGATGCACGTCGCATGGAGTGCTACACGGGTTTCTACAACCGGCAAGGCGAAGTGCGCGAAACCCGGGCAGAGATCATCGAGCCCGGCATTTATGACGCATGGCTCGACGAGGGCGAGGTGACCTTTATCGGCAATGGAGCCGAGAAGACGCGGCCGCTGCTATCCACGCACCCCAACGCGCACTATGCCGACTGCAGCGTCAGCGCTGTCGGCATGGTTCACCTGGCAGAGCAGCAACTGGCTGCCGGCAGACATGAAGACGTAGCCTATTTTGAACCCTTCTATCTGAAAGATTTTGTCGCCAAAAAATCTGTTGTCCACGGGTTGAGAGCGGAAAGCGGAGAGCGGAAAACGGAAAGCGGAAAGCGGAAAGCGGAGAGCGGAGAGCGGAGAGCGATGACAAACAGACATTTTAACTAAAATATGCGCTCGAAATGCTTCGTTACATAGGCAAACGGCTTCTATACGGACTCCTTGTGATATTAGGCGTGGTGACATTGGTGTTTTTCCTGTTCAACATCCTGCCTGGCGACCCGGCACGCATGATGCTGGGACAACGAGCCGACGCAGAGAGCATAGAGATGATCAACCGCGACCTTGGACGAGACCGTCCGATGGGAGAACAATACATAGCCTATCTTAACGACCTGTCGCCCATATCGATACACAACAACCACGACAGTGCCAGCCACTGGTTTTTAGACGCCGAAAAATATGCGCCCTATGCCACACTCTTCAGCATCGGCGGCAGCAGCGTAGTGGTCAAAGCCCCCTACCTGCGGCGATCGTACCAAAGCAAACGAAAGGTCACGGAGATTATCGGCTCTGCCTTTCCGCAGACCGCCGTGTTGGCGCTGACGGCCATGACCTTTGCTTTGCTGATAGGCATATTGCTCGGCATCCTCTCCGCCCTCCATCAAGGCACCTGGATAGACCGACTGACATTGTTCCTCTCCACGTTAGGCATGTCGTTGCCCTCCTTTTTTGCCGCCATACTGATAGCATGGTTTTTTGCCTACAAGCTGGCCGACTGGACCCACCTCAACATGTTTGGCAATCTTTACACCGTCGACGACTATGGATGCGGAGAGTACATAGACTTGAAAAACCTCATCCTGCCGGCGCTGACCCTCGGCATACGACCTTTGGCCGTATTGGTGGAGCTGACCAAGAGTTCGATGCTGGAAGCCCTAAGCCAAGACTACATACGCACAGCGCGAGCCAAAGGTATGCCCTACCGTCGGCTCATCTTCCGCCACGCCCTCCGCAACGCCCTCAACCCCATCGTCACCTCGGCCTCAGGATGGTTGGCCGGCTTGCTGGCCGGCGCCGTCTTTGTTGAGTATGTCTTTGACTGGAAAGGCATGGGCGTAGTCATTGTAGACGGCTTGGAGAAATACGACTTTCCCGTAGTGATGGGCGCCATCCTCTTTGTATGCATACTACTTGTAATCATCAATATACTCGTCGACATCCTGTATGGAGTCCTGGATCCGAGAGTGCAGTTGGAAAAGTGAGAGAGCACATCCAGCAACAAAACCGTAAATACCTTTAGCCCCATGGACAGAAGAAAGAACGGCCAGAGCGTCGCCCGCATGGCGATGGCTGTAGCCTTGACAGGCGCACTGCTGTCGTGCACCACCAATCCAAACCAGCCCCCAAAGACCGATAGCAACAGCAGCATGCCCACCGCCGAGGTCGGTGCCGACGCCGTCGCCGACAGCATACCCCTGTATGTGAGATGCCTGATGGAAGCATATCCCGACCACATCATAGGATATGCCGACAACAAAATTTTTTGGAGCGACAGCACCACCATGACCTATGATGACGGGCTGGAAAAGAGCGCCGTAGAGCGGATGGACAATGCCGACATAGAAGACATGTCGCTGTGGGTATACCCTGACGCGGTGGAGCCCTTCAACGATGCCGGCCGCATCAGGAGCGAAGCTTTTTTCAAAAAGATGTATGGCAGCAGCCGAGGCGAGATGAACAAACATCTGACCACTATCGTGTGGTGTCCAAACCTTGTGGGCCAACGGCTACAGATCAGCACCGTGAACGGTGTCGACAAGCAGCTGCAAAAAGTGTCGGACGAGTTGGACCAGCATCCAGAATGGAAGGCCTTTATCAGTGGACCTTCGACCGTCAACTGGCGCGTGGTGGCCGGCACCAACAGGCTGAGTCCGCACTCCTATGGTATAACCATCGACATGGGCGTGGCTCAGTCGAACTACTGGAAATGGGATCACCCCAAAGCCAGTGAGACCGACACCATTGACTACCGCAACAAGTTTCCGGCCGAGTTAGTGGCCATCTTTGAGAAGCACGGATTCATCTGGGGCGGACGCTGGTACCACTACGACAACATGCATTTCGAATACCGTCCCGAGATACTGCTCTATAGGGAGCGGATGGGAGGCAGCCGAGACTGACAGCCACCGCGCCACAGCAAACAGGATGCCGCCACCAGCGACGGGCAAAGCACAAAAGAAACGAGGCGGGAAGTGTCATCACCTTCCGCCTCGCTTGTTCTATGTCGGGGTTTTCGCTTAGCGCGCCAAGCCCAATTTCTTCATCATGTCAGGTTTGATTTCCTCCTGAAAGATAGTCTGGTATTCATCAAAAGTGTAGCGGTTGTTGTCGCCCGAGCAGAAATACCAAAGAATCATCGAGAAATCGTATGCATTATGGTAACCCTGCAGGATTTGCGTGAGGCCACCCGCCTTGTTGAAGATGGCGAAAGAAGGATAGCCAATCTTCTGACCCAAAATGGCACGAGTAAAGGGATGGGTCTGAGCCTTTTGTCCTGAATTCTGGACATTGGCGTACTTGGTGCCGTTCCAGGTGAAGGAGGAAGAGCCTTCGGCATCGAAATGCACGGGAATATAGTAACGGTTAAGGATGGCAGCCACGACAGGGTCGGAGAAGGTGTCGCGATCCATCTTCTTGCACCATCCGCACCAGGAGGTGGAGAAATCGATAAAAAACATCTTGTTGTTGGACTTCCTCTCCACTTGCGAGGCCTGTTCTATAGTTTTCCAGTTGACTTGAGCTTGGCAACCGAGAGCCATCAAGGATGCCACAAGAAGCATAAGTAAGGGTTTTTTCATTCTATCAAAGTTAAAGTATATTTTAATCTAATTATTTATAACTATAATATGCAGAGAATATTATACGAACAAACTCTTAAAAAAACATAAAACGCGCAAAGGTGGCGCCGCCGACTACCATTCCACTTTCATTTCGTGTTCCATTTCCTGCTTGTTGGGGTCGTATTCTTCCTCGCGGTCCAAGCGGTCGCGGACGCGAAACAGTTTGCCGAGCCAGTCATCCTTTTTGGATTTTTTCTTTCCCGGGTTAGCCTTGTCCTCCTCAATGATTTTGGTGATTTCGGTGACGAAATTATTCACATAGCGTTGAGATACCTTGTCATCCTGATGGATGGCGGCACCCGTATAGTAATGGCGGATGATGGAGTCATAGCTAATGCCGAGGGAGACCATGCGGATAGTGCCCTCCTGGCTGAGGCCCACACCATGTCCATAGCCGTGACCGGAGAGAACCACATCGCCGGTTTTAGAGTCGACCGAGACGGAGAAGAAGGTCGACTTCAGTTTGAAGTCGGTGCGGATACGCGTCAGGGGTATGCCCAAAATCTTGGCTTTGCGCTGCGGCTGTGAGAAAGAAAGCAGCTGGTTGCGGATGGAGTCATTTTGGACATTGATTTTATGCGTTTTGGAGAAGTAGCCCAGCCACTGGTTGATGGGGATAACCTTGGTCCAGTCCGATTGGCGCATGCGAAACGAGAAGGTGTCGGTGACAGAGCGCAGATAAGGGAGCGCCGAGCGCCACACATCTTCGGAGTTGGCCGTCTGTCCGCCGGAGTTGGAGTGGAAAGGAGTTTCGATCATCTTGCCCGCGCCGTCGACTATAGTCTGTCCCGACGACTGCATGGTTCCGAGCATAATGTCGGGGCGGATGCAGCGGTTCTGGTAGGCCTGACAGTGGACATAGTCGCAGAAATTGTAGCCATCGGAGCGATGCTTGTTCCAGTTGCGCAGCGCCCAGGTGCGTGAGATGATAGCCTGGATGCGGAAAATATCGCTCATGTTGCCGTATATTTCAGACTGAACGACGCCGGCGAGATAGGTTTCAAACTCCACTTCATTGATGATCAGGAGTGTATTCTTGTCGAAACAAGAGACCACGAGATCGCCTTCGTAGGTGCGCTGTTTGACGTTGCGAGGATTCAGGCAGAGGATGCACGCCGTGTCGGTGGCGCGGAGCACAGCGCGCTTGAAGGTTCCGTACTCATAGCCGTTGACGGCCACGTAAACGCCTGACGGAGAAGGTTTCAATTCCACCGTCATCCCTTCGCCAAGGCCGCTATCGAGGAGCAGCGAGTCGTTAGCATAAAGGTTATAGAGGCCCAAGTCGAAGGAGGCATAGAGGGCATCGATGCGATTGTTGGAAAAGAGGCGTACCTTCACCTTATCGGCAGAGGCCTGCTGAAAAGCCAGCGTCATGGCGAGGAGCAGCAAACAATACTTAACGGGTTTCAAGGTTGTTAAAGATTTAAAGCGATACTGATTATTTTTGTTTGGCAACACGAACGATTTCGTCGGCGGTGCGCTGCGAGGCGCCGATGCCGCCTAATTGCATGGCGACACGGTCGTATTCGTCCATCATCGACTGTCGCACATCGGGATGGGACGTTATGCGATCGAACTCCGTTTCAAGCCGTTGCAGATTATAGTCGTCCTGAATCAATTCGCACACCACCGGCTTGTCGGCGATGAGATTGACCAGCGAGATGTATTTGATGCGCGAAGCGATGAGCCGGCGTGCTATGGCCGCAGAGATCTTGTTGCATTGGTAGCAAACCACCTGAGGCAGTCGGAACAGCGCTGTTTCGAGCGTGGCGGTGCCCGAACAGATGATGCCAGCATAGGCTGCCGCCAAGAGGCCATAGGTGTCGTCGAGGACTATGTCGACATTGGCGACATTGGTCGGGATAAACTGGCGATAATAGTCTTTGCCGAGCAGACTCATGCCCGCAATGGCGAAGCGATATTCCGGATGGTTGGCGGCCAGCTGCACCATGATGGGGAGCAGCCGGCGCAGTTCCTGCTTGCGGCTGCCGGGCAGCAAGGCTATCAGCTTGCGGTCGTCGCCGGCAGGAGCCAGAACGGCGTCCTCCTTAGGCTGTGCCGCCCGATAGCGCTGCACTTCGTCGAGCAGCGGATGGCCCACATAGAGCGCCTGAGGGAAATCGTTGTGGGCATAGAAATCCTGTTCGGTAGGCAAAATATAGCAAAGCGAATCCAGGTTGCGTCGCATCGGGCGAATGCGTCCTTTTTTCCAAGCCCATATCTGCGGCGAGATATAGTGGACATTGCGGAAGCCGTGGTCGTGAGTGAATTTGGCAATTTTGAGGTTAAAGCCCGGGTAGTCGATAAAGACCACCACGTCGGGGCGAAATTCCAAAATGTCATGCTTGCAGAAGCGGATGTTGCCCAGCACCGCCGAGAGATGCGAGAGCACTTCGACGATACCCATAAAGGCCAAATCACGGATGTGACGCACTTGGACAGCATGTCCCTGCAAGGCAGCGGCGGCAGCCTGTTCCATGTTGTCGCCTCCCCAAAAGCGGATAACCGCATCGGGATCTTTGGCGAGGAGAGCCCTTATGAGGTTGCCCCCATGAAGGTCGCCCGAGGCTTCACCGGCAATGATATAATATTTCATAGACGAACAAGCGGTTTGAGACAAGAGATGTTAATAATCAATGGCTTTTGTTTTCAGGAGGTAAAACATGAAAGCGATGAAGGTAACGAAAGTGGTGATTATGACCGTTTTGGTCACCAAAGGCTGACTCTTGCGGTGGGCATAGTAGCGCAGCAACAAGACAGGAGCCACGAAAGCCACTGCAAACCAGCGGATATGGGACATCAGCGGCTGACCTGCAATAGACAAGCCCAGAGCCAACAATAGAACTACCAGCACCTCGGAGCCCAAAACAGCAACAAGGCCTACCCAAACGGTATCACGGCGGAAGAAGTCACTCATCATGGCAGCATTCAAATTCAAGTTAGTAAAGGTCAAAAGTCAACAATCACAATATATTTATATGTTATTCGTCAATCGAAGAGCAATCGCGTCAGGGCTTAGCGGAACCGTTTTTCCAAAGTGTCGAGAGACTGGAAATCCGTATGGTCAGCCTTGATAGGCACTATAGACACAAAACCATTTTCCAGCGCCCACTGATCGGTGCCCTCGTTCTTGTCGTCGCATTCGAAGCGTCCTGTCAGCCAGAAGTAGGGCCGCCCCTGCGGGTCGATGCGTTTCTCGTAGCTGTCGGCCCAGCGGGCATGCGACTGGCGGCAGAGTTTCATTCCCTTGATGACACCATCGGCAGGGATGGGGAAATTAACGTTAAGCGACACCTCGTCGGGAAGACCGTTGTCGAGGACGTCGGCAATGATGGTACGTATCCATGGCACCGAAGGCTCGAAGTCGGCGTCGGCGCTATGGTCGAGGATGGAGAATCCGATGGCGTCGATGCCCATTACCGCAGCTTCAATCACGGCTCCCATAGTGCCAGAGTAGAGGACGTTGATGGAGGCGTTGCTGCCATGGTTGATGCCCGAAAGCAGCAGCTGTGGTCTTTGGTGGCAGAAATGTTCGACAGCCACTTTGACACAGTCGACTGGAGTGCCATCGCAGGCATAGACCACGCATCCGGGTTCCTCGTTGATGCAACGTACCCTCAACGGCCGCGCACTGGTGAAAGAATGAGCCAATCCCGAAGCGTTGCAAGAGGGAGCCATGACCACCACGTCGCCGAATTGGCGGGCCACCCGGGTCAGGACACCAATACCTTTGGCATCGTATCCATCGTCGTTAGTTATCAGAATCAGCGGTTTCATCGGGCAAAAAACGATTTGTCGCGACCCAAGAAGAAGGAAGCCGGCTGCAGGATGTTGTCAAAGACATAATACTGAATGAGCACGGTGTCCTTGTTGTTGACCACAGCATATAGGCGGTTGAGGTCGAAGACATTGTACATGGCCGTATCCGGCATGTTCTGCAGATCGTCAGGGTTGGCGTATTTGACATAGGTCTTGACCTCGCTCGTATTGCCTTCGGTGTCGGTGACACGGAGTATGGTGCGTGGGGCGCTACGGAAGGTGGTGTCCAGTTCCGCCTTAGGGACAGCCTTGACGAACTCGTCGAAATTGAGCTTCACAAACGAGGAGAGCAGCTGAGCCACGCGAGCAGTGTCGAATCCGTTGGCACGCGAAGGAGGATTGGAGAGGTTCATCACAAAGCCATCGCCTTCGCGTTCGATGGAGAAAGACTCCTGGGGCATGGACGGTATCTGCAGTTCCACTTTGGCGATGCGCTGCACCGGGAGGTCGGTGATGGCATGGCTGCGCCAGGCCAAAGCGTCGACCACAAAGCGCGGCGAGAGGCAGCCTCTGAAGCCGGGGATGTAGACCACACACGGCGTTTTGTCGCCCTCGCGGTACATATAGGTAGCCATCATATCCTGCGTGTCGTGGCCCACATAGATCACGTCGCATTTCTCGTGGCGGAAGAGTCGTATTTTGCCTTTAAAAAGCTTGATGCGGTAGTCGTTGTAGTAGACTTCCACTTTGATGCTGCGCGCCGCCATGATTTTGGTAACCCCTTCGACGGCCGCCTTGTTGACGACGCTACGCACACGCATCTCGGCAAGCGTTTCGAGGAGCATATCCACTTTGGGGTAGCTGGCGGGATATTTGTTGTCGACCAACCAAAGCGAGTCGCTCTGATAGGTCAGCAGCATCTGATGATTGTCCTTGTCGGCCATGAAGATGCGCGTCACCGCGCCCGGCTGGGCAGCCGCTTCTACCTGAAAGTCCTGTTTGTTGGTATGGTTACGTCCGAAAATCAGCGCCACAATGACGGCCGCAATACCCAGCAGAACGACAGAGGCAATGATGATAAGGTTCTTTTTTTTCATAGGGATAGGAGGAAATTATAGTGTCATTTATTAGAGAAAGCTTTGAGGAATCTGTTACGTTTCATTCTGCGGACCACGAACACCGCAGCAGCCATCAAGAGAACGACGAGGACCGGATAGCAGAGCGTGGCGAACTGGTAGTAGGCGCGTTTTTTCTCCACACGGTTCTTGTCGAGCTGACGGATGTCGATGCTACGGGATGAGGCATAGATAAGATCCTCGTCGCCGGCGAGGAAATAGATGGCGTTAAGAAGGAACTTCTTGTTGGCGAATTTGGTGTTGATATGGCGGTCGTAGCCCAGCGGATAGGGGAAACGACCTTGTTCGCTCATACCGATGCCATTGCGAATCATGTCGCCGTCGGAGACTACAATCATCTGATTCGTCGTGTCGCAATGGTCCTTATAGCCAATGGCATCGAGTCCGGTGAACGACGAGGTGAGGCGGCTGCGGAAGAGCGATCTGAACTTGCCTTCGAGGAGCACCGCCACCGGAAGGTTGCTACGGTTGAAGAGCTGGTTGTCGGCTTTTATCATGGCGTCGGCCAGTTGGATGTTGACCGGGGCGTTTTTGATGTGGACGTGGTCGGAGGTGGTGAGGAGGACCGTTTGGTTGATGCCGTCGCCATTGTTGACAAAATCGATGCTGCTGACGAAATCCGTCTTGATCACGTCGAGGTTGTTGACAATCGGATGGTTGGAGTTAGGCACCAGCGTCGGGAAGTAGTACCAGGGGACAAGCTGCATGCGGTTGTCGACATTCATCAAGGGGATGCCGCGGCAGCGGTAGTCCATGATCAGGTCAGGGTTGATGCGGACGCCATAGTTGAAGAACAGCTCGTCGAGACCCGTGGGCAGCCTGGTGGCGAAAGTCTGGGGCTGGTTTTGGAGGCTGTCCATATCGGCGTCGAGCGCGTCGACGAGCCAGAGAATCTTGCCGCCATACATGACGAACTGGTCGAGGATGAAGAGGTCGCGGTCCGAGAAGGTGTGGATTGGTTTGGGAACCACCAGCACGTCGAACTTGTTGTTCACCGACACCGAAGAATCCTGGATGTTCATCACACGCCCGGTTAGCGCCGTCACATTCTGGTCGAGGTAGACGTTCTCGAGGGCGTAATCGTCGACAAGAGACATCTGGATGTCGAAGATGTCCATTTTCTCCAATTCGCCGTGGCCCAACAGGAAGCCCACGCGTTTTTTCACCGGATAGGTGAGGCGGTGGATGGCGCGCACGAAGTTGTATTCCAGATTCTCGATCGAGGCGTTGATGGCTGCCGAGCGGTCCATGAGGTCAGCGGCCTGCAGCTGAACAGCCGTCTCGCGGCCTTGGAAGGAGACCTCCATGGCCGGAATGACCACCTGCTGGGTAAGCACGCTGCCTTCGTCGTCGGCATCGAGGAGCGGGGTGATGCCTTTTTTGCGCAGTTCCTGATAGAACTGTGCTTTCTCCTCGTCGGACGAGAGCTTGTTGGGGTCGAAAAACTCATATTCCACGTAGCGGCTGTAGGCGCGGAACTGGTCGAGCATGTCCTTGATTTCGTTGCGGAACCTGCGGTACTGAGGCGAGAGGTCGTCGCCTTCGAGATATACGCGGAACAAGACCTGGTCGTCAAGTTCCTTAAGCATTTTCTTGGTAGGGTCCGAGAGGGTGAAACGTTTTTCGGCGGTGAGGTCGAAACGGGTGAAGAGGTAGTTGCCGATGACGTTGACAAAGACCAGCACCAGCAGCACTGCCACAATTTCGAGTATATTGGATCTACGAAGATTCTGTTTCTTTTTGTTTTTCATTGATAGCGGGGCGTAAAACAGTTGAAGGAGTGGTACGTTATTTTTGCCATTTGCGGGACTGCAGCACGGTGCGAGTGAGCATGATGAACAGCGTGATTACCGAGAGAAAATAAATCACATCGCGTGTGTCGACCACGCCGCGAGATATTGACTCATAGTGTATTTGCAGTCCTAAGGAGCGCAGCGCCAGAGCGAAGCGGCCGTGCACCAAAGCATATAGCGAGTCGAAGCCCATGTAGCAGAAGGCGCACAGCAGGGCGGCAATGATGAAAGCCACGATCTGGTTGCTTGTCAACGACGAGGCGAACAGGCCTATGGCCACGAAGGCACCGCCGAGGAATATCAGGCCGATATAGGAGCCCACGACCGCGCCCGTGTCGATATTGCCCACCGGGTCGCCGAGCCTGTAGACCGCCCAATAGTAGACCACTGTAGGCAGGAGCGAGATGATGACCAGCGTGAAACCCGCCAAAAATTTGGCAAAGACGACGGTGAATTCGGAGAGCGGCTTGGTCAGGAGCATCTCCATGGTGCCGTTCTTTTTCTCTTCGGCAAACATGCGCATCGTCAGAGCTGGGATGAGGAAGAGGTACAGGAACGGGCCGAGGAGGAAGAGACCGTCGAGGCCAGCGAACTTGTAGTCCAGGATATTGAAGCTGCTGTGGAAGACCCACAGCATGAGGCCCGTGAGCACCAGGAAAACGATGATGGTGAGATAGCCCATCAGGGAAGAGAAGAAAGAGGAGAGTTCTTTTTTGTAGAGAGTAAACATTGTTGACGGTTTACGGTTTTACTGAATGAGGATTAACGGTCGAAACGAATGCGTTTGGAGGCGTTGGAGCGTCCTTGGTATTCGCCGAAAGAGAGGTCGAGTACCGTTTCGAAGAGCAGCTGCGTGGCCTTGACGATGAAGGAGCGGTCGATGTTCTCGACGATATCGCTGGGGACGTGGGCATGGCGCAGACCCTTATAGTTGGTGATGTTGATTGAGGGAATGTTGACATGGTCGAAAGCCACTGCGTCACCCTTGGGGAGCGTTTTGCCGCTTTTCATCATGAGGCCGCTGCAGTAGGTGGAGTCGACTCTGCGCGCAACATTCCAGAGTTTGGGATAATGCTTGTTGCCCAATACGGCGATGCTGTCGCCCGAGCCGATAGCGCTGACGTTGACGAAAGCCTCGATGCGCTTGAGCGGCGTGAAGTTGGAGACAAAGATCTGAGAGCCCAGGTGCTGCTGTTCGGCGGCAGAGAAGAGAACAAAGATGATGCTGCGCGAAGGCTGGTCGGGCGAGAGGGTGAGCATGCGAGCCGTTTCGAGCAAAGCAGCGACACCGGAGGCGTTGTCGTCGGCGCCCGGGAAGAGGCAGGTGGTGCCCTGCATGCCCACATGATCGAGGTTGGCGCCAACCACCACGTACTCGTTGTCCATCTTAGGATCGGAACCCGGATATATGCCTATAACATTGGCTGTCAGCGAAGCAGGGTGGTATTTAGCATTGACATCGATCTCGAAATGTTTGCGCAGATGGAAAGACTGCGGCTTTTGGTTTTTCTGGATGTTCTGCACGGCTTCTTGGAGCGTCATGAGCTCATCCTTCAGCAGTTTCTCGCCACAGGTGCGTGTAGGTTGGAGGATAGGGAAAGTAGGCAGATGCGGCAGCTCGCCGGAATAGACAGAGCCCTGCACCTCGTAAGAGGGGCACGACGGCGAGAGGTTGATGACCACGAGGGCGCAGGCGCCATGACGCTGGGCGGCGCGAGCTTTGTCGCGCAACGTCTTGAAGGAGTCCGTGACAGTGGAAGGCAGGAAGTTGGGGGTGCCGCTGAGTACCAGCACGATTTTGCCTTTGGCGTCGACATCGGCATATTCGTCGAAGGCCGCATTGTCGATGCCATAGCCGCAGAAGACGACGGCAGCATCGGCATAGCCGCGACCTGTCATGCCCGCGCAGCAGAAGTCGCGACCCAGGACGTAGGTCTGTTTGTCGTTAGCGTTGACGTAGCTGTTGAAAGTACAGTTCTCGATTTTGTTGCACTCCGTCTCGAAATACTGGGCCCATTCCCCTTTATAAGGCATGACGCCATAGCGTTGGAGCACATCGACCACATAGTCGGCGGCGTCGAGGAAGCCGTCGGTACCTGCCAATCGACCCTCATAGCGGGAGTTGGAGAGGTCACGGACGTAGTTCAACAAAGTGTCGAGGTTTGCCTGCTGAGCCAATACCTTCATAGGGGTCAGAAGGGAGGCCAGAGCGACCAATACGAATACTTTTCCTATTTTCATTTTTATATTATTTTCAATATATATCTGACAATAAATGGGTTATTATTCCCACTATACACTAATGGAAATAACAAAGATACACATTTTGAACAAAATGGCAAAAAAAATCTTGCAACAAAAAAGCGACAACGCAAAGACAGTGTCTCCGAGCCGCGAAACATAGGTGGTAATGATGTCGTCAACGTTGCCAAAAGCGATCGGTGATGTCGTCAACGTTCCCAAAAGCGATCGGTGATGTCGTCAACGCTGCCAAAAGCGATCGGTGATGTCGACGAGGGCGCCGTCGACGACATGGTACAGGCGTTGGTTGGTCTGGCGACGGTTGATAGGACCCAGATGAGCCAGATAAGGACCCAGTTTGATGTAGTCGAAATTATCGAGACAGACCAGCGGCGAGAGGAGCGAGCGGCCGCTATACCAAGCCGTGTGCAACCCCTTATGGTTAAGGCGGATATGGTGCATCAGACGGTCCACTTCAGAAGGGTCGGCATCGCCGCCCATCAGCGCGATGCAGGTGATATTGCTGTGGCATCCGTCGATAAGCGCATCGAGGGCTGATGGGGTGAGGAGTTCACCCACATCAGCCCACAGATAAAGGGAATGGCATCCCGGGCATCGGCAAGGGCAACCGGTGAGGTTGATAGCCAAAGACACTTCGCCCGGGACTTCCTGAAAAACGACGTCGCTATTTAAGTATTTGAGCATTATACTTTTCGCGTTCCGGCTGCGGCATACGACGGTCGATATGAGGCAACTGGTTATGATCCTGTAGTGGCTGGTCGCCCATCTGATGCGAATTGGCGTAGAAACGTCGGGCGGCTTCTTCCTGACGCGGCATGGAGAAGTTGCTGACACGTTTCAGATAGCCGATGATACGCGTCATGTAGTCGACATTCTTGGAATGGCAATGCGGGCACTCCTTGAGGTAGCGTTTGTCGATGTGGCCGCAGTCGTTGCAGATGGTGTTGGGAATATTGAATGTAAAATAGTTGCACCCCTCTTTAGCAGCCACATGCAGCAGTTGCATGTACTGTTCCTGTGTAAGGTGTTCCTCAAGGTTGAGGTGGAGAGCGCTGCCGCCGGTGAGGTGTTCGATGTAGGGGGCGCCGTGGAGACGGAATTTCTCGAGGATAGAGATGGAGGTGTCCTCGACGATGTAGAAATAGCTGTTGTAGCAGTCGCGAGGCACGAAATAGCCATCTTCGCGGTCCCATTTGGCATGCTTGACGCCCACGTTTTCGGCGGGGATCATCTCGCAGTTGAACATAGCCTCCTTGCTGCGGTACTCTTTGTTTTTCTTTTCCACCAGACCGAGGACCGTTTGGACAAAGTTGCGGTAGTTCTCGTTGTCGTTGATGGTGAGGCCCATAAACTCGGCCGCTTCCACGAGACCGTTGACGCCGATGGTAAGGTATTGGCGGTTGATATTGATATAGCCAGCATCGAATAGCGGCAGCATGCCGTGTGCGGCGAGGTCCTTGAGGTTCTCGTTGTAGGCCAGCTGCACCTTGTGGCAGAGGTCGATGATGTCGGTGAGGAACGCCTTGTAGTCCATCTTGTTGTTGACGGCATACTGGATGCAGCGGTTCAGGTTGATCGTCAAGACACTTTTGGAGCCTGTGGAGACGCCGCCGGCGCCGAGGGTATAGCTGAAGCCGTTGTCTGTGATTTCGTTGCGGAGACGGCAGCAGGAGCTGAGGGAGTCGGCGTTGTCGCTCATATAGGTAAAGAAGCTATGGCCTGCGGCGTACATTTCGGCGGTGAATTCAGCCATTTCGGGGTCCACCATTTCGCCGTCTTTGCTGAGCAGTGCCATGGTTTCGACGGGGAAAGTGAGTACCGCCTTGGTACGTTCGGCGTTGAACCAGCGCATGAAGCGTTTCTGCAGCCATTTGAGGCCCTCCCAGTCGGGTGCCGACCCGTCGGGGAAGCGGAATTCGCCGAAGAGGCTTTCGAAATAAGGTTTGTCGTAGTAAGCGATATTCCAGAAGACCGCCTGATAGTTGCGAGCGCCGGTAGGCTGGTTGAGCGTGTAGACAATCTGTTCGAAGCAGTCGGTGATGACCTTGTCGAGGGTGCGGCGTTTGAGGCTGAGGTCGACCACGTCGTCGGCATGGAGATAGTAATCCTGGCCGTAGTCCTTACCGATGAAATAGTTAAGATACATGAGGAACTCCGGTGTGGCGCAGGCGCCGCTGAGCATGGAGGAGACCATGAACACCATGTTGACAAAGCCGCCGCAGAAAGACTTGAGGTTGGTAGGTGCGGTAGAGTTGCCGCCTATGGACGCCGTGCCGTTGAGGAGCCAGGGGTACATGGTGATGCTGGCGCAATAGTTGGCGAGGGAAGTTTCATCATTTTTGTAGATGAAATGGTGCGTGAGGAGGTCGATATAGCGGTCGGCGAGTTCTTTGCCGTACATCAGTTTGATGCGGTCGGTGAGGAGTCGGCGGTTGAGGCGGATGAAGTTGGACTTGGGCAGTTCGCCGATGAGTGTGGCGATGTTTTTATGTTCCACGTTGGCGTTAGCATCGTATTTGGAGCCCGTAGCCGCGTTGGCGGCCTCGCAATAGTCGGCGAGGAACTTGAGTTTCTCCATGGTTTCGCGGTCTTCGGTGTGGCGCTGGCGGTAGAGCATGAAGCATTTGGCCACGTCATAGAATTCCTCTTTCATGAGGGCCACCTCGACCTGGTTTTGGATTTCCTCGACAGTGATGCCGTTGTGGATATCGAGATGGGCGAGGATCTTCGATAGGTTGCCCAGGTCGACGGGGTGATTGACGGCATTGAACGCCTTGATGATGGCATTCATGATCTTGTCAAGCGAGAAGCGTTCGGCATTGCCGTCGCGTTTTGTGATTGTCAATAGATTAGACTCCATAGATGCATTTTTTTGTTCTTTGAATCGCGAAAGTTATAATAATCAACCGAAGCCGGTCTCCTGGCTTATCCTAACCGACGGGACACCTTCTCGGGCTGGAGCCCAATGGCATACGTCCCAACGACGCTGTTCTGTCCGGGAGGAAAGATCAGCAAAGATATCACAGTTGCGCGTCAGCTCACGAATTGCACGTGATTCCCTAATTAATCCTCGGTTGTAGAAAATTTCAATGTTCTCAGATTGAGAGGGAGAGACAGAGCCAAGGGGTCCGTATCGCCCTTCAAACGATGGTGCAAAAGTACTACAAAAGGAGCAACAGGGCAAATAAAGTTCTCAACGCCACATGTTAATAAGTCAAGACAATGTGCGGAACAGCGAGGAAAAACAAGCGGAGAGGACGATGGTTATTCTTCGGAGAGGGCGATGGCTATTCTTCGGAGAGGGCAGAGACGAAACGACGGTAGGCGGAGAAGGTGTTGGCGCGGGAGAGGAAGCCCAAGTAGAAGCCGTCGTCGTCGATGACGATAAGGTTGTAGCGGTTGCCGACCTGGAACTTGTTGACGACCTCGTCAGGGGGGTCGCTGATGCGCACGATGTCGCCTTCAGAGATGGGGTGCATGAGATCGATGACGAAGGTGTCGTCGTAGCGTTCGGGGCAGAAGATGATGTTGCGCACATCGTCAAGGAGGATGACGCCCAGGAAATGGTCGTCGTCGGAGAGTACCGGGAAGACGTTGCGGCGGGAATATTTGATAGCCTCGACGAGGTCGCGAAGCGTGTCTTTTTCGCGGACCACGACGAAGTTCGTCTCGATGAGTTTTCGCATATCCATCAGTTTCCACGCCGAGGAGTCCTTGTCGTGAGTCAGCAGATCGCCTTTTTCAGCGAGTTTGCGAGCATAGATGGAGTGGCGTTCGAAAGGAGAGACACAGAGATATGTGACCGACGACGCCACGAGTAGCGGCACCATGAGGGCGTAGCCCCCTGTGATTTCAGCGATAAGGAAAATGGCCATGAAGGGAGCATGCATGACGCCGGTCATGACGGCGGCCATGCCCACCAGGGCGAAATTAGCGGTAGACTGGTGAGGGAGGCCCAGCTGGTTGGAGAACATGCATACAAAATAGCCGGCGATGCCGCCGATGATGAGCGAGGGGCCAAAGGTACCTCCTACCCCACCACACCCTATGGTGGTGGCCGTAGCCACCGCCTTGACCAAGATAAGAGCCAGAAGGAAAGCCAGGACCACCCAATTGTTGTCGCTCCATTGGGCGAAGATGCTGTGTTCGAAGAGGAGGTCGTCGCTGCCGTTGAGCAGACCCGTCAGGAAGCCATAACCTTCGCCGAAGAGCGGCGGGAAGAGGAAAATCATGACACCCAGAGCCAGCGCGCCGACCGGCGCGCGGTAGGCGTGACGCATCTTGGCAAACCAAGACTCCACGCGGTCGGTGACGCGGAGGAAATAGAGCGACACGGCGGCGCAGAAGACACCCAATACAATATAATAAGGTATTTGCGAAATACCCACTTCGCCGACCACGGTGAAGGCGAACTGCAGCTCGTTGCCCATCAGGAAATAGGCCACGGTAGAGGCGCTGACCGCCGAGAGCATGAGGGGCAAGATAGAGGTAGCCGTCATGTCGAACATGAACACCTCGATAACGAAAAGGACGCCGGCGATAGGCGCCTTGAAGATGCCAGCGATGGCACCCGCCGCGCCGCAGCCGAGGAGCAGTTTCACATCGTGGACCGAGAGGCGGAAAAAGCGGCCGATATTGGAACCTATGGCGCTGCCCGTGGAGGCGATAGGTGCTTCGAGACCCACGCTGCCGCCGAAAGCCACGGTGAGCGTGGAGGCCACGAGGGAGGAATACATGTTGCGCGCCGGAAGGACGCCGTTTTGACGCGAAAGCGAGAAGAGGACAGAGGGAAGGCCATGTCCGATATGGCCTTTGACCACATAACGGACAAAGAGGATAGTGAGCAAGATACCGATGGCAGGATAGACCAGTATGAGCAAATTGCCACCCACAAAAGTAGGGATATTGAACTGCAGGAGCCACCGGTTGGTGACATGAACCAGAGACTTGAGGATGACTGCCGCCAAGCCCGACACCAGGCCCACCACGACGCTGAGCGTCAGAAGGAAAGCCCTGTCGCTGACATGGCGTTTGCGCCACACGATAAACCGCTTGTATATATCTCTAAAAGCAATCATTTGACTCTGTTTCCCTATTGAAAAACAAAAGGCAAAAATACACTATTTTTTAAAAATGGCAAAATTTTGTTGGGGTGACAAACTACAAAAGCCTTTTTTGCGTTGTTAAGGAAAACAAAAATAGAGAACCATGAAGAAAAGAATCGTAATGTTAGGCATGTCCGCACTGCTATTCGGATCGTGTGTCACCTTTGGCAAATACGATGCCTTAGAGGCCAAAAACCTGCAGCTGCGGCGAGACTACAACGCTGCACAGAGCGAGCTGAACGACCTCAGAGACGAGAACGCCGAGCTGCAACGGCAGAACCAGTCACTCAACACCGAAGTGACCGACCTGAACGAGCGCAACAACCAACAGATAGAAGCCAACAAGCTCTTGCAGCAGGAGATGGCCAACATGAAGATGGGTTTTGACACCGTGGTAGAGAACTACCGTCAGCAACTCACCGGCAAGAGCCAGGACCTGACCCGCACCAACAACATGCTCACTATCCGCACCAAAGAGTTGAACGACAGGGAAGCCTCCTTCAAAGCCAAAGAAGAAGCCTTCAAAGCCAAAGAGAGCGAATTCAAGAGCAAAGAGGCAGACTTCAAGGCACAGGAAGCACAGCTGAAAGCGCAGCAAGCCGAGCTGGCCAAGAAAGAAGCATCGGCGCGCAAAGCCTTAGAAGCCAAAGAAAAAGAACTGGAGAACCTGCGTACCTCGCTCAACAATGCCCTGGTAGGCTTTGCCGACAAAGGCTTGAATGTAGAGACGCGCGACGGCAAGGTGTACGTGTCGATGGAGAGCAAGCTGCTGTTTCCATCGGCCAGCTGGACCGTATCGAAAGATGGCATGGAAGCCCTGCAGACGTTGGCCAAGGTACTGGAGAGCAACACCGACCTGAACATCCTCGTTGAGGGTCATACCGACAACGCCGCCTACAAAGGTAGCACCGCCGTCAAAGACAACTGGGATCTGAGCGTGATGCGAGCCACCGCCATCGTGAAGCTGCTGCTGAAATACGGCCCCTCCATCGACCCCGCCCGCATTGAAGCCTGCGGACACGGCGAATTTGCACCCAAGGTGCCCAACGACACACCGGCCAACAAAGCGCTGAACCGCCGCACCGAGATCATCCTGACGCCCAAGATGAGCGACATTCTCAACCTGATAGACAAATAGCGGCAAAAAAATATCTGAACGCCGCCAGCCACAATGAAACAGGCTGGATTCCGGGAAGGAGTCCAGCCTGTATTGTTTGACATCCGACTGACGGATGTAGCGTCACTCATTTTTGGGAACGAAGGAGCCGTCGTCGGCAATATTGAGATGGGCATCCTTGAAATCCGACTTGGTGAGAGAACGGATAAACTGGGCCACCTTGTTGGAGGTATCGGTGCGCGGACCCGTGCCGTAAGGCTGGATGAAAGAATGGATACGTCCGTCGATCAGTTTTCCTTGGCGGTCGATATTGACCACGACGACAGGAGCATAGCCAGAGATGCCCGACACGCTGATGCCTGCAGGAGTGCAGAAGTTGCCGAGGCTGTAAGCGATGAAGTGGCCCTTATAGCATTCCATGGCGCGGCACACGTGGGGACCGTGGCCGAAGACGATGTCGGCGCCCTCGTCGATGCAGAGGTGTGCAAAGCGGCGCAAGTCGCCGCGATCCTCGCCGAGGAACGATTCGCGACCCTGTGGGAGATGCGTCTGGTCCTTGCCCTCGGCGCCGCCGTGGAAGGAGACGATAAGGATGTCGCAAGAGTCGCGCAAGTCATGGATGATACGTTTCACCTGCTGCTCGTCCTGATGGCGATAGGTGTAGCTATTGTGGCCGAAGGCGCAGAAACCGTAGGTGATGCCGTTACGTTTCAGCGTTGCGGAACGGCAGAGGCCTTTCACGCCCGCATAGCGTATGTTCACGCTGTCGAGAGCCTTCATGGTTTCGCGGATGCCTTCGGTACCGAAGTCGTTGCTGTGGTTGTTGGCCAGGCTCAAGAAATCGAAGCCGGCATCGCGGAACAGGCGAGCATAGCTTGTAGGCATACGGAAAGCGTAGCTGTATTTTCCGGTGCCCTTGGTGCATTTGCCTTTCTCGCTGATAGCACCCTCGCAGTTGCCCACGGCAATGGTGGCGCCGCGAAGGATCTTACGCACGTCGTCGAAGAGGTTCTCGCCATTGTTCTTAGGCAGCTGTTTGGAAGGATAGGTGGTTCCCAACATCATGTCGCCGACCATGGCGATAGAGATGATGGTGTCGGGTATCGAGTCGCGCAAAGCCACGATGGCATTGGGGCTCTGGTCCAAATTAGGCTGCGTTTGGCGACGGGAGTCCTTGGTGCTGACGATGACCTGCTTGACGATGGCGGGGTCGTTGTCGAGGCCGCCCTGGGTCTCGAAGCCGTTGGCAGAGGCCTTGTCGGCTACACGGCAGGCACCGATATAGCGTTTGCTATAGTAAGCCTCCTTCGACGAGGAGACGCGCACCCCCGTGCTGGAGGCATGGATGAAGAAAAACTCATCGTCGTCGACCTTGGTGACAATACCCACGTGGCCGATACTGTGTTTGCTTTTGCGGCCGCCATAGAATACCAGGTCGCCGCGTGCAATCTCATGCTTTTTGACCGAGACACCCGCCTTGTATTGCGGAGCGGCCGAGGGAGCCAGCGTGATGCCGAACTTGCCATAGATGAAACGGGTAAAGCCGGCGCAGTCGAAACCGCTTGGCGTCTTGCCGCCCCAGCGATAGGGGGTGCCGATATATTTCATAGCCTCTTCGATGACACGGTCGACGAGAGGAGACGTTTCACGAGGGTTGCGGCCCTCAGCCCAAGCCGAGCCCGAGGGGACAAAAGACAACAATACAATAAAAAACAGCAGTCTTGATTTGAAAGACTTCATAGAATCTTCTTTTTTTAGTTATTAAAACAATTGATGTGCTACTTATTTCTGTATTAATAACTAAAAACTGTTGTAAGGCAACGCCACAAACAGTCAGAGAGACTTCGAGACGCATCAGCGTAGAAGAAATGCAAAATTACGAAAAAAAAGCCAACCGAGGGAAGTCAGAACCGGACTTTTATATTTTTTTATGATTCGATACGTTGTCAGCCAACTGTTTTTCAGCGGGTTCATCCTTCTTTTCGGCAAAAACATCCAAGGCGACGATGACCGCCGTAAAAGCCCAAAACGGCACCGAGAGTTTATCGGTGTCGAGAAAATTATTGAAGACACCATGGACATAGTAGGTCATGAGGCTCAGGGTGAACGCCAAAGCCGTCTTGGCCACTTCAGGATCGCGTGCCGACCGATAGACTTTGACGCCCGACACAAAGGTAGCCAAGAAGATGCAGAGCACAAAGACAGCACCCGGAACGCCCTGTTCGGTTAGGGGGCCGATGTATTCGCTATGGGCGTTGCCTCTGTTGCCCGAGTTGGTACTGATGGTAGAGAGCTGATAGCTGCGTTGGTAGCCGGCATAGAGGAACTGGTAGGTTCCCGGACCGCACCCCATGACGGGATGTTCTTTAAACATGCGCAATGCCGAGGCCCAACGGTTGAGGCGTTCCAGGTTGGAGGCATCGGTAGAGATATTGGAGATGGACTTCACCTGTCCGGCGATGTCGAAAGAGGAGTCCTGCTTGTTCTTGCCCAGTTTGTAGAGCACCTCAGACTGATGGACAAAGAAGAGGGATACAAAGACGCCGAAAAAGACTACCATCCAGCGGATTTTCATGCCCATGCGAATAGCGAAATAGACCGCGATGGAAGCCAGCAGGCTGATCCATGCCGCCCTGGAATAGGAGAAGAGAAGGCCCACC
This sequence comes from uncultured Bacteroidales bacterium, assembly GCA_946542135.1. Taxonomy (GTDB): domain Bacteria; phylum Bacteroidota; class Bacteroidia; order Bacteroidales; family P3; genus Colimorpha. The sequence goes on from CAMNKG010000007.1 coordinate 24,889, forward strand.
ACCAAGGCGACGACGACGGCGACAGAGAAGAGGCGAAGCACCTTTTTTTCGGGCGACACCATATAATGGAACATGGCGGGCAGGAAGAGCGCGATGACACAACCGTAGGCCGTGTGGTCGTTGTAGAAAGGCTGCATAACCCTGTGGAGCGTCTGCAAGTCGTGGAAATTGCCGAGCGTCTTGGCAGTAGAGATGAGTATAACCGCCACGAGCGACACAAGATAGCACCAGAAGAACTGCCACACACGGCGACTGTCGCGGAAGATGTAGGCCGCCGCGAAGAAGAAGGGCAAGACGAACCACAGGCGTGCGGCGAGATATTTGAACGACACCTCCGGTATCTGCGATGTGGCAGCCGTGATGAGCATCCAGACCAGAGAGACGATGACAGCCACCGTCACGGGGTGACGCATGATGCGGCGGTCGTAGTTGCGGTCCACCAGGACGCGGAAGACGAACATGGCGGAGAAGAGAATCATGAGCGGTTCGACCGGCATCGACAGTTCCATGCCCGGCACCAAGGCAAAGTCGACGGCAAAAGGAGTCAGCAAGGCCATGACCATCAGTGCCGTTTCGAACTTCAACATGAAGAGCAGCACCACGAGGCCCGCGACAGGCAGCAAGAAGAGGAGATAATTTTCGCGGAGGACAAAGAAAAAAGCGGCCACCAGAAAAGCAGCTGTCAGCAGCAGGGCTGTGAGCAGGGAGGCGTTACGCTTGATCCAGTCGCGCATAGTACAGTAGCGATTATTTAGACTTGGCGAGACGTAGACGGTCGGTGACGAGGAGCAGCAGGATGCAGACAATCAAGGTGCCGAAAGAGCCCAGCAGGACTATGATGGCACGTTTGGGATAAGCCTTCTTGTCAGCGGGAGCGGCCTTGTCGAGCCAGAACTTGTAGCTCACCTGCTGGTCCATATCCACCTTGGTTTCGGCCATGCGAGTCTGCAGCTCAGCCAGTTCCTTGCTTTTGAAAGAGATCAGTTCATTCAGGCCAAGATTAGTCTTGTCGGCTTTCCACTGATTGACAAGATCGTTCAGGTCAGACTCCATCTGCTGACAAACCTGCTGCATCACCTTGTAGGCATCAGAGGCGCGGTCCTTCTGAATGCGGCTGCTCAGCGAGTCGTAGTTCACGGCCATAAAATTGGCGATATCGGCGGCCATCTGAGGGTCGACATCCAGCACGGATATTTCCACGCCGAGAAATTCGGTACGTTTAACCGATACATTGCCCGTGTACTGGCCATGGAGTTTGAAGAGCTTCTGCGGGTCGTCGGGTTTTATAGCATAATGTTCCAGGAGATTGAAACGCTTACAAACGGCATCCTCCATGGATTGGGAAGAGAGGATCTGGATGGCGTATTCGCAGTCGCGTTCAGAGCCATAATCGAGGAAGTCCATGCTGTAGCGTTCGGCGAGGATAGCCTTAGAGACGCGCATGGAGTTGGTTGGAAACAAGATAGCCGAGGACTTGTAGCGCGTGGTCACCATGAACGACGCCACCACGGAGACAGCCAGAGCCACGAGGAAAACGACGGTGAGCAGAATCCAATGGGAGCGGAAGAAGCGCACCGTGGATTCGAGACTATAGTTGTTGCCAAAATCTTTTTGATTCATAATAAATGATTATGTTTAAAACGGTTAAAGTAATCGATCAAAGAGGTTCCAGAAGAGACCATGGAGTAGCCGTTACCATGTCAAGGGGTCCGGGGTAGAGTCCTTTTGTTGATATTCAAGTCCTTTCTCCGGACGGACACAGTTGCTGACGTGGCTCTGGATGCTGTCGATCTGAGCCTGGGAGAGCCGTTTGCCATTGTCCTTGACGAAGCGTTCCGGCCAGAAGGGGAAGGCTTCGGCGAGGTCGCCGGAATAGTAGAAATCGAAGCCTATGGCGCCGAAGGTGTAGACCCGTCCGTCGACCGTGATGTGGGAGCCGCCACAGCGAGGCGCATCGTGAGGATGCGACTGCGAGAAGCCCACATTGAAGAGGGTGCAGAGGATGTCGGGGCGATTCGAGATATCGTAGCCGGCGCGTTTCCATTGGAGCATCGTCTGATGGAGGATGCAGCCGGTGTAGATATAAGAATAGAGGTGGTTGCGGTAGTCGACCAAGCGATTGTAGCGTTCCATCTCATGGTTGTCGGTCTTGAAATCCAGGATATTCTCGTACTGACGACCCATGTAGAATTCGGAGGTAGAGTCTTTCAAATGGGCTTCGACCGCCTTGGCCGTATGTTCCTTGATGCCGTTGACGCCGTAGGAGAACTGCGATTGGACCGAGAGCACCTTGACGGGGCCGAGATATTTCTTGACAATCTCGCGTTTAGAGTTGAAAAGCCTGATTTGCTCGCCCACGAGACAAGCGGCTATGAGGCGGGGTTCGACGCCAGTGAGGCGACCGGCCTCGTTGAGCATAGCCGTATCGCGGATAAGAGAAGCTTTGAGCATCTCCCATTCCGAAGTGGCCATCCAAGGGATGACCGTAGGCGACTGCATTTGAGGACGAGAGTCGTAGACTTTCTTCATCTGACCGAAGAATTCGCTGTAGGCACTGTTGCTGTCGATGTAAAGGGACGCCGCAGCAATCATCCTGTCGACCAGGATAGGGTTGCCGCTGCGCTCGGCGGCTTCGAGGATGAGACGGGCGTTTTCGGGATAGAACTTGCCAAAAGCAGCCAGCTTCAGGTATTGTTCCATCCAGACAGCATTGCGTTGCTGAGGGGTCATATCCTCCTGTTTGAGTTTTTCCATCTCACTGACCGAGAGCAAGTAGCGGTAGTTTTCGTCGACGCCACCCTTGTTGTTGGTCAGCCCCAACTTGAACACCGCCCAGGCGGCGATGATGCCAAATCCCGCCAGAGCGAAGAGATATACGAAGATGTTAAAGATGCGACGGCCCAAAGGAGCTTTCAACGATTGCTTAGATTTAGGATTTTGCATTACGATAGAGATTCAAGAGATTCAGTAAAAAGCAGTGTGCAAAAATAAACGATAACCTAAACAGCATTGGACATAGAGAGGTCAGACGACCAGCGGTGTCAAGGCTGGCAACGAGGCCAGCTGTTCGAGCCAAGGAATCTTTTCGAAGAGGGTGATGTCCATGAGGATGAAGACGGCAGCACCGGCGAGATAGCCTACAAGCGCCATCAAGGAGATTTTTTTGAGGTACCAAATGAAATCAATCTTTTCCATACCCATGACAGCCACACCAGCGGCAGAGCCGATGATCAGGAGCGATCCGCCCGAACCGGCGCAGTAGGCCAAGAACTCCCAGAAGGGGTGGTTCTGCTGGAAGATGACATCCATGCCCTCGTGGGGGTACATGCCCTGTACGGCAGCCACCAGAGGCACATTGTCGACGATAGAGGAGAGCACGCCGATGATGAGGTCGATAAGGAAGAAGCCCACAGGTTCCGACCCGATGTGGATGTTCAGGAAGGCGTCGTTCAGACCTTGAGCGAGGCCGCCGAGGATGCCGGCCACTTTGAGGCAGGAGACAGCCATGAGGATGCCGAGGAAGAAAAGGATGGTGGGCACATCGACATGTTCGAGGGTGCTGACAGCCGTAGGCAGCTGATGGCCATCTTTAGAATGGCGGCGGCTGAGTATTTCCGTGGTCATCCAGAGCACAGAGAGGCTGAGGAGCATGCCCAGATAGGGAGGCAGATGGGTGATGGTTTTGAAGATGGGGACAAAGATAAGGCCGCAAACGCCCATGATGAGGACGAGTTTGCGCATCCATGGAGCCACTTCGATTCCGGAGTGAGACTCCTCGGGACGTACGATGTCGCCTTTGAGGGTGCGACCCAGAATCCATACCGGCACCGCCATACAGGCAAGGCTGGCGAGGAGGGTCTTGACGATGATGTTGACCGTGGTGACTTCGCCCTTGATCCAGAGCATGATGGTGGTGACGTCGCCGATGGGGCTCCAGGCGCCGCCGGCATTTGCAGCGAGGATGACCATACCCGCATAGAGCCAACGTTCTTTCTTGTCGGCGATGAGCTTGCGGAGCAGCGCCACCATGACGATAGCCGTGGTCATGTTGTCGAGGAGCGCGGAGAGGAAGAACGTCAGGATGCTGACAATCCAGAGTAGCTTCTTCTTGTTGGTGGTCTTAATCTTATCAGTTATAATTGTAAATCCCTGATAGTCTTCAATCAAAGTCACAATTGTCATAGCGCCCAGCAGGAAGAAGACAATCTCGGCTGTTTCGCCAAGATTTTCGATGAGGCTGCCGCTCACGAAGCTCCGGTAACCTTCCATGCCACCGTATTGCGAGAGCGTGGCGGGGTCGCTGATGTTAAACATGTTAAAGACAGCCCAGACAAGGCATCCCAAGAGAAGCGCCGTGGCCGTTTTGTTGATTTTCAACGGATGTTCCAACGCTATGCAAGCGTATCCGATGATGAATATTGTTACTAAAGTTACAACCATTACTTTATAATTTTGTTATTTGTTTTTCAAAATAATGCATCGGTGTCGAGGGCTATCGGCGACCTTTCTGCTGCTGTTGTTGTTTCTGCATCTGTTCCTGCATGCGCTGCATTTCCTCGAGGCGCTGCTGGAATTTGGATTTTTTCTGAGGTTTGTTCTTGTTCTGCAGTTCCGCTTTGGCCATGCGGGCGCGCACCTTGTCCTCGGTCAGGAAGGCGCGGATAGCGAACATCTGTGCCATGGAGAGGAGCAGGTTGAAGAAATAGTAGAGGTTGAGAGCTGCCGACTGGCTATTGAAGATGAAAAGCATCATGAAAGGCATGAAGTACATCATGAATTTCATGCCCGGCATAGAAGCCTGACCCTGTTGCTGTTTCATGGTATAGATCGTGTAGAAGAACTGCATGCCGAACATCAGCAGACAGAAAAGGCTGACATGGTCGCCGTAGAGCGGAATATTGAAGGGGAGGTTCAGTATCGAGTCATAGCTTGAGAGGTCGTTGCACCAGAGGAATTCCTTCTGACGCAACTCGATGGACGCCGGGTAGAAACGATACATAGCGATAAGGATGGGGAACTGGATGAGAGCCGGGAGGCAACCAGCCATGGGGCTGATGCCGGCTTTTTTGTAGAGGACCTGCATGGCTTGCTGTTTCTGCATGGCCTGGTCCTGGTTGGGGAATTTCTTGTTGAGGGCTTCCATTTCCGGTTTCAGGTGACGCATGACGGCACCGCTCTTGTAGGAGTTATATGTCAGCGGCGACAGCACCAGCTTGAGGAGAATGGTGAGCACGATGATGATGATACCGTAGTTCCAACCGAAGTTTTCGAGGAAGTTGAACACCGGAATGATGGCATAGCGGCTGACCCATTGGGTGAGGAAGAAGCCCCAACCGAGGGGGAGGATGCGTTCCATGCCGCGGTCCATTTCGCGGAGCAGACGATACTTGTTCGGGCCATAATAGAGGCGCATGTCCATGGAAAACTCCGGCAGCGTAGCGTCGTAGGAGTAGCCCAAGATGCTGGACATGTCGCAGAGGTAGTTGTCGCCTTTGCCCTCATGGTTGGTAGACACCTTGAGTTCCTGAGCGTTTTGGAATCCCGTTTCGGACATGAGGATGGCGCAGAAGAACTGCTGTTTATAGGCCACCCAGTCGAGCGGTGTGGTGAGCTGCGTAGCATCGTCGCGGCCATCCTTGAGGCAGTTGGCGTTGTCTTCCAAGTTCTTGTAGTAGAGCGTAGTGTAGAAGCGTTCCATGTCCTTGTTGCGCGAGCTTTGGCGGCCTCGCTGGCTGCGGTCGAACTGTTCTTGGCGCTGCATGGTGTTCTGCCAAACGAGCGTCAGGTTAGGAATCTCGTTGACAGACTCCTTGATATTGTGGAAATTGACATCGAAATCAATCTCATAGCTGTCGTGATAGAAAACGTAGCGGAACTCCAGGTAGCGGTCTTTAGCCACCGAAGGCGTAGTTGCGGAGTCGGTGGCGGCCATGGGGGTGACGTAGGCTCTGAAGCTGAGGGCAAGAGAGTCGTTTTCAGGCACCTGGAGTGTGACACTATCCTGCACCAAGGAGCCATTGCAATAGAGTTCGAAGGGCAGATATTTGGTAGAAATGTCCTTGCCTTTGGCGTCGAGGAAGATAAGGTTGAAATTGTCGGAATCCGGGGTGATGATTTCGAGCGGTTTTTTGTCGAAAGTCTTATAATCGTCGAGAATCACTTTCTGGACAGAGGCGCCAAGCGTTTGGAGGTCGACATGAAACAGATTGTTGGCCACGGTGACGTTGAATTCCGGCGTGCCCTGATTGACAGAGAAGAGACCCAGGTCCACCTTGTTTTGGATATGCAGTGCTTGTCGGACGCTGTCGCTGAGCGTAGAGTCGTTGAGTGCCAGGTTGTAGAGCGAGTCTTGGATGTGCTTTTGGTTCGCTTCGGCGAGGGCAATGGAGTCGTTGCGCATTTGTTCTACCCAGCGGAGCGAATCCGCTTGGCGACGTGCGGCGAGTTCCTCGTCGCTGGGCTTAATCCAGAACATATAACCCATGAAAATGAGAAAAATCAGCAGCAGACCAATGATAGATTTCTTGTCCATAAAATTGCTATATAGTTATCAATCTGTTAGTTTTGACAAATATTTATTACACAAAGAGAAATTGCAAAGATATGAAAGAAGGTTGACATAACAAAATAAATTTTGCCATGTCATTCAATCTGTGTATTTTTGCTGCATAAAAATGGAACGTGATGAAAACCAAAGAAACCTTTTTCGTCCTCATAATGACGTTATTTACGATGGTGCTTACACCGTCGTGCCAAAGCAGAAGTGGTCAGGAAGCGGGAGCGGCGCCTACGGACAGCATTGCCAGCACCGAGACGACGTCCCAGACGGAGACCGACACGCCAGAGTACCTCGCTGATGACACCACCACCGACGAACCGGAGACAGCGGCATCGCCAGCGGCGCCGGCAGAGACGAAGCCCGCGGCCAAGAAGGCTACGACAGTGTATGAGGGAGGCAAAGAGACCCTTTACATTTCCACCTATGGTGCCAACGGCAAGGTGTGGGGTCATGTCACCATGAATGGCAAAACCGGACGCGGCACCATTCATGACGAGGAGGAGAACAGCTACAGCATCACCGTCACCCGCCATGGAGGCGAGCTGTTCGGCACAGACCAGAACGGCCGGCAATACGTATTCCGGATGTGAGCCCACGAGACGAGGGGACGGAAGCCGAAATCCGTCGCACGTGCAATTTCCTTGACAGCAATGCCGACAGACCAGGCGGTGGGCGCCGCCTGATAAAGACCTGACAACGTGTTTTTCAGCAAGAGGACGATGGTTGCCGTCCATTGTATTCTTGTATTGTTGAAAAACATTCATAACTTCGTTGTCGGCATATATAATAAAGTAGTATTTTTGCAAAAAATTTAATCCATATAGACCATGAAATCCACACAAGAATTACAAACAATTGCTCAGCAAGTTCGCAGAGACATATTACGTATGACCACGGCAGCGAAATCGGGACATCCCGGTGGGTCGCTGGGCACCACCGACTGGATGGTAGCCATGCAGTTTAACCTGATGGACCACGACCCCGCTACCTTCACCATGGAAGGCACGAACCAGGATATGCTGTTCGTTTCACAGGGTCACATAACGCCAGTGATTTACAGCGTTATGGCTCGTCGCGGATACTTTCCGGTGAGCGAACTGGCCACATTCCGCAAATTCGGCACCCGTTTGCAGGGACATCCCTCAACGGAGCACGGTCTGCCAGGCATCCGTATGGCCAGCGGCTCGCTGGGACAAGGCATGTCGGTTGGTATTGGTGCCGCTTTGGGCAAGAAAATGACTGACGACAACCACCTGGTATACACCCTGCATGGCGACGGTGAGTTGCAGGAAGGCCAGATTTGGGAGGCCGCCATGTTTGCCGGAGCAAAACATGTCGACAACCTGATCAGCACCATCGACTACAACCACCAACAGATCGACGGTACCGTCGAACAGGTGATGGACCTCGGAAACCTGAGAGCCAAGTTTGAGTCGTTCATGTGGACCGTCGTCACTATCGAGAACGGCAACGACATGCAGCAGGTTCTTGACTGCATGGCCAAAGCCAAAAGCATGACCGGCAAGGGGAAACCCGTATGCGTGATTCTGCAGAGCCAGATGGGATATGGCGTCGACTTCATGCAGAACACCAACAAGTACCACGGTGCCGTGCTCAACGACGAGGACCTTCAGAAAGCTTTGGCACAGCTGCCGGCAACGGAATTGGGAGACTATTAATCAATAGTGAATAGTGATTAGTGATTAGTGAATAGTGACATGTGACCTGTGACCCGTGATACGAGCACGTCCGTGTCACAGGTCACAGGTCACAGGTCATAATTCACAATTCATAATTCACAATTCACCATTCACACTTCACTGGTCACTATTCACTGGTCACTATTCACTGGTCACAGATCACTCTTCACCATTCACTGGTCACTGGTCACTATTCACTGGTCACTATTCACTAATCACTGGTCACTATTCACTGGTCACAGATCACTAATCATTTGAAAATTGAAATCACTTAAATTATTTATTGCCACCCTTTTGTTGTTTGGCGGAGCCGTTGCACATGCTCAAACGGCTCCGTCCGAGCAGCATACCCGTGTACTGATAATACTCGACTGTTCGCACAGTATGTGGGACCGATGGCAAAGCGACTCCAAGATTAAGGTGACACAGCAGGTGCTGCTGAAATTCATGGACAGCGTGGTCAACCAGCAGAACATCGAGGTGGCGCTGCGCGTGTTCGGCCATCTGAACAAGAACTCGTACGGTACACGTCTTGAGGTGCCTTTCGAAAAAGGCAACAACTACAAGATTCAGAGCAAGATAAAGACCCTTGTTCCTAATGGAGCCTGCACGGCAGCGACGGCGTTGAGCAGTTCGCTGAACGACTTCCCACCACTGACAGGCGACTCGAAGGAGGATGTGCAGCCGCGCAATATCATACTGATTATCACCGACGGTATGGACGACTGCGACGGCAATATCTGCGACGTGGCGCGCCAGGTGCAGATGAGCGGTGTCATCGTGCAGACCTTCATCCTCGGCATCGGCGACAAGCAGGATTTCCAGCACAGCCTCGACTGCGCCGGCAAGTTCACCTACGTGCCCAACGAGGAGCAGTACACTGAGACGCTGTACAACATCTTCCGCTTGTCGGAAGAGGAGGCCAAAGTGGTTATCAGCGTCAACGACGAGACCGACCATCTGATAGAGGCTGCACTGCCATTAGCCCTTTATGACAGCCATACGGGCGTGGTGAAATATGCCACGCTCTACAGCATCGACAGCCGCTACACGCCCGACACGCTGACGGTGGACCCACTGGTGACCTACGACATAACGTTGTTCACTACGCCGCCGATAGTATTGAAAAGCAAAGAGTTCAAACCCGGTCGCGTCAATCGGCTCAACATCACCGTGGAGCAGGGCTCGTTGCGGCTGCGCACCGACGGACGGCGTACCAACTATCAGGTGCCACAGTATCCGGTGCTGGTGTACCGTCACGGCAGCAGCCAGCTGGTTGGCCGCCAACTGATGGGCGAGAGCAACGACTACTTGGTCGGCAACTACGACATCGAGGTGCTCTCCTCCCCTACCCTGCGACTTGAGAATGTGGGCATCGTGGGCTCGTCGGTGACCGACCTGACCATTCCGACCCCCGGCTTGGCCAACATCAGCAAGCCCAAGGCCATTTCGTCGGGTGCCATCTTCGAGCTGAAAGAAGGTGTACTGACTTATGTCTGCGACCTTGACCCCAACAAGGTCAACGAGCGCATACTGCTGATGCCCGGCCAGTACCAGCTGGTGATAAAGCCACAGAACAGCATCGAATATAGCAGCGTCCGCACCAAGCGGTTCCAGATAGAATCGGGCCAGACGACGAATATTGGACTTTAAAGCGGAAAGCGGAAAGCGGGAAGCGGAGAGCGGAAAGCGGGAAGCGGAAAACGGAAAACGGAAAGCGGAGTTTCAACCTTAAAAATAATCTTATGCCAAATTGCGACCACATAGAGAAAAGCTCATCCAACGATTGGATTGTGCGCTACTGGTGGGTGTTCCCGCTGGCGACGGTGCTATTGCTTGTGGCCACGATGTTTGTTGCTGGAGAATCAACAGTGTGGGGATTCGTCCTTGCAGGCATTACTGCCCTTGTGTTGCTTTTGCAGCTGCCGGTTTTCATCATTCTCTTGCTGAGGAAGGAATGGTGGCGTGCCGTGGGGGCATTTCTGGCAGGAATTGCCAGTTTGGTTTTGGAGGCTGTCATCGGTTTTATGTTTTTCTCAATGGGTGTAGCAGGGTTGTTCAGCATGGCACCCGACGATTTCGGCAAGAGCCATCCTATTCCCGACGGGTTGGAGTATAACATACCCATTACCGACACCGCTCACAGATGGAATGCCACTGATGGTGACATCTTCACCCCCGTCGACATAGACAGCACCGATAGCACCACGTGGCTGCAGATATGGAACGGCGACCAGGGCGGCATATACAATTTTGCATTCTATTGGCCAGCATTGGAGGACGGCGAGATTTACCTCCGCTGCTTTGAAGTGACGGAGGACATCGAACTGTCAAAAGACAGGCTGAAGCCGTGCACCACCACACAGGTGCTGAACCACAACGGTTTTGGACAAATAGTTGAGCCGAACCACAAGGACTTCACCATTTACGAAGGCGACTGGGAGGACTACTATGCCGTGCGCGTCGAGGTGTGGCACAAGCCCGCAAAAAGCAAAGCCCGCAAGCTGATGGAGAAAATATACCGTATGGAGGGCTGGATGAGATGATTGGTCAAAACGAAAATATGGAAAACCGTGGGGAAATAATCATATACCAGACCGCAGACGGGCAGACCAGCCTGGAGGTGAAGATGGAGAATGAGACGGTGTGGCTGTCGGCTGTACAGATGGCATTGTTGTTCAACCGAGAAGAGTCGAATGTCCGACGTCATATTATAAATGTATTCAAAGAGGGAGAACTCGAACGCGAGAATAACGTGCATTTTTTACACGTTAATGGAGTAAAGAAACCTGTTCCGTTTTATTCCCTCGACGTTATCATCTCCGTCGGCTACCGCGTAAAGAGCCAGCGGGGCACGCAGTTCCGCATCTGGGCCAACCGCGTATTGAAGGATTATCTTACCAAGGGGTTTGCCGTCAACGAGAAGATAAGGCAGGAGAACCTCACCGAGTTGCGACAGTTGGTGCAGCTCGTGGGGCGCACGCTGAAGCAGAGCGACGAAGAGAAACCTGTGGACAGCCAAGGGCTGCTCGACGTGGTGGTGGACTACACCTACGCACTCTCCACTCTCGACAGCTACGACTACCAGCGTCTTGCCGTGGCCGACACCACTGCAGATGCTCCTTTCCACGCCACCTATGACAACGCGATGCAGGCCATCCAAGCCGTCAAAGAACGTTTTGGCGAGAGCCCACTCTTCGGCAACGAGAAGGACGAGTCGTTCCGCAGCAGCATCGGACAGATATATCAGACCTTCGGCGGAGTGGAGCTCTACCCCTCGGTTGAGGAGAAGGCCGCGATGCTGCTCTACCTCGTCACCAAGAACCACTCGTTCAGCGACGGCAACAAGCGCATCGCCGCCACGTTGTTCCTCTGGTTCCTGAACAACAACCGCATCCTCTACCGCGAGGACGGCACCAAGCGCATTGCCGACGGCACCCTCGTGGCCCTCACCCTGATGATAGCCGAGAGCCGCCCCGAAGAGAAGGACGTGATGGTGAAGGTGGTGGTGAATTTGATAAACAAGAATAACCAATGACAAAGATGAAAGCAAAAACCATACGCAGGATTATCGGCATCACGGCACTTGTGCTGTGGGGGG
>CAMNKG010000008.1 GCA_946542135.1 uncultured Bacteroidales bacterium
GTCGTTGCGGAGGTCGTAGACACCCACCACGTCGTTGCCATCGAATTGCACCAAGGTGTCGCCCTGCAGATACTGGTAGATGCCGTTGACGTAGTTGACCGTCCAGGTCTTGTCGGCGGGAGTGGTCATCAGGTCGTTGCCAAAAGCCACGAAAGGTTTGCTGTAGCCCAGTATGTGGAGCAATGTGGGGAGTACGTCGATCTGCTGTGCCGTTCCGGGCTGCACGCCCACGGGCAGCTCGCCCGAGGGGTCGTAGATGAAGATGGGGACCCTGTAGGCGCCCATGGCGGTGCGATAGATGTCGTGGTTCGACTTGTTGGTGTGGTCGGCCGAAAAGACGAAGATGGTGTTTTTGAACCACGGCTGCTGGCTGGCGCTCTCGAAGAAGCGGCGCAGGGCGTGGTCGGTATAGCGTATGCATTTGTGGATAGGCAGTGCCTCTTCGGGATAGACGTCGCGGTAGCTGTCGGGGATGCGGAAGGGATGGTGCGAGGTGGCGGTGAACACGGCAGTCAGGAAAGGTTGCTGCATCTCGTTCATCTTGCTGACATAGTATTGCAGGAAGGGCTCGTCCCAGATGGCCCAGGTGCCGTCAAAGTCGGCAGCGCCGCCGAAGCGGGGGTCGGCCTCATACTCGGTGCGGCCGTAGTAGGTTTGGAATCCCACGGTGCGCGAGAAGGACTCGAAATTCATCGAGCCGTTGCTGGCGCCGTGGAAGAAGGCGGTCTGGTAGCCTTCGCGGTTCAGGAGGGTGGCGATGCCGTCGAGTTTGTTGAGCGAATAGCCCGAAAAGAAGAACGGCTCAACAAACATAGGTATAGAGGCCAGCAAGGCCGGTGTGGCATGGATGCTCTTGCGCCCGTTGGCGAAGGTGTTTTCCCAGGTCATCGAGACACTTATCAGCGAGTCGAGGAACGGCGTATAGCCCGTATAGCCCGGTTCCAGCTCTTTGTTGTGGAAGCCGAAATATTCCTGTCCGAAGCTCTCCACGATAAGGAACACCACATTCTTGCGGTTGAGCATCGTGTCGGGCGTTGCCGCAGCGTTGTGGAGCGGAGAATAGACCGACAGCATCTCCTCGTCGGACATATAGTGCGGGTCCTTGTAGGTGGTCTTGCCGATGGTGCGTATGAGCGTGTAGGGGGTGTTGAGCACGATGTTGTATTCCTCGGGGCGGTTCACGTACTGGTTAGCGTAGCTGATGGAGAGGGGGCGGAACATGAGGCCGCCGCGGATGCCGACGACGGCGGCAGCCAGAAGGAGGATACACAGCAGGCTGTTCATGAGATAATAGCGAAGAGCTCCCGATCGACGGTCGCCGTCGGGATTGGTTTGAGCGTCAGTGCTTGGCGCCACACGCACATAGCAGAACCACAACAAGGCGATGAGGGCGGCTCCTACCAGCACAAGATACCAATGGTTGAGCAGCTCGGTGAAGAAAATGGTGCCCAAGTTGCCGTCGTTGCTGAATTCGCGGAAAAAGGTGTTGGTGGTGCGCCGACCGGTGTATTGCGAATAGACCGAGTCGCACAGATTGATGACCACCGCCAGGCTGTTGACGACCACGAAAATCCATTTGCACATGGTCTGCCACCACGAGCGGTCTCTCACTTTGGCGGGCAAAAACATCAGCAAGGCATAGAGGATGTTGGTGTAGGCAATGGCCGCCGTGTCGAACCGCAGGCCGCCGGCCGTAAGCTGCCACAGCGACAGGTCTTTCCATCCCTCGGCAAAAAGGTTCCAATTCTCCCAAATATATGCCACCCTGCAGGCAAAATAGACCACGTAAGCTAACACAATATTGCACATGGCCGCCAAGGGGCTGGCATAGTTTCCGCGTTGTATTTTCATAAGACCAGTATCACTATTTTTTTAAGGTATATACAGACCAATAACTCGCACTGCCAAAAAAAATTGTACCCCAAATACACCGCAATGAAAAAAAAATGCTACTTTTGCATTTTGAAAAGCCAAAAAAATTACAATGAAACGGATTACTTTGCTCATAACACTTCTGATGGCGATGCCCGCAATGATACAAGGGCAAAGGATTGTTGGGCTCAACATTCCCACGTCGGTATGTGCTGGCGACACAATACCCGTAACTTTCGGCTACAACGACACCAATAACGTCATCCTGGAAATGCCTCAGGCTACGTTGGCACGTTCCGAGCGCATCTTTCTCCCCGATGGAAAACCCTGTGGCACCATGGGATGCTCCTACATCTCGGCGGTCAACTTTGACATCTTCGATCCTCAAGCATCCATAGTGTCGGTCAACGACATACAATACGTTCGCCTCAATATAGAGCACTCCTTTCTTGGCGATTTGTTTATCAGGATAACCTGTCCCGACGGCCATTCTGCCACCCTGCTGAATTTCGGAGGCTATGCCAACACCGATTGTGCATCAACCATCCCTCAAAATGCATTACAGTGGGCATCGGGCTACAACCAAACAGGTGCATATTTAGGCATTCCTGTCGATTTTTCCAGCACGTTGCATCCTTGCGATTCGACAGATCCCGACAATGCCCCCGGCATAGGATGGAACTACTGTTGGAGCAACAATACCGAAGCAGGCTACACCTATGCCCCAGGCGACGGTCTCATCTACCGGGCGGCCAATGTCACCAACAACACGATTGATTCTTCCAACATAGCCTCCGGCACACAGTTCTACCACCCCGACCAGAGCTTCTCATCGCTTATCGGATGCCCCCTCAACGGCGACTGGAGCATCGAAGTACTTGACGGTTATGGTCAGGATAATGGCTATATTTTTGAATGGTCGCTGTCGCTTGACCCGTCACTCATACCCACCCCCTGCGAAATCGAGTCATGCTACATCATCGGAAACGGCATCTCGCAACTCTCGCCACGAAACTATTCCATTGCCATACCCCAAGACCTTGAACGCGACACCATGTACAGTTACACCTTCACCGTCGTAACAGCCTGCGGCGACACCCTTGACACCACAGCCACTATACACCTGCACCTCAACTACGACACCACGGTCCACCACGAAACGATTGAGAACCTGTTGCCCTTTGTTTACAACAACACCAGTTTTCATAACGACACATCCGATTGCGTCTTCTCGCTTTTGTCGCAATACCGATGCGACAGCACCGTCCATTTCAACCTCGACGTGTGGCGCAATAGCCAATATGCCTACGACACTGCGATATGCCCCAAAATGTTGCCCTACACATGGCACAACCAGACGTTTACGCATGCCGATACCCTAATAATCACCCATACCGACATTCATGGCGCCGACAGTGTCGAGACGCTAACACTCTCTGTCATCGACATCGACACAATAGCGGTTTACGGCACCATCTGCAACGGAGTGCCCTACCTCTGGAAAGACGGGGTCTACTATTCCGACACCTCCGCCAAGCCCCTCTACATCGTGACTAACGAAAATGGCTGCGACAGCGTGTGGCAGCTCCACCTCGCCATCCCCGTGGAGGCCTTTACGGCCGCCATGACCATGAACCCCAACCCGGCCTCACAGACCAACCCCACGGTCACGCTCACCGACGTCTCGCAGAGCGTCCGCCGCGAATGGGATTTCCTTGACCGCAACGACACCTCGCGACAATGCTCTTTCAACTATCCCTCTCGAGAAGACTCCGTGGCCATCACCCTGATAGCCTACGACCGCATGGGCTGCATGGACAGCATCACCCGCATGCTCTACTGCGACAAGGCCACCCTGTGGGTCCCCAACGTCTTCACCCCCGACGAGCAGACCAACAACATTTTCACTATTGCCACCAACGACATCATTGAAGGCACCGTGGTTATCTACAACCGGCAGGGACTGCTTGTCAGTTCCTTCGACCTGCTTGACGGCAGCTGGGACGGCACCTCGCATGGGAAGCCATGCCCTCAGGAGGCCTACGTATGGAAAGCCGTCTACACCACCCATGCAAAACCCGGCATCCAACAGCAATCGAAAGGCACCGTGTTGCTGCTCAGATAAAAAAAAGACACTCCATGACTACCATTCACCTCGACACCCTCGACCACGACGAGCTGGCACCCTATGCCCACCTCACCGAAGCACAGCTGCGCAACCGGTTAGAGCCACAGAAAGGCATCTTCATAGCCGAAAGCCTTAAAGTTATCCGCATTGCCCTCCAGCAAGGGCTGCAGCCGCTCTCGTTTCTCTGCGAAGAAAAGCATATCCCTCAAGTCGACACACTGGCCCTCACCTACCCTTCCGTGCAAGAGGTCCCCGTCTATACCGCTCCCCGGCAGGTGCTGGCATCGCTCACGGGCTTCGAACTGAGCCGCGGCGTGTTGTGTGCCATGCGCCGTCCCGTGCTGCCCTCGGCCGATGCCATCTGCCGAGGCCGTCGCCGCATCGCCATCATGGACAACGTGGTCAATTCCACAAACACCGGCGCCATCTTCCGTGCCGCCACAGCCTTGGGCGTCGAAGCCCTCCTGCTGACGTCCACCTGCAGCGATCCGCTCAATCGGCGCAGCGTCCGCGTCAGCATGGGCACCGTCTTCCAGATGCCCTGGACCTACATCAGCGACGACTACCACCAGTGGCCACATCCTTCTATCGACCAGCTGCACGAGATGGGGTTCTCTACCGTAGCCTTGGCCCTGTCGGACAACGCCGTCGCCATCGACGACCCACGGCTGCTCCAGTCCGACCGCATCGCCATCATCATGGGCACCGAAGGCGACGGACTTTCACACGACGTCATCGGTGCCTGCCGCCATGTGGCCAAGATTCCCATGCAGCAGGGCGTCGACTCGCTCAACGTCGCCGCTGCTGCCGCCGTAGCATTCTGGCAGCTTCGCCAAAGACAATAACATATCAGTGTATTCAATGCGCCGTTAGACTTGGTTTTCTTTGGATTGTACCAAAAAGGGGGAGGATGCCCGACTGGGCATCCTCCCCTTTTATTGCCGCGGTGCCGTCATGGCACCGGGCCTTGGAGCGAGAGAGTCGAAGCAACGGCTCCCTCAGAATTTACTTTTAACGGACAATGTGCATTTCCTCGATAAGGTTCTTGGCGCCGGCATATTTGTCGATTACGAAGAGCATGTAGCGCGTGTCGAGGCAGATGCAGCGCTGCAGGTTTTCCTCGAAATCGATGTCGCCCGACATCGCTTCGCTGTTGCCATCGAAGGCCAAGCCAATCAGGTTGCCTTCAGCGTCCATGACAGGGCTGCCGCTGTTGCCGCCGGTGATGTCGTTGTTCGTCACGAAGCAGGTCACCAGTTCGCCCTTGCTGTTGGCGTAGGGACCGAAATCCTTGTTGGCGTAAAGCGTCTTCAGACGCTCAGGGACGATGAATTCGCTGTTGTTGGGATCCTCTTTTTCCATGACACCCTTCAGGGTGGTGTAGAAGCTGTAGGAGACAGCGTCCTTAGGATCGTAGGCTTTCACGTTGCCGTAGGTCAGACGGATAGTAGAGTTGGCGTCGGGGCTCATCAGCTTGCGGTTCTTGTTGATTTGCAGGATGCCGTCGGTGAAGTCGCGGATGCCGCGGGTCAGACCCTCAGCGCTTTCTTTAGGGATGAGGGCAGAAATTTCCTGATATTTCTCGTAGGCGCTCTTGCCAGCGAGATAGAGAGGATCTTTGGCCAGTTTCTTCATGTCCGGTTTTTCAAGGAATTTCATGAAGCTCTCCTTGGAGGCGAAGACAGACTTATTGAACAGGTCGTCGACATACTTGGTGAAGTTGCCTTTGTATTTCTTGTCGGCGTTGACCAGGAAGTCGGGCATGAACTGCATTTCCATATGTTTGTAGACATATTCGAACAGAGCAGCGGAGACGCGCTTTTCGGTGTCTTTGTTATAGTCTTTGTAGAATTCCTCGGCAGATTTCTTGATGTCGGCGAGGATGGCGTCGCGATAGTCAGCATAGCGGGGTTCGTCGAGCATCTCAAGGGTGCGGTAGTAGCGGTAAGCCTCGAACATCAGTTCCGGACCCGAGAGAAGGCCTTCGGCGATGTAGGTGGTGGCAGCTCTGTAGGGGGCTCTGTCGGCGTAGCCTTTCTTGATGAGAGGCAGCGCATTGGCATATTTCGGGTCTTTGCCCTTAGCCCACTCGCTGTATTCGCGTTCCACATCCTTCTTCACGCCCATGGTGTTGAGGTTCTTGAGGGCTTTGTTTTGCTCGTTGCTGTATTTCCAATAGTTGGAGCAGCTGGCGTATTTGGAAGCATATTTGATCTTGGTTTCCTGGCTGGCAGCCATCTCTTCGCGAAGGATGTTGATTTTGACGGTACGTATTTCGTAGCGCAGCTTGTTGGTGATGTTCATGGTTTCCTCGAGGCCATAGGAGGTGAGGAAGTGGTCGGTGGTGCCGGGGAAGCCCATAACCATGGCGAAGTCGCCATCCTTCAGCTCACGGTTGCTGACGGGGAGGAAATGCTTGGGTTTGAGGGGGATATTGTTCTCCGAATAGGCAGCGGGGTTGCCGTCGGGGCCGGTGTAGATGCGGAACATGGAGAAGTCGCAGGTGTGGCGCGGCCACGACCAGTTGTCGGTGTCGCCACCGAATTTGCCCATCGACGAGGGGGGAGCACCCACCAGGCGGACATCCTTGTAGATGATATGGACAAAGAGGAAGAACTGGTTGCCGTTGAACATCGGCTTGACCTGAGCATCGTAGATGGTGCCCTCCACAGCCTTTTTGGCGATGCGGTCGCTAACCTCTTTGATGGCGCGGTTGCGTTCCGGCTCGCTCATGTCGTCGGAAAGGGCAGCCTTCACCTGGTCGGTGACATCCTCCATGCGGACAAGGATCGAGGCGGTGAGACCCGGATTGGGGAGTTCCTGGTCTTTGGAGTAAGCCCAGAAACCGTCGCGCAGATAGTCGTGGGCGATGGTGGAATGCTCCTGGATTTTGCCATAGCCGCAGTGGTGGTTAGTCGACATGAGACCTTGGTCAGAGATAATCTCACCGGTGCAGAAATGCCAGAAGGGGCTGCCGTCGTTGCCGAGGCCGACGATGGCATCCTTGATGCAATTCTGGTTGATGCTGTAAATATCTTCAGGGGTAAGTTTGAAACCGGCTTTCTGCATGTCGGCATAGTTCTTGCCAATCAGAGAGAGAAGCCACATGCCCTCGTCGGCTTTGACCACACCCGGAAGTGCAATCAGCATAGCGAGAGCCATAACGAACGATTTAATTTTCATTTTTTCTTTGTATTTTGTTAATAATTAAGTATTTTACAAGAATTTATAATAATTGGATACTATACAAACCAAGTGCAAATGTACATAAAAATTCCGATTTTGGCACAGAAGGATGAAAATTTGTACTTTATCGGGAGCCACGATGACGTTTCCCCGCTGCAAAAAAACTTTTCAACAACTTTCCATTTTCTGCCACGAGCCGCAAAGCCCTCTCAACCGACTCGACAGCCCGACCCGAGACACCCATACAACGCTAAAAATTAGCATATTACAAATTATACACATTCAATTGAAACATTTGGCCGTGAAAGTCGTATATAATGGCACAAAAGTATTTTTTTGGAAGTTTTCAACAGTTTTTGGAACTCAATGGTTTTTTTTGGAAAAAAGTTCGTATTTTTACACTTTGAAACAAAATAGGCAAAAATGTCGTTAATACTTGGTATAGAGTACTGTAAGCTCGACAGCAACGGTCGATTCAAGTTCCCAATTGCCCTAAAAAGGCAATTAGAGAACGAAGAATGCCGTTTTGTCATCCGCCCGAGTCTCTATGGCGAGTGTTTGGAGCTCTGGCCTTACGACAGTTTCGAAGCGGAAATAGCGCAACTGCAGAAAGAACTCAACCCCTACTCTATCGAGGACCGCAAGTTGCTGCGCAAACTCAGCGCCGGCAACATTGTGGAGATGGACACCAACGACCGTATCGTTATTCCTACCGAGCAGCGTGGCCGCATCAAGACTTCCAAAGACCTCGTGCTTCAGTCCACCGGAAAATTCATCGAGATTTGGGACCACGACACTTATTGCCGAATGAATGAGGAGGAGTCCGATTTCGCTGAAAGGATTGACCAGCGTCTTGGCAAGGCAGAGCCGAGCGCAGCGCAATAGCCAATACCCAATCAGCGACACGGGCAACTTCACACCGCGCCATGGGCCCGCCCACGGCGCACCAAACGTCGAAATGTTGCAATATGTGTCTGAATACTGAACCCAACCAACCCGCTCCCGCCACCTATCACCGTCCGGTGATGGTTTCCGAATGCCTTGAAGGGCTGAACATACGCCCCGACGGCATCTATGTCGACGTCACATTTGGCGGCGGCGGACATTCACGTGCCATCTTGCAACATCTTGGCGACTCGGGGCGGCTTCTGGCTTTCGACCAGGATGAAGACGCCTTGCAAAACGCCATCGACGACCCGCGTTTCAGCCTCATCAACGAGAATTTCCGCCACCTGAAGAATTTCCTTCGCTTCCACGGGGTAAGCCATATCGACGGACTGCTCGCCGACCTTGGCGTGTCGTCGCACCAATTCGACGTCGCCGAGCGCGGCTTTTCGACCCGCTTCGAGGGTCCGCTGGACCTGCGCATGGACCGCCGCAGCGAGATGACCGCCGCCGACGTGGTGAACAACAGTTCGGCCGAAGAGCTGGCGCGCATTCTGACGCTCTACGGCGAGCTGCCCAACGCCGACGCACTGGCACACGCCATCGTCAGCCACCGCAGCCAGAGCGCCATAACGACCACCGCCGAACTCTGCGACGCCGTGCGACGCCATCTGCCTCGCAACCGCGAGAACAAATTCCTTGCCATGATTTTCCAGGCCCTCCGTATCGAGGTGAACGGCGAGCTCGAAGCCCTGCGGCAGATGCTGACGCAGGCTTGCGAGATACTCGCCGCAGGCGGCAGGATATGCGTCATCACCTATCATTCCCTCGAAGACCGGCTGGTGAAAAATTTCTTCAAGGCCGGCAACTTTGAAGGCATCATCGAGAAGGACTTCTACGGCAACCCGTTGGTGCCGCTGCAGCCCGTGACGCGCAAACCCATCGTCCCCTCGCTGCAGGAGACCGAAACCAACAACCGCTCGCGCAGCGCCAAACTGCGCATAGCAGAGAAAAAAGCCTCTGACCAATAAACAAGATACCATACCGACAACACATAAAAAACACCGACAACACACGCCATGAAAAAAAAGGACACACAGAAAAGCAGCCTCTTCACCAAGCTTCTGGGTGGCGACATGCTCAAATCGCGCATGGTCCTCAACCAGATTCCCTTGCTGATGCTGATACTGGTATGCTGCCTGCTCATGGTGACGGTGCGCTACCGCGTGGAGACGCTCAACAAAGAGAAGAGCAACCTGGAGCGCCAAGTGAGCTACCTGCGCGAACAACGTATGCAGATGCAGAAGCAATACCAGGAGTCGATACGCATCTCGCGCATCGACCGCGACCTTGACACCATCGGCGTCGGTCTTGTCGCCGGCCCTCCGTTCGAAATCAAGATAAGAAGCAACAAGCAATAACAACTCCCTAATTCACCGACCCCCAAAGTCACAGACCTTCAATAAAAAGAAACAATGAAAAAAGACCACACATCGCCACGAGCCAAAATGATATTGCTCTACCTCATCCTGGTAGGCGTCTTTGGTATCGCCATACTCTGGTCCACCATCAAGGTGATGTGGGTTGACGGCAACATGTGGCGCGCCAAAGCGGAGAGCCGCACCATGAACTATATCGACCAGCCGGCACAAAGGGGCAACATCTACTCCTCCGACGGCAAAATCCTTGCCACCACGGTGCCGGAATGCGACCTTTACCTTGACTTCAGCATCCGTCCCAAGCTGGGCAAGCGCAACCAGGTGCTCTACGACAAGAATGGCGACACCATCTTCTTCACCCCCATCGTAGACTCCAACTACACCAAATATCTCGACTCGGTGTGCATCATCCTCCACGAGGCCTTCCCCGACTCGTCGATAGCGGCGTTCCGCAACAAGATTGCGAAAGAGCGCGTCAAGCCCAAGCGCGGAGGGTGCATACGCATAGCCAAACACGTGCCCTATTCCGACTGGGACCGCATCTGTAAGTTTCCCGGATGGTCGAAAGGAGTGGTCCGCTACGTCGACGGCAAGTCCGTGATTCACAACAAGCGGTTCCACACCTATGGCAACATGGGCGAATGCGTCATCGGGTTCCCCACCCTGTCGGGCAATGGCTTCACCGGGCTGGAAGGCTACTACGACTCCATCCTGCGCGGTCGCGACGGCCTCATCCTCTGCCGCCGCCTGACGCGCGGCTCGTGGATTCCTGTGAGCCGCGGCACCTACATCCCCGTTTCGGAGAGCGACAAGGTGGTCACCGACTCCATTCCCGGCCATCCCGTGGTCGACGGCCTGGACATCGTGTCGACCATCGACACAAGGCTTCAGGACATCGCCCACTATTCGCTCGAGAAGGCTCTGCGCAGAATGAACGGGTCGGCAGGCTGCGCCATCCTGATAGAGGTGGAGACCGGCAACGTGCTGGTATGTTCCAGCCTGGTGCACGACACCTTGGACCGCTACATCGAGTCGCCCAACCGCAACGTAGCCCTTTCCGACCTTTACGAGCCCGGTTCCATCTTCAAGCCGGTGCTGCTCACCGCCATGTACAATGACTCGAACTTCACGCTCGACACCGCCATGCTGCTGCCCGTAGGTTCCAAACAGTTCAGTGCCAAGAGCAAGGAAGTGCTCGACCATGGCCTGCCCAACGGCAAATACCCCCTCTGGAAAGCCGTGGCCGTGTCGTCGAACGTAGCCTTCTGTGAGCTGGGATGGCGCTACTACAACAACCGTCGCAACGAGCTGCTGGACCAAGTGCGCAACATTTTCCCCTACGAGAAAATGAATATGGACATCCGCGGACCCGAGAACAACTGCCGCGTCAACAAGCTCACCTACGACAACGACTTCCTGCGTTTCTGCTACGGCTACACCAACTCCGTGTCGCCCCTGCGTATGGCCACATTCTACAATGCGCTGGCCAACAAAGGCAAGATGGTGAAACCGCGCTTCTGCCGCGCCATCATCAAAGATGGCAAAGAGGAGCCCCTGCCCATCATAGACCTCAAAGGTCAGATCTGTTCGCCCGAAGTAGCCGAAACGCTGCGCGACATGCTGGTCGGCGTCGTGGAAGGCGGCACCGGCGACAACATCAAGAACAACACCTACAGCATTGCCGGCAAAACCGGTACTGCCGAGACCTCGCCGGGAGCGCCCACCAGCAACGCCACCTTCGTAGGCTTCTTCCCTGCCGACAAGCCCAAATACACCTGCCTCGTGCTGCTCCGCGACATCTACCGTTTCGGTCGCGACGCCGCCCCGGTGTTTCTCGACATCGCCGACTGTGTGGTGTCGCTCGACAAAGAGCTGGACTGCCGTCCCACCATCAAAAGACTTGCAGAGCTTACCGCCGGCAGAAAAAAGCACGCCACCTCAGCCTATCAGCTCCCCATCGTGGAGAAAGCCCCGCAGGCCGACGTGCGCCGCGTCCACAAGCTGCTGGGCATCAACCAGAACAACATCACGCGCAACGCTGCCTGGTGCATCTTCCGCCAACCCGAAGACAGCCTGTCGCAGCCTGCGGCCTATGTCGACTACACCCCGCCCACCGAGCAGATACCCAACTGCTACGGCATGACGGTAAAAGACGCCCTGCTGCTCTGCCGCTCGTTGGGCATCGACGTCACCTTTGAAGGCTTCGGCAAGGTCTACGCGCAAGAGCCGCGCGGGCGCACCCCCGTTGCCGTGGGCGGCAAAAAGGTGCACCTCAAACTGCGACCCAACGGATAACGCCCCACGGCAAGAAAAAAAACAGACCCGGAAAACATGACCAACAATAAGGGAAAAAACAACGAAAGAATAAATCATAAAAGACCAACGACAGAATAAAACATATAATGAATATAAACAATATAATAAAAGGTATCGACTGCCGCGCATTCATCAACGGCCAGGCCGCGACGACAGGGCAGCTGGAGGGCTACGACATCACAGCTCTCAGCTTCGACTCACGCAAAGTGACCGAAGGCACCCTCTTTGTTGCCCAGAAAGGCGTGCACGTCGACGGGCACATTTTCATACCCAAAGCCATCGAGACAGGTGCGCGCGCCATACTGTGCGAAGAGCTGCCCGAACAGCAGCCCGACGGTGTCCTGTTCCTTGTGGTCGACAATTCCGACATAGCCCTCGGCATTGCCGCCTCCAATTTCTACGGACAACCCAGTCAGAAGCTTAAACTGATAGGCATCACCGGCACCAATGGCAAGACCACCACCGTCACGTTGCTCTACAACCTCTTCCGTGAGTTGGGGTACCGTGCGGGACTGATTTCCACCATCGTGGACTGCGTTGACGACGAGACGACACCCGCCACCCACACCACGCCCGATGCCATCACGCTCAACAGCCTCATGGCTCGCATGGTCGAGAAAGGATGCCAGTATTGCTTCATGGAGGTGAGTTCGCACGCCGTGGTACAGAACCGCATTGCCGGGCTGCACTTTGCGGGAGCCATCTTCAGCAACATCACCCACGACCACCTCGACTTCCACAAGACCATGGCCAACTACATAGCCGCCAAGAAAGCCTTTTTCGACCAGCTGCCCCGCGAAGCCTTCGCGCTCACCAACATCGATGACAAGAACGGCACCGTCATGGTCCAGAACTGTCAGGCACACCGCTACACCTACAGCCTGCAGACCATGGCCGATTTCCGCACCAAGATAGTGGAGAGCAGCATCCATGGGCAGCATCTGGAATGGCACAGCAACGCTAACGGCAAAAGCTGCAACAGCGAGCTGTGGACACCCTTGGTAGGACGTTTCAACGCCTACAATATCACCGCCATAGCAGCCACCGCCATGCTTTGCGGCGTAGCGCCCGACGAAGCGCTACGCGTAGCCTCCAAGCTGCATGCCGCTCCCGGCCGGTTCCAATACCTGCATGGCAAAGGCATCACCGCCATCGTTGACTATGCCCACACCCCCGACGCCCTGCAGAACGTCATCGACACCATCCGGCAGGTGCGCAAAGCCTCGCAGAACATCATCACCGTGGTAGGCTGCGGCGGCGACCGCGACCCACTGAAGAGACCCATCATGGCCCGCATCGCCTCAGAAGGCTCCGACCACCTGATTCTGACCTCCGACAATCCCCGCACCGAGGACCCCAACGCCATCCTCGACGCCATGGAGGCAGGCCTGTCGCCCGAGGAACGCTCCAATGCCGTGCGCATCGTCGACCGTCGGCAAGCCATCAAGACAGCCACACTCATGGCCCGCGAAGGCGACATCATACTCGTGGCAGGCAAAGGGCATGAGACCTATCAGGAAATAAACGGCATGCGCCACCATTTCGACGATGTCGAAGAACTGAACAAACTATTGAACCCCACACCCGATGCCGACAAATAAACAGCAGCGGCACAGACAACAACATAGCAAAGAAACACAACACCCATCAACACCGAACCGTAAAAAACATGTTATACTACCTCTTCACCTGGCTTGACAAAACCATCAACTTTCCCGGCGCGGGAGTGTTCCAATACATCTCCTTTCGCGCCGCCATGTCCGTAATCACCTCGCTGATTATCATGCTTATCTTTGGCAAGCCCTTCATCAAATGGCTGAAACACAAACAGATTGGCGAGACCGTCCGCGACCTCCACCTTGAAGGTCAGAAAGAGAAAGAAGGCACGCCGACCATGGGCGGACTGCTGATACTGGCAGCCATCATCATACCCACCATCCTCTTCGCCAAGCTCGACAACATCTACATACTGATCATGCTGGGCACCACGATATGGCTGGGACTGATCGGTTTTCTGGACGACTATATCAAGGTGTTCCGCAAACACAAAGAAGGACTGCGCGGCAAATACAAAGTCTTTGGCCAAGTGGCGTTAGGCATCGGCGTGGGACTGCTTATCATGTTCCACCCCGACATCACCATCAAAGAGAAGACGTCGGTAGAGAACTACGTAGCCACCCACAACGTCAACATCGACGGCAATTACCAGCGTGCCACCTCCGAATTTTCGCAGAACCCCGTGAAATCGACCAAGACAACCATCCCATTCGTGAAAAACAACGAGTTAGATTATGCCAAGATCATCACTTGGATGGGCGACTGGGCAAAGAACTGGGTCTGGCTGCTCTACGTCGTCATCGTTATCTTCGTCATTACCGCCACATCGAATGCTGCCAACCTTACCGACGGCATCGACGGACTGGCGACAGGCACCTCAGCCATCATCGGTTCCACGCTGGCCATACTGGCTTGGGTGTCGGGCAACATAATCTTCGCCAACTACCTCAACATCATGTTCCTGCCCAACATTGGCGAGTTGGCCATCTTCATCACCGCCTTTGTGGGTGCCACGTTAGGATTTTTGTGGTACAACACCCATCCGGCAGAAATCTTCATGGGCGACACCGGGTCGCTGCCCCTCGGCGGCATCATAGCAGTCTTCGCGTTGCTGATACGCAAGGAGCTGCTGATACCCATCCTGTGCGGCATCTTCGTCATTGAGGACATCTCGGTCATCATACAGACCACCCACTTCAAGCGCACGCGCAAGAAATACGGCGAAGGGCGAAGAGTCTTCCTGATGGCGCCGCTGCACCACCACTACCAGAAGAAAGGCATCCCCGAGGAAAAGATTGTCACCCGCTTCTACCTTATCGGCATCCTCCTTGCCATCATCAGTATCGTTACATTGAAACTCAGATAAACAACAACGCAAACAAAAATCTTTGAAATATGTTCGAATCGTTAGCCACCCAAGGACGCGAAAGAGTCCACACCGGCCTTGCCGGAATTGACAGTGCCAAACTCAAAAAACTGCGCAACAGCCAATTGAAAGAATGCTTCAACCTAATCGACGAAATGCGCCACAAGCTGGAATTTGTGGCACGCATCAAAGGCATCTCCTTTGTCGACGACGCCGCCAGCCGGAGCACCCTCTCCACCTGGTATGCCCTCGAGACCATCGAAGGCAGCGTCATCTGGATTGCCAACGGCGCACCGAGCAGTCCCAACATGGTCAGCAACTTCAGACGGCTGCGCCTGCTGGTAGAGAAAAAAGTGAAGATGATCGTCTGCATCGGCGACAGCGGGCTATACGAGTCCGTCTTTGGCGACCTGGTGTCCAACATCATTGCCGTTGACAGCATCGGCGAAGCCGTCAACAAAGCCTTCTACAGCCACTTGGAAGATGTGAAGATCCTCTTCTCGCCGGCCGTAGAGAACGGCGTTTCCTTCGATGAACAGGGCGACACCTTCAAGCACGAAGTCAACGAGCTCTGACACACACCAACAAGCAAAGAAACCCTGACGAAACCCCACAACGACAAGTCCTATGGCCAAAAAAATGAACATCAACCGTAAGCTACTCAACCCCTTCAAGGGTGACATGGCCATTTGGGTTATTTTCATCATCCTGGCCATCATCTCGCTGATTTCCGTCTACAGTTCCATCGGATACACCGCCATCATCACCCACAGCACACCCGAGAGGGCCTTCATCAAGCACCTGGTCTTCGTGCTGGCCACCTTTGTGGGCGTCATAGCCTTGTCCAACATGAACTACCGGCGCTTCGCCACGCTGTCATGGTTCGGCTACCTGCTCTCGTTGGCGCTGCTGGTCACGGTGCTCATCGTAGGCGCCAGCGACACAGCGTCGGGATCAGGCATGAACCGCTGGATAGAAATACCCGGCATCCGCAACTTCCAGTTCCAGCCCTCCGAGCTCGCCAAGATCATCATCATCGTATACCTGGCCCGCCTGCTGGCGTTGGAGAAAGAGCACCTGCACGAGTGGGAGACCTTCCGCAAAGTTCTCATCCCCATCTTTCTGATTGCCGGCCTTATCCTGCCCGACAACCTTTCCACGGCACTCATCATCGGCATTGTGTGCTTTGCCATGCTGCGCCTGGCGCCTATCAACGTCACCTACTGGCGTCGCACGCTGCTGGTCATCATCCTGGTCGGCGTCATCGGTATCTTTGCAGGCGCCAAGCTCGACTTCGGGCCGCTGGCCCGCTCGTCGACGTGGACCAGCCGCATCGACAACTGGCTTCATTTCGACAACGAAGAGCTGACGCAGGAGTCCATGGCCCGCATGGCGGTAGCCTCGGGACGCTTCTTCGGTGTCGGCATCGGTTCCACCGTGCAAGCACGACTGATGACGCAAGCCCACAACGACCTTATCTACGCCATCATCATCGAAGAGACCGGCATGGTGGGCGGCATAGCCGTCTTCCTGCTGTTTGCCATCTTCTATCTGCGCTGCATACGCATAGCCTGGAAATGCAAAGGCACCTTTGGCAGCATGACCGTGGCAGGCTTGGGGACCCTGATATTCCTGCAGGCCGCCATCCACATGGGCGTATCGGTAGGCGCGCTGCCCGTCA
This sequence comes from uncultured Bacteroidales bacterium, assembly GCA_946542135.1. Taxonomy (GTDB): domain Bacteria; phylum Bacteroidota; class Bacteroidia; order Bacteroidales; family P3; genus Colimorpha. The sequence continues at coordinate 16,431 of CAMNKG010000008.1, forward strand.
CCGGACAGACGCTACCCTTCGTCAGCTCAGGCGGCAGCGCCTATCTGTGTATGGGCTTGGCGTTGGGCATCATCCAGTCGGTGGCCTACGACGTCAACAGAAGCAGCGAAGGCACCGCCAAGAAACAGACCGCACAAGCCGCGGCGACAGACACCGTAGCCACGGCAGAAGAGAACGACATCGCCGAGGAGCAGCAACGACTTGAAAGAAAGTACACCGAAACAGAAAACCCCGACTAACGATTCAAAAAAAACAGACACACTATGAAAGCAATCATCAGCGGAGGCGGAACCGGAGGCCATATCTTCCCCGCCATAGCCATAGCCAACGCCTTGAAGAAGCGGATGCCGGAATGCGACATACTCTTTGTCGGCGCCGAAGGACGCATGGAGATGGAGAAAGTGCCCGCTGCCGGATATACCATCAAGGCGCTGCCCATCGTAGGGCTGCAGCGCAAGTTGACACTAAAAAACATCTGCGCCAACATGGTGCTACCCTTCAAGCTCCTCAAAAGCCAGCGCATGGTGAAAAGCATTCTGCGGCAGTTCAGTCCCGACATCGTCGTCGGCGTAGGCGGCTATGCCAGCGCACCGACGTTGAAGATGGCAGCACGTATGGGCTTCCCCACCCTGCTGCAGGAGCAAAACTCCTATCCCGGACTCACCAACAAGATGCTCGCCAAGACCGCACGCACCATCTGCGTGGCCTATGACGGCATGGACCGTTTCTTCCCGAAGGAGAAAATCGTGATTACAGGCAACCCCGTCAGGGCCGACATCGAGGAGCTCAGCGTAAGCCGCGACGAAGGGCTGCGGGAGTTTCACCTTGACGGCAGCCGCCAGACGGTGCTTTCCGTCGGGGGCAGCCTTGGTGCCCGGTCCATCAACCTGATGATCATCGACCACCTCGACTTTTTCAAAGAGAAAAACATACAGATTATCTGGCAGACCGGCAAATGGATGTACGAAGAGGCGGTGCGGCAAGTGAAGGCCCACGAGGCAGAGGAATGGGTGCATGTGCACCAGTTCATCAGCCGCATGGATTTGGCCTATGCCGCCGCCGACGTCGTCATCTCGCGAGCCGGTGCCATAGCCATCTCCGAGCTCTGCGCCACCGGGAAGCCCGTCATCCTGATCCCGTCGCCCAACGTGGCCGAAGACCACCAGACCAAGAACGCCATGGCGCTGGTCAAGCAAGATGCCGCCGAGATGGTTGCCGACATCGAATGCCATGATCAGGGGCTACAACGCCTCGAGGCACTCCTCGACGACAGCCAGCGACGAGAGCGCATGAGCGAGAACATACGCCGCATGTCGCACCAGCATGCAGCAGACCACATCGTCGACGAAATAATGAAAATTTGCAACGGATAACACTATGAATTACTACTTTTTAGGCATCGGAGGCATCGGCATGAGCGCCATAGCCCGCTTTTTCAAACAGAGCGGACACACCGTCAGTGGCTATGACCGCACCGAGAGCCCACTCACCAAACAACTCGAAGCCGAAGGCATCGACATACACTATGACGACGACCCCAACCGAATACCCACAGGCATCGACCTGGTCATCTATACCCCTGCTGTGCCGAAAGACAACAAAGAGTTCATGCAGCTGTCTGCCAGCGGCGTAGCCATGAAGAAACGTTCGCAGGTGCTCGGCGAACTGACCCGCGGCAAGAAATGCATCGCCGTTGCCGGCTCACACGGCAAGACCACCACGTCGGCCATGATAGCCTACCTTCTCAGCAAGACCGACATCGGATGTTCCGCCTTTCTGGGCGGCATCGCCAAGAATTTCGACAGCAACCTGCTGGTCAACACCAAGAGCGAATATGTGGTGGTTGAGGCCGACGAGTTCGACCGTTCCTTCCTGCAGCTGCACCCCTACTATTCCGTCATCACCGCCACCGACCCCGACCATTTAGACGTCTACGGCACCACCGAGCACATGCTGGAAGCCTACGAACAGTTTGCCAACCAGACCCAACCCGACGGTGCCATCTTCCTCAAAGAAGGCGTCGCCGGTCATCACCATCACCACGACGACGAGGAGTACGAGCACACCCACGAAGCGTGCGATCAGCACCACGGCGAGGATGAACACGGACACGACCATCACGGACACGCCAACGAAGCGCATGACGACGAAGAGCACCACCACGGTCTGAAAATAGGCGAAGAGATAGAGCAGTTCTCATACTCAGCCCATTCCATAGAGACCGACTATTACGCCATCAATGTGCGCAACTACAACGGCAACATCTTCTTCGACCTGCGCACCCCCGAGAAGGTCATCTACGACCTGGAGCTGGAAGCCTCGAGCCTGTACAATGTGGAGAACGCCGTGGCAGCGTCGGCAGTGGCGCTGCGTTGCGGATTAGACGAATACCAGCTTCGCTACGGGCTGAAGACCTTTGCCGGCATACGGCGACGCTTCGATTTCCACATCAAGGAGAAGACACTGGTCTATATCGACGACTACGCCCACCATCCCAAAGAGATCAGCGCCACCATCGAGTCGGTCAAGTTCCTCTATCCCGACAAGCGCATCGTCGGCGTCTTCCAGCCGCACCTTTACAGTCGCACGCGCGACTTTGCCGATGAGTTTGCCGAGGCGCTTTCGCCGCTTGACGAGATCATCCTCATCCCCCTGTACCCGGCACGCGAGAAGCCCATCCCCGGCGTCGGTTCGGGCATGATACTGCGCAAGATAGCGAGCATGAACAAATACCTCACCACGCGCGAAGAGCTTGCCGACCTTGTCATCGCCCTCTGTCCCGACGTCGTCGTCACCATGGGAGCCGGCGACATCGACAGGCTTGTGCCGCAACTGGAAGCGCGGCTGCGCGAAGACATCCTGGATGAAAGCCCCAGCGGCAACCAACAATAGAGACACACCACCCTCATAAGCAGAACACCATGTCGCCCAAAGTCAGAAATATCATCATCGCCACAGCACTGGTAGCCGTCCTTGCGACGCTCTACTTCGTACGCCGCAACGCCACGATGCGGGGAGTGGATATCACTGTGACCTGTGGTGGCGCCGAACTACTGACACCACCCGAAGTCGACAGTCTGCTGGCCATAGGCTTCCCCCAGCTGAAGCATACGAGCATCAAAGACCTCGACAGTCGTGCCATCAGAGAGCACTTAGAGCGACACCCCTACATCCTCAAAGCCGATGTCGACGTCACGTGGGGCGGCAAGCTGATTGTCAACGTTACGCAACGCGACCCCGTAGTCCGAGTCTTCTACGAAGGCAACGAGTTCTACCTTTCGCATGAAGGCACCTGTATGCCCTTGTGTCCGAAGCATTACTGCAATATCGTGGTAGGTAGCAGCGACTATAAGGAGCCCCGGCTGAAGCGGCCCACCCAATTGCAACTGAGCCAGGAGGGCGGAGAGCATCCCGCCGCGCTGCTGCGCATCTGGCAGCTGGCCTCGTTTTTCTACGAAAACCCGCGCTACGGCGACGTCTTCGACCAGATATACGTAGGCAGCGACGGCAAGCTATACGCCGTACCCAAACTCAGCTCACTCTACATCGTGGTTGGCGACGCCGAGGAGCTTCAGACCAAATTCGAGAACCTCTGGGCCTTCTTTGACCAAGGCATCAACCAGGTGGGATGGGACACATACAGCGCCATAAGCCTTGAATACGAAGGCCAAGTGGTATGCACACGAGCAGAGGCACAGTGACAAACGACACACCCCAACAGCAAGAAAAAACAGAAACAATAAAAATACATCATCATGGAACAGAATGTAAACGACATCATCGTAGGTCTCGACATCGGAACCACCAAAATCGCCTGCTTCATAGGCCGACGCAACGAGAACGGGAAGATAGCCATCCTGGGCTACGGCAAGGCCCCCTCGAAGGGCGTGGAGCGCGGAGTGATCAAGAACATCAAGAGCACCTCGGAATCCATCGTCAAAGCTGTCGAAGAAGCATCCGAAAAGGCCGGTGTAACCGTCAGGGAAGTCTACGTCGGCATAGCGGGACAGCACATCAAGAGCACCCAGAGCATGGGCAGCATCATCATTCCCCAAGACCACAAGATCATACTTCAGGAGGATGTCGACCGCCTCATAGAAGACCAGCGCAACATTGCCCTGGGTCCCGGCGAAGAGATCATCCACATCTTCCCCCAGAACTATGTCGTTGACGGTGAGGAGCTCAGTTCCGACGTTGAACCCGTCGGCGTGGCCGGCAAGCAGCTCAAATCCAACTTCCACATCGTCACGGGCAACACGATGAACCTTCTCAACATCCACGACAGCGTAGAGCGTGCCGGACTCATCACCAAAGGGGTGGTGTTAGAGCCCATCGCTTCAGCCCTGGCCGTGCTCGACGATGCCGACAAGGATGCCGGAGTGGCCCTTGTGGATATCGGTGGCGGCACCACCGACATCGCCATCTTCCACGAAGGCATCATCCGCCACACCTCCGTGCTTCCCCTGGCAGGCAATGCCATCACTTTCGACATCAAGGAAGGCTGCAAGATACTCAAGAACCAGGCCGAGACACTGAAGACCCGCTTCGGGAGCTGCCTGCCCCAAAACGTCAGCGAGAACGACATCATCTCCATCCCCGGCATCCGTAACCAGCCGGCACGCGAGATATCCATGCGTACTTTGGCCACCATCATCAAGGCGCGCACCGAGACCATCCTGGAACAGGTTGACTTCGAGATCAAGCAGTCGGGGCTCGACAAGCACCTAATAGCCGGCATCGTGCTCACCGGCGGCGGCGCACAGCTGCGTCACATCAAAGAACTCACCGAATTCATCACCGGCATAGACACACGCATCGGACTGCCCGACGAGCACCTTGAGAAAGACAGCGACGCCGACCTTTCCAACACCATGTATGCCACCGGCATCGGACTGGTGCTCTACGGGCTGGAACGCGAAGAGCGGCTGCGCAACAAAGAACATGACGACATAGAACCCGACGAGAAACCCGCAGACACCACAGAGAAGACACAGACCCAAATCAACGACATGCCGCCCGTGTTCGACTCCATGCCGCCCATGCCCGATGAGCAGGCCTTCAGCCGCTACACCGAAGTAGAGCGCGAAGAGCCCATAGCCCCCGTCGAAAGCACCAAGAAGAAAGAGCCCAAGAGCAAGGAGAGACGGCGCCGTGGCTTCGGCAGCGGATTCACCAATGCCATCGAGTCCTACTTCTCGAGAGTCTTCAACGACGGCACCATCAAAAACGAAGGCGAGGAATAGCCCTTAGCGAGTAAGACACAAGAGAATGCGTCGACAAAACCGCTACGGTTTATAACTATGTTGAAAACAAAAAGACAAGAAAGAACAATAAACGAATAGTATTCAGTAATTTTACACAGATTTTACATAGACGAGCAAGAGCCGTAACAGTCTTGTAGACAATCACCTGCATAGCAATTAACAATATGGAAGATAGCACAAAAACAAATAATATGGATTTCATGCCCCAAGAAGAGGCCACGCTGAACCTCACCCCCTCCACCACCATGGAGTTTGAACCCGTCCACGAACAACCCGCCAAAATCAAAGTCATCGGTGTAGGCGGCGGTGGCGGCAATGCAGTGAACCACATGTTCCGTCAAGGCATTCGCGGCGTAGACTTCATCGTCTGCAACACCGATGCCAAAGCCCTCAATGCCAGCCCCGTGCCCAACAAGATAGAGCTTGGCAAACTGGGTGCAGGCAACGTTCCCGAACGTGCACGCAAAGCCGCCTTGGAGCACAAGGATGAAATCCGTGAGGCTATCTCCGACGACACCCAGATGCTCTTCATCACCGCCGGAATGGGCGGCGGCACAGGCACAGGAGCAGCGCCCGTGATTGCCGAAATCGCCAAAAACATAGAACTTGACGACGAGATGGTGCCCCACATCCTGGTGGTAGCCATCGTCACGATGCCCTTCACCTTTGAAGGCAAAGTGCGTCGCCAACAGGCCCTTGCAGGTATTGAGGAGCTCAAGAAACATGTTGATGCCATCCTCGTCATCAACAACGACAAATTGCGTGACCTCTGCGGCAACCTGCCATTCAACATGGCTTTCAGCCAAGCCGACGATGTGCTTCTCACCGCAGCCAAAGGCATAGCCGAAATCATCACCGTGTCGGGCTACGTCAACATCGACTTCCGCGACGTGAACACAGTGATGGAAAACAGCGGCACCGCGCTGATGGGAGCCGGCGAAGGCCGCGGCGACGACCGAGCCCGCCAAGCCATCGAGAGCGCTACGACATCGGTGCTGCTCAACGACAACGACATACGCGGAGCAAAGAACATCCTGCTTTATTTCTCCTACTCGCCGTCGCACCAGATCACCATGGACGAGATTGGCGAAGTCACCGACTACCTCACCGACCTTATCGGCAACAACGAAGCCAACATCATATGGGGTAACTCCGAAGACGACAACCTCAACGACGAGTTGCGCATCACCCTTATCGCCACCGGCTTCGAGCAGCGTCCGGGACAGACCATCCATCACCTCAGCATCGAAAAAGAGGACAACAAGCCGCAGGAGCAGACCTCTGACACCAAGGCCGCAGCACCCGAAAGCGCTGCAGCCAAGGAAGAGCAGGCGGCCGCCAAGAGCGACGAAATCCGCGTGGTTCATATCAACGCCGAGGGCGAAGTGGTGAACGAAGGCAAGAACGAACCCGTCAAGAAAGAAGACAACGACCCTTTCTCCATTCCGCAGAACGGAGTGAAGCGCGTTTTCACCCTTGAGGAGACCACTGAAGAGATGCCCGTCGAGGAGGTCGTCATGACGGCCGAGAAAGAGAGCATCGCAGCCTCGGGCAACAGCTACCTTGACGAGATCCGCATCCGTCCCAAGATGGAAGCCCCCGCACCAGTAGCAGAAAGCCGCAAAGTCGAGACGCCTAACGTAAACGACATATTTGCTCCCATCGAAAACAAACCCACACCGCAACGCACCGTCTTCTACGACAGTCCGCAGGCCACCGCTACTACCGTCGAGACCCCCGTCAAGACGCAGACCAGCTACGAGACGCCCATGGCACAGCAGACCAACACCGTCATCGACCGCCAGGTGGAACGTGCCTTCACACCCTCGAGCGAAGACATCAACGACCTGCGTGTGCGCCAGAAAGCCGACCGCATCCGCCGGATGAACGACATACTCCACAATCATCCCGAAGGTGCCAAAATCATTGAAAGCATGACGACGGAGCAGCTCACCAACGAGCCCATCTTCGAAGCCATGCACTCAAGCGAGAGCGATGCCGCCCGCACCATCATCCATGCTGATGGAACCATGAGCAAGGGCAGCAGTTTCCTTACCGACCTGCCAGACTAATCCTACTGGAAATACATCTTTGAAAACCATATATCATGAAGGTGTCACCCGCTTGGAGTGACACCTTTTATTTTGGGCCTATACCCTTTTATTTTGACCTATACACCTTTTCATTTGACGCAAAAGCGCAAAAAAAAAGACATCCACAGAGGGATGTCTTTTTTTAATAAAAAGCAAAGCTTAGAACTTTTTGCTGGCTTTGAATTTCAAGACCTTCTTTGCAGGAATCTTGATGGCTTTGCCAGTACGCGGGTTTTTACCCTTGCGAGCCGGTCTGTTCTGCATTGCAAACGTACCGAAACCAATCAGAGCGATTTTGTCACCACCCTTGAGGGTTTCCTTGGTAACTTCGGTAAGTGCATTGAAAGCTTTAGCTGTATCGGCCTTGGTCAGACCAGCCTTTTTGGCAACAGCGGCGATTAATTCTGTCTTGTTCATTTTGATGAATTTGAGGGTTAAACAATCATTTTTGACGATGCAAATATAACAAGTTTTTTTAAAAAAGCAACCTATTTTTTAAAAAAAAATTAATAAAAATTTTATATGCAAATTATATTATTAATTTCCAATCTGTTACATTATACCCTCTTAAAAATTCATCGACAGTAATTTTTTTCTTACCGCTCATTTGCACGCTTAAAATCCTTACAAAGCCGTCATTTACGCCGATTTTGAGTTCATTTTTTGAGTTAGTAAGGATAGCACCTATATAGGAATTATCGCACTTTTCAAAGGAAGAGTTGAAAATTTTCAAAGAGACCTCCTGTCCTTTGGCGTTGACGAAACGAGCCACGGCGGCAGGGTAAGGTGAGAGTCCGCGGATGAAATTGCAGATCTCAATGCCGCTACGATGCCAAGGGATAAGGCAGTCGGGTTTGAAGATTTTGGGGGCCGGCTTGAGCGTGTCGACATGAGGCTGCGCCTGAGGATGCAGAGAATGGGAGAAGAGACCGTCGAGCGTTTTCACCACGAGGTCTCTACCCATGGCAGCGAGGCGGTCGTAGAGCGTTTCGGCATTGTCGTCGTCGGAGATAGGCGTTGATTGCTGCAGCAGCAGATGACCTTCGTCGATGCGGTCGTTGAGGAGGAAAGTGGTGACCCCCGTTTCCTTCTCGCCGTTGATGATGGCCCAGTTGATCGGTGCGGCGCCCCGATACTGAGGCAGCAGGGAGGCGTGCAGGTTGAAGGTGCCCAGCGGCGGCATGGCCCACACCAGCTGTGGCAGCATGCGGAAAGCCACCACCACGAAGACGTCGGCCTGGTACTGCGCCAGCTGTTGCAAGAACAGCGGGTCGCGGAGTTTTTCGGGCTGCAGCAGGGGTAGTTGATGAGCGAGGGCATAGTCCTTGACCGGAGAGTAAGCCACCTTCATGCCACGACCGCTGCGGCTGTCGGGGACCGTTACGACGGCGGCCACATCGTAGCCGGCGGCCACAATGGCGTCGAGCGAGGCGACCGCGAAATCCGGGGTTCCAAAAAATACGATTCGTTTGTTCATCATCAATAGGATAAAAAGAGGGTGAGATAATTGAGATATGATTAACGTTTCTGCTGTTCCAGCTGACGTTGCATCGCCACCATTTTCAGGGCCGTGACGGCGCCTTCGACGCCTTTGTTGCCATGTTTGCCGCCGGCGCGGTCGAGAGCCTGCTGCATATCGTTGGTGGTCAGCAGGCTGAAGATGACAGGTTTTTCATGTTTCAGAGCCACATTGGTGAGACCTTGGGAGACGGCCTCGCAAATGAAGTCGAAATGGCGCGTCTCGCCCTGGATGACGCAACCGATGCAGATGACGGCGTCGAGCGTGCTGTCGTTTTTGAGCATGAGGTCGGCGCCCGTAGTCAGCTCGAAGCTGCCAGGGACATGGACTATGGGGATATTGTCAGCGGCAACGCCGTAATGGAGGAGCGTATCCAGCGCGCCTTGAGCCAATGCATTGGTGATGTCGCTGTTCCATTCGGCGACGACAACGCCAATGCGATAATGGGCGCCATTGGGTACTTCGGCGGCATTGTGTTCTGAGAGGTTTGTTTTCTTCATGGTATATAAATTATATTTTATGATACATTAATAATAACGTTTTTCGATAGAGGTGTTTCGACGCGAGTCGGGCAGGGCGAAAGTGCCATGTCAGCGCACCCTGATGCGCATACCCGTTTTGACCTTTTTGAGGCCCGGATTCAATTCTTGGATTTTTTCCACCGTTGTGCTGTGTTGCATAGCGATGAGTTTCAATGTGTCTTCAGATTTGACGGTATGGTATATCTCGCGTTGCTGCGTTCGGATGGGAGCTTCTTTGATGATGCTCTTGTCGGCTTTGAATATGGGGCGCTTGTTGCCTTTAGGGACGCTGATGCCGAAATAGGTCTTGTCGAGATGCAGACGGCGGGTACGCAGCGTATAGTTGGAGAAGTCGAGCAGCCATTCGGGGTCGAAAGGTTCATACTGGAAGCGCACCTCGAAATGGAGATGGGGACCCGTAGAGTTGCCCGTGCTGCCGCCGAGGCCTATCACCTCGCCGGCTTTGACGATCTGGCGTGGTTTGACGAGGATTTTAGACATGTGGCCGTAGACCGTCTCAAGGCCGTTCTGATGGCGTATCACCACCACGTTGCCGTAGCCGCCCATCGGTCTGGCGATGCGTACCACGCCGGGGAAGCATGCCCTGATAGGGTCGCCCGTGCGCAGGAGGATGTCGACGCCACGGTGGGCGCGGTTGAATTTGGGGCGCCAACCGTAGGATGAGGTAAGGATATTCTTCATGGGGAAGCAGAACTCGCTGCTGTCGCGGATGACGCGGATATTGACCTCGTCGGGGAGGGAATCCATGGAGAGGTTGCGCAGTTTCACCGCCGCGCCGGAGAAGTTGTCGTGGTAGAACAGCTGCCAGAGGAGCACCTCGGAGCCGTCGCCCTCATAGAACTTGGCCTTCTTGTTGCCATCCAGCTCCTCTTGGGCATGCAGCGGCGGGCATAGCGAAGCCACAGCGAGGAAGCAAGCGAGGAGACGGCAAAGAAGACGGTACATAAGTGACTTATTTTAGTGGAATTGATGATTCTAAGAATGATGGCATGCCTGTTATTTCAGTTCTTTACGCAGGCGTCCGACGGGGATACCCATGCTTTCGCGGTACTTGCTCACGGTGCGTCGCGACAGCGGGAAGCCCTTTTCCGACAAAGCCTTCGTAAGGTCCTCGTCGGTCATGGGGTTGGACTTGTCCTCTTCGTCGACGAGATGCTGTAGAACCTCCTTGATGTGGTCGATAGCCAGTACCTCTCCCTGGTCGGTGACTAAGGCTTTGGAGAAGAGATCCTTGAGCAGGAAAGTGCCGAACTCCGACTGGACATATTTTTCGTTGACCACGCGCGACACCGTCGACTCGTCGAAATGAGAGAGGGCGGCGATGTCCTTGAGGCGCATAGGACGCAGGTCCGCCTTGTCGCCAGAAAGGAAATAGCGTCGTTGGTACTTGAGGATAGCACCCATGATAGCCGAGAGCGTCTGCTGGCGCTGTTCGAGGGTGTCGATAAGCCATTGCGCCGCGTCGGTCTTCGTCTTGATGAACTGAATTGTTTCATGCTCAGACGAAGAGACGTTTTTCTGTTGGCTCATCTGCTGTAGCATCTCGGCGTAGTCGCTGTTGAGGTGCAGTCTGGGGCGGTTGCCCGCCGACAGCGAGAACGACAGCTGATCGCCCTCGCGCGCCACGATGAAGTCCGGTTCAATATACTGTGCGCCACTGCTTTCGGTGCCGCGACCCCATCCTGGTTTGGGGTTGAGGTGGCGGATCACCTCGACGGCGCGGTCGAGAGCTTCGTCGTCGACCTTGAGTTGAGCGGCGAGAGCGGCGTAGCGTCTGTTGGAGAACATGTCGAAATATTTGTCCACGATGCGAGTAGCCAGAAGCGTGTCGGCGTCGGGGTTTTCGGTGCGATGCAGTTGCAGCGACAGGCATTCCTGCAGGTTGCGAGCGGCGACGCCGGCGGGGTCGAACGACTGGAGGATGTGGAGGACCTCCATGAGTTCCTTGTCCGAGACATCGAGGTTAGAGCGGAAAGCCAGGTCGTTGGCTATGAGGTCGATGTCGCGGCCCAGATAGCCCGAGCCATCGATGCTGCCGATGAGTTCCATGCCAATGGTGCGTTGTCTGTCGGAGAGAGGGCGGAGGTTGAGTTGGCGTATCAGCGACTCGGTGAAGGAGTCCGACTCAGAGAGTTCGAAGCGGTGGTCCGACTGGTTGGGGTCTTTTTCGAGGCGTTCGCGGTAGCTATAGTCATCGTCGAAATACTCGTCCATATCGATGCCGCGGAAATCGCCGTCGTCCTCATCGTTGTAGGCATCGTCGATGTCGACGTTGTCGTCGTGGATGTCGGAAGAGCGATCCTGAGCGGCATCCAGTTCCAGCATAGGATTTTTTTCCAGTTCTTCTTTGATGCGTTGGTCGAGGCGAGACACGGGCAGTTGCAGAAGCTTCATCAGCAGTAGCTGCTGAGGCGTAAGTTTCTGCTGCATCTTCATTTTCTGTTTCTGAGTGTTCATGGCGAGAGGATGTTGATGATAGCATAACTGAAAAAACGTTAAAAAAGTATGCAGCGGCAACACTTTTCGCTACAGAAATCGAAGTTTGACATACGAAGAAGGAAGTGCTTCTGTCGGGGCTCCGTTCCACCTACGACGCTGAATTATGAAATCCAGATCCTTAGCATGAGAATGTCATCATACAACCATATTAAAACGAATAGGGTAAACCTTGTAGAAAGACCTCTACGTGTTGAAACACGCTTTCAATCATGGCGATGTTCAGAGATAATAGGATTTATATCTTCCAGACGATATAACTCACCTCTGAAGCTCATATTTTGAAGTCGATTAGTATCCCGAAATATACTTCTATTGTTTATGATTTGCGAGGTTCAACATCTTTGAGACTAACGAAATGTCAATCATATTACATCAAAAGAGCGCATATGTTAATTATGAAGCCGAAATCCAAACGTCTTTCTATAGACCTATTGAGAAACACCCATCATCAATGAAACAAAAATAACGCTTTACCAAATCAAAGCCAATAAATTTTGTCAGACATAGAAAAATGTGTATTTTTGCAATGTTGTTTTACCCAAAGCCAATGTAGGATAAAGGGATAAAGATAAATCCATTACACCCATCAAAAGCTAAAAGCAAAACAACAAAACATATAAAGAGACGTGTAGCCGCGTTTATTTTCGGCTTGTTTGAACTTCGCAGATTCAGAAGCCTATGCCATAATAACTCAATGATCCACGTCCACAAGTATGGCGTATAGTATACTTTATATACCAATCATGCGTGGGCTTCGGCATTGCTGATTCTGTACTGGAGGCAATGCGATGGTCCAAACAAGCAGGATAAGCAAAGTATCAGATACCCGCGCTTCTTTTATCTATTATAAATACCGCCTTTCGGGTGTCAGGCAAATAAAAAGTTGCACCCGACACAAAATAAGGGTTGTCATTTATGAAAAGAAAAGTAGTACTATTTCTAACCTTCCTTGTTCCATTGATAGCCCATTCACAAGGCCTTTACCTGTTCGGATTTCAACCTGTTACAATATCGCCTAACCAAGAAGTAGTTTTTTCAATAGTAGCAGAAGGAACATTAGAGGACCTCATTGAACATGGCGATGAAGTTCCAATTGTAGCTGCAGTGACTGAACAATGGAGGTATCATCAATATATGGATGGTATATATGCGCAATATGACTTGCCATATAATTACACACTACCCTCTGGAGATATTGTTCTTCCAGACAGTGTATCATACTCTTTCACAGACGGATCAGGAAATGTATTCTCAGGCACAGCACCTGTCAGAATAATCTCAAACAATGCTTTCTATCAATGCAACGTCACGTCACTCAGTATACCACGAACAATCACACAAATAGGCATTAAAATTTGTGACAGTACTATAACTTCGTTAAATTACAATGCAGACAGTGCGCGGCGTGTCTCATTTCGTTTGAATAATAATTATACTTACGATTACCATCCGGAAATCAACAACCCGGGAAGATCATTCGATTCCCTAAATGTTCTAACCATTGGTCCTGATGTGACATTTATTGATGAGTTCTTGCCACACCATGTCGATACAATGTATTTTAACGCCCTTAGATGCCATACCATAAAGGCTGGCATTGACGACCTTCAAACACTATATTTGGGTGATAATATCGAGTACATCCCGCGTAATTTATGTAAAGGGTCCAGCAACATAACATCCGTTACCATTCCAGAAGGAGTCCGATTCATAGGTGCATGTGCATTTCATGGCACTAACATTACATCCATAACAATCCCATCCTCAGTAGAGTACATAGAGGCTTGTGCATTTTACAGTCCTTCTCTAAGAACAGTGAATATTAATGCCCGGAATTTGGAGAGGAACCATTCGGAATGGGAAGATCTTACAGACTATTGGCATCATTATATGTTTGGAATTAGCTACAATAGGCATAGCAAAGGTATGTTCGCCTGTTCCAGTTATAATCCAGAAGACCCGACACAAAACGAACTGCCCTGCTCACCAGTAACAAATCTTGTATTCGGAGACTCAGTATCTGTAATCCCCAACTATTTCTTATACGGTAATACAGCTATAACATCTTTGACTATCCCTAAATCAGTTGAAAGAATATCCACCCATGCATTTAAGAATTGTACGTCTCTTCAAGAAATACACTCATTAAATCCGACCCCGTTTTATGTTGGAGAGGCTTTTGATAGTGTTCCCTATGACATACCTGTCTACATACCTTGCGGGAGTACAGAGTCCTATACTTACTCATGGTATCCATTTACAAACTTCATAGAATCGTCATCGTACATTTTTAATGTTTCATCATCAGATGAAACAATGGGAACTGTACAAATCGTCAATGCACCAACATGTACATCTCCTGCTGTCATACAGGCTAATCCTAATACTGGCTATCACTTTGTGCAGTGGAATGATGGGAGTACAGATAATCCCAGAACACTTACTGTTGAATCAGACACGACTATCATAGGATATTTCGCCAGTAATAGTGGCACTGAATCCGTTGATGACATTGAAGATACAAAACCATTTATATATACAGTCAATAGCAGCATCATAGTTGACAATACTGGCAATGAAGAGGTTATCGTATACGATATAAAAGGCAGAATGATTTTTAACAAAAAAGCCAACAGATGTTCCATCGACGTCCCTTCATCTGGTATATATATTGTTAAAGTTGGTCATCAAATAACCAAGAAAGTGTTGGTTGTGCAATAAGGATTATCTATGTGTTAGTACATCGAGATAAGGGGATAGGATACATTAATTATCTGGTGATAGTGAAAATATCCTATCCTCTTTTGCTATATATTAATACTATAAGACGACATAGTCCAGTCCGTCCTTAAATGTATAATAATACTTATATTTCAATATTTGTAGTCTAATGATTTTCTCCAATTCCTTGTAGACCTTATAGGCCACAAAGCATATGCAGATATGAACTTCGAAGTGTTTTTCCGTAAATGAAAGGGATATTGTTATATGTTTGATGCTTAAAAAACACGAAAGTGCGACTATCGAAGTCGGGAAAATTAGGGCAAAATTTCAATCCCAAAACAGTCTAAACGACGGGGGTGCTACAGGATCTTGAAGGTCGGGGCCGCTAAAGCATGTATTGCCTGATCCAAAGGCCGAAGAAACGATCGCTGATGCGATACTTGCGGTCGGCTTCGACGACGAGATCTTCATCGCGTAGTTTCTTTAAGGCAGTCTGAACGGCGCTTGCCGTAGCCAACCGATACCGCATGATGAAATCCGCCGAAGTGATATGAGATGCCCAACCTTCGGCAGCAATGGCGTAGAGAAGTGACTTTTGCCGGACGGTGGTTCTGGAAAGGATTTCGCGATAATAGCTGTCGTTGCCGTCGATGATGGACTTCAAAGAATAGCGCATCGTTTGTTCATCGCAAGCACTACCTGCTGCTGTGTTGGAAAATGTCTCGTTCAGCAACTTCTGCACATAGAAGGTATGTCCTTCAAACATGTCGTAGATTTGCGTGGCGATAGCCGTGGGCAATGCCTTCCGGCGCTTTTGGAATTGTTCTTCCATGAACGCGACGTATTTGTCTCGCGTAATGGCGTCGAGCGAAATATTGTCAGCACTCTTATAGAACGGACGGCTGGCGCTGTCGAACATCATACCCAACAAGTGGCGTTCACTGCCTGCAAAGATAAAATGACAGTTGTCGATTTTCTGGATATGACCACGGAGCAGCGCCTCAATATTCTTCTCCGGGTATTTCGCAATCTGTTGGAACTCGTCGATTGCGACGATGCAAGGACGGTCGGCCTGCTGAAGGTAATGGAAAATCTCCTCCAATGTAAACTCCGGGTTTTCAATATCACCCAAGGTGATGTTGAACGACGGGAGACCTGTAGCCGCATCGAAACCAAACTTTCCGTTCAGACTTTTGAGTACTTGGACAAACCTCTGCGTCAATTTCCTGCCATGAGAAACAGTCTGTGCATACACAGCACGTCCCAAGTCGTAGACCAGTTCTTTCAAACTGGTGGTATGCAATATGTCGACAAAGAAAGTATAGTAGTTGTCGGCAATCTTTTTGTGGTCGAAACAATGCTGTATCAAGCCGGTTTTACCCATACGACGTTCGGAGCGTATCACGACATTATTCCCGTTGCACAATAGTTTTATCATACGTGCCGACTCTTGTTCGCGGTCGCAGAAATATTCAGGTTTGATTCGGCCTGTCACCACAAAAGGATTCTCATCTTCTTTCATAATCATTAATGTTTTTCGGCTGCAAAAATACGAACTTTTAATCAAATTATGCAAAATAAATTATGCGATTTGCATAATTTATTTTGCATAATAATACTACATTCTTGTTTGCCAGATATTTACACAGTTCGAAATTCCACACTGATCTGTGTCAGTTTTATTTATCTTTTAAAGAATGGGATAAAACCAAATGGGCGAAATCAGTACAGTGTGTCAACTGTGCCGAGTTGATGACGGCGTCGAACTGATCCTTGTCGATGTCTCAGAAAAGGTGAGGCGAGAGCTTGTCTGATATTTCGCGTGTGCGTTCTGTCATTTTCTTACATATTAGAAGCCGGAAGTCCCGAGAGGGGCTTCCAGCTTGTGATGGTTTGTTCGCGGGCTGGCAGCCCACGTACCATTTCGCAGGCTGGCGGCCTGCAACCTTGGCGATTATTCTTCTTCGCTGGCAGCTTCCTCGTAGGCTTTGAGGAGGGCTTGCTGCGGTATGCATTTATTTATAGTAACGGTGTCATATATAAAGGGATAAATGTGATTCCGTCTTTCTCCATATAGTCGGCTGAATGTATCACATACGGTGTGGCAAGGTATTCGCCATATTTGCTCATGCATTTTTTCAAGGAGGTCAAAGTGTAGTGTGTAGATGACTTGACTTCAATAGGAGAGATGTTATGACGTGAGGTTACGGAGGGCTTCCTGACGAGGAAATCAATTTCCATCCTGTCGTCTTTCTCATGCGATGAATTAGAATAGAAATACAGTTTGTTGCCAGTGGCCACCAACATCTGAGCCACTATATTCTCCACCAACATACCTTTGTTTATCTCCAACTTATCAAACATTAGTTTTTTATACAACTGCCCCTGCTGGATATCCTTCTCGCTGAAAGCCATTGCAATCAACAAACCGGTATCCGACATATAGAGTTTTCTTTTGGCATCATCACGGTTAAGGTTCAACCCAATATTTGGTTCCGAGGCCGCGTAGCAGACATTGATTACACGCGATTCTTCGAGCCAGAAAAAAGCATTGGCATAATTTCTTGTCCGGGCTCCTTTTTCGAGTTCGCCAATACGGAACTTCTTCTCGTGACGCTGTAGCTGCGACGGTATGGTGTCAAAAATCTGTGTTACCTTTTGCTCATGGCCGGCGGCATACTTACTGATATCAGCACGATAGATGTTCAATATATTCCTTTTTATCCTGTCCACTTTGTCGAAGTCCATTTCTTCAACATAAGTTTTTACTGCTTGAGGCATACCGCCCACAATCATATATTGGCGGAACAATTCCATGGTTTTTCGGTGCAACGGGCCTATTGGCATATGGGAGGCAAAACAATCGCGAATATAATCCATCAAGTCATCCTGCCCAATTGCCCATAGGAAT
>CAMNKG010000009.1 GCA_946542135.1 uncultured Bacteroidales bacterium
CAAATACAGCATGGAGATGAAAGCCATTGCCGCCATCGCCGCCAAAGACAAAACCGGTCTGCTGGATCCCATTCAGGGCACCTGGGGCGTCTTTGTCGTCAACATTGACAACAACAACAAAGTCGAAAAACCCGACGTCAACACCATCCGCATGCAGTATGAACGCATGGGCCAGAACGGTGTCAACTTCCTGATTCCGGTGCTTCAGAACCGTGTCAAAATCGACGACTCAGGCTTGAAGAGACTGTAAACCAACCAACAGATAAGGAAAAGGCGGTGCGGAGGTGAGACATTCCAAGCATCGCCTTTTTTATTGACAAAAAGAACACCATGAGCGACAAGAAACCAGGAATCATAGGACGCCTGAAGCTTTTTTTCAGCCGTCTCTGGAACGGGCGGCACACCATAGGTGACTTGGTGAAACACAAGCACCGTTTTGTCGTTTTGGACACCGACACCTATAAAGAAAAGATATCCTTCCAGCTTTCCGGCATCAACATCTTCGTCTTCCTGGGCATCACCGCTCTCGTGCTCGTCTTCCTGACAGGTTTGCTGCTGGCTTTCACGCCGCTGCGGGAACTGATTCCCGGCTATTCCAGCCAGAAGATGACCGAACAGACCTACGCCAACGCCCGCCGAGTAGACTCGCTGAGCCTGCAGCTGGCGCAGCAGGAAGCCCTGCTCGCCGACATACAGGACGTGATGCTGGGCAAAGACCCGTCGGCACGCCACTCGCAAGGACAGCGCAGCGCAGCCGACAGCACCAAAGCCACCCCCACACCCTATGTCCGTTCCGCCGAAGACAGCCTACTCCGCGCCGACATTGAAAGCCGCGGTGGCGACAAAAACTACGCCAAACCCCTTGAAGGCAAAATAACGAAAAAATACAACAGCCGCAACGACTTCAAAGGCATCGTTATCGAAGGCTCACGCGACGACCGGGTGAGGAGCATCCAAGCCGGTCGAGTGCTTCTCTGCGAAAAAAACGTTGATGGAGTACTCACCATAGTGGTGCAACACAACGCCCAAGAAATCAGCATCTACACCGCCGAAGGCACCGCCGAGAAAAACGCCGGCGAAACCGTCAGAGCCGGCGAACCCCTGATGAAGCTGCAACCCAAACAGCGCAAAGGTCAGGCCACACTGCAGTTCACCATGCTTCGCGAAGACCAGCCCGTCGACCCGAAAGAGCTGTTTTAATAAAAGACCAGCCCATCGACCCCGAAGCGCTGTTTTAATATTAAGATACAATAATATATATAGACTCCACACTCATAGACTCCACCAAACCCATAGAACTTCCCCCGACAGCCGCTGCAGAAAGAACATCACAGCAGAAAGAAGACCAATCATGAAGAAAAAACACATCGCCATATTAGGTTCCACAGGTTCCATCGGCACGCAGACGCTCAATGTCATCCGTCGTCATCGCGACCTGTTTGAACCCGAAATCCTGGTGGCCGGAAGCAACGCAGAGTTGCTGATAACGCAAGCCCTTGAATTTCACCCCAACATCGTTGTTATCGCCGACACCACAAAATACGCCCAAGTCCGCGACGCCTTAGACGGCACCGACACCAAGGTTTTTGCCGGCGCCGCCTCGGTAGCCGATGTCGTCACCATGGACTGTGTCGACACCGTGATGGCCGCCATGGTCGGCTTTGCCGGTCTCGTGCCCACACTCCGCGCCATCGAAGCCGGCAAAACGCTGGCGCTGGCCAACAAAGAAACCCTCGTCGTCGCCGGTCAGATCGTCACCAGCCAGGCGCGCAAACACGGCGTGCAGATAGTGCCCGTCGACTCCGAGCATTCCGCCATCTTCCAGACCCTTCAGGGCGAAGCGGGCGCCGACAGCGACGGCATGTTTGTCAACGCCATCGACAAGATCCTGCTCACCGCCTCTGGCGGTCCCCTGTTGGGCCGTCAGCGCCACGAGCTGGCCAACGTCACCCTCGAAGAGGTGTTGAACCACCCCAACTGGAAAATGGGCCGCAAGGTAACCATCGACTCCGCAGGCCTCATGAACAAAGGGCTCGAAGTCATCGAAGCCTGTTGGCTGTTTGGCGTCGGCGTGGACCGCATCGAAGTCCTGGTCCATCCCCAGAGCATTGTCCACTCGATGGTGCAGTTCGCCGACGGCTCCATCAAAGCCCAGATAGGCACTCCCACCATGGAGACCCCCATACAGTACGCCCTCAGCTACCCCCGCCGCATCGAGAGCCACCTGCCCCGCTTCAGCTTCCTCGACCATCCGCAGCTCACCTTCCTCAAGCCCGACACCGAGACCTTCCGTTGCCTCCCGCTGGCCTACGACGCCTGGCAGAAAGGCGGCAACATGCCCTGCGTGATGAATGCCGCCAACGAAGTCGCCGTCGCGCGCTTCATCGAGGGGCGTCTCCCCTTCCTGGGCATCGCCGACTTCATTGCCGATGCCATGTCCAAAGCCCCCTACATCCCCAACCCCTCGCTCGACGACCTACTGGCCACCGATGCAAATACTCGCGCCCTATGCAATAAAGCATAAAAATACACGTTACAGATTAATGTCGCCCGGCGAAGCCCCCCTCCGAAGCTCCGCCAGCAACATTCCGAAACACAGTAAATCACATTTTATCATCCCCATAATAATCATCATCCCTTGAAAGTTATTGCATTGCTACTCAGCCTCTCGCTGCTGGTCATCACCCACGAGTTCGGCCATTTTTTATTCGCCCGTCTGTTCAAAACCCGCGTCCGGCGCTTCTATCTTTTCTTCAACTGGAAGTTCTCCATCCTTAAAGCCAAGAAATTCAACGGCAAATGGCATTTCCTCTTCTTCAACGCCACCACCCCCGAATCCTGGGCCGAAGAAAACCTCGCCGACGAGGACAAAGACAACACCCTGTGGGGCATCGGCTGGATTCCACTCGGCGGCTACTGCGACATCGCCGGCATGATCGACGAAACCAAGGACTCCACCCAGATGGCCAGCGAGCCCCAACCCTGGGAATACCGCTCCAAGAAACCCTGGCAGCGCCTCTGCATCATCAGCGGCGGCGTCCTCGTCAACTTCCTCTCCGCGCTGCTCATCTACACCTGCATCTTCGCCCATTGGGGCAAAGACGAACTGCCCCTCCAAAACGCCAAACTCGGCTACGACTACCACGAGCTTCTGCTCGCCGAAGGCTTTCAGAACGGCGACATCATCTGCGCCATCGACGGCACGGAAATGACCGACATCGCCAAAACGCAGCACACCCTGCTCCTCGACAACCCCAAAGTCGTCACCGTGCGCCGCCATATGACGGTTAGCGACACCACCATCACGGGCGACACCGCCTTGGGCGAACCCGTCGTCGCCACCGTCGCCCTGCGCGACACCTTCTTCACCGTCGACATCCCCATGCGCTACAACCTCCTCGACTCCATCAATCCCCGCGACACCAACCTCCTCTTCGCCATCCGCTCGCCCTTCGTCATCAAAGAGTTCAGCTCCGGCTCCCACGCCAAACGCGCCGGCATGCAAATCGGCGACAGCGTGGTCAGCATCGACAACCAGCCCATGGCCTGCCACACCGAGATTTCACAGTACCTCCGCGACCACGCCAACGACAGCATCACCATCGGCGTCGTCCGCGGCGGTGCCTTCGAAAGCCTCACCGTCGTCCCCGACGCCAACGGCCGGCTCGGCATCTTCCTCGAGTCGCCCCTCGACCTCTTCGAGTCTATCCACTACGACTACAATTTCTTCCAAGCCCTCCCCGTCGGCATCTCCTACGGCTGGAACCAGCTCGTGACCTATGCCAGCTCCCTCAAAATCCTCTTCACCAAAGACGGCTACAAAGGGCTCGGCGGCTTCGGCACCCTCGGCAGCCTCTTCCCCAGCGAGTGGGACTGGTACTCGTTCTGGTCCATCACAGCACTCCTCGCCCTCATCCTGGCATTCATGAACATCATCCCCATCCCCGGCCTCGACGGCGGCCACATCCTCTTCACCCTCTGGGAAATGGTGACACGCCGCCAGCCCAGCGAAAAATTCCTCGAGGTTGCACAGTCCATCGGCATGGTACTCCTCTTCGCCCTCCTCATCATTGCCAACGGCAACGACATCATCAACATCTTCCGATAGCCATCTGATGAAGAAGCTCGACAAGCTCATCATAAAATCCTTCCTCGGCCCCCTGGTCATCACCTTCGCCATCGCCGTCTTCGTACTCCTCATGCAGTTCATCTGGAAATACATCGACGACATCGCCGGCAAAGGCCTCTCCATCGGCATCATCATGGAACTCATGCTCGACGCCTCAGCCACCTTTGTCCCCATGGCTATGCCCATCGCCGTCCTCTTCGCCTCCATCATGACCATGGGCAACCTCGGCGAGCGCTACGAACTCGTCGCCATCAAAAGCGGCGGCATACCCCTCTGGCGCACCCTCCTCCCTATGGGCATCATCGTCGCCATCCTCTCCGTCGTCGCCTTCCTCTTCGCCGACTATGTCATGCCCTCCGCCGTACTCAAATACCGCACCACCCTCTACGACATCACCCGCAAAAAACCCGCCCTCAACATCCGACCCGGCGAATACTACTCCGAAATCGACAACTTCGTTATCCGCGTCAACGACAAATCCTCCGACGGCAAAACACTCCACGACATCACCATCTTCGACCACCGCAAAAACCCCGGCAAACCCGACGTCGTCTCCGCCCGCTACGGCATGATGCAGACCACCCCCGACGAACGCTACCTCCTCTTCACCCTCTTCGACGGATGCTCCTACAGCGAAACAGGCGGCAACGGCGAACAGGACGAGCCCTTCACCCGCATCCTTTTCGCCAAAGACGAGATGACCTTCGACATGGGTCAGTTCGCCTTCGACAAAACCAGCGAAAACGTCTTCCAGGGCGGCTACCAGATGATGAACACCTCACAGCTCGACTCCAACATCATTCGCCTCGAGCAAAAACGCAACGACGACATCGCCAAACGCGCCAACCTCTTCCGCCTCCGCGACTCCCTGCCACAGGCCCTCTCCAGCTCCCTCCCCGCCGACATCAACTCTCTCCTGCCCTCCATGGACAAACTCACCCGCAGCCGCGCTATCGGCGCCGCAGCCGCACGCGTCGAGCGTCTCTACAACGAAGCCAAAGTCGACACACAAGCCGACACCTCGCAGGGCGAATACATCCGGCGCCACTACATCGAATGGCACCGCAAATACACCCTCTCCGTCGCCTGCATCGTCCTCTTCCTCGTCGGCGCTCCCTTCGGCTCCGTAGTCCGCAAAGGCGGCCTCGGGCTCCCCCTCGTCGCCTCACTTCTCTTCTTCGTCATCTACTACGTCATCGGCATGATTGCCGAAAAAGCCGTCCGCGAGTCCGCTATCGGCACCCTCGGCATGTGGATATCCACCCTCGTTATGTTGCCTATAGGTATTTATCTTATTTACAGAGCCGTACGCAACTAAAAAGTTAAATAAAATAACTTAAATACTTTTTTTACTTTATTTTAGTTACAAAGGAGGTAAAAAGGCAGTCATTGAGACTGTCATTGTTGGCGTGTATTAAGACGAAAACGAAAATAGTATAATGGAGAATTTTTTCATATCAGGAATACAGCAAGTTGGCGTAGGATGCGAACACTTTGAAGCGTCATGGCGATGGTATATAGAGATGTTCCAGATGGATGTCCGCATACTGGAAGACGACACCGTAGCAGAGCGAATGCTGCCCTACACCGGAGGCCATGCACAGAAACGTCATGCCTGCATCGCCGTGAACCTGCAAGGCGGAGGCGGCTTTGAGATCTGGCAATACAGCGAGCGGAAGCCGCAACCCATAGGATTCGACATACAGGTTGGCGACCTGGGCATTTTTGCCGCCCGGCTGAAGAGCCGCAATGTGGCAGCTTATCACGATGAGTTGTTGTCCAAATACGAGAAAGTAGGACCCGTCAGTACGATGCCTGACGGCACGCCCTGCTTTGTGGTAGAAGACCCCTGGGGCAATTATTTCCACATTGTGGAAGACCCGCGCGTTTTCATAGAGCAGAAGCGACTCAGCGGCGGCATCGTGGGTGCCATGACCGGATGCAGCGACATAGATCGTACGCTGCCCCTATATCGCGACGTGTTGGGCTATGACCGAGTGGTTTATGACGAGAGCAGAGTATTCGACGACCTGGGATTCATGAAAGGCGGCAGCCAAAGATACCGCCGTGTGCTGTTGGCCAGCAGCAAACCGCGCAAGGGTGCTTTTGTACCCCTTTTCGGAGAGAGCACTATCGAACTGGTGCAAGCCTTGGAACGCGAACCCCGCAAGATATATGAAGGCCGCTATTGGGGCGACCCGGGATTCATACAGATATGCTTTGACGTGACCAATATGCGAGCCCTTGAGGCGCATTGCAACGCCTTGGGCTTCCCCTTCACTGTGGATAGCTGCAAGGACAACGCCCATTTCGACATGGGCGAAGCCAGCGGCCACTTCACGTACATAGAGGACCCCGACGGCACCCTGATAGAGCTTGTGGAAGCCCACAAACTCACCGTGCTGAAACATCCTCACATCTACATCAACATGCTCAAACGCAACCGCGAGAAGGCCTTTCCGAAATTTTTCTTCCGCCTGATGGGCATGAACAAAGTGAAGAACCTTTAAGACCCCTACCCTATGCGTAATTTAATAGACTATCTGAAACAGGATGTCAGAATAGACGAAGCGCTGAAAGCCTGCATGAATTGCGGAGTCTGTACTGCCATCTGTCCGGCTGCAGAGTTTTACGACTACGATCCGAGGAGGATATGCGACACCGTGCAACGGGGCAATGAGATGGAGATAGAGCGGCTGCTGAAAAGCGACACCATCTGGTATTGCGGTCAGTGCATGTCGTGCAAGACCCGCTGTCCGCGAGGCAATGTGCCTGGAGAGCTGATTTCCGTATTGCGAAAAGCGTCGCAAGAGCTTGGCTACTTCAGCGAAAGCGAGAAAGGTAGCCAGCAAAAGCAGTTGATGAACACCATAGAGCGGAACATACTGGAGATAGGGTATTGCGTCCATCCCGACCGAGTGGATCCGGAGTACCACCCCGAGCAGGGCCCCATCTGGGAATGGTATCGCGACCATATCGAAGACATTGCTCCAAAGCTCGGCGCCAACTATCACGGCGACGGACCCGGAGCCTTGCGCACGATTCCTGAAACAGACCTTGAAGAGGTGAGACGCATCTTTGAGGTGACGGGCGGCAACAAGCTGCGCGAGCAAGTGTGTGGGGAAGAACAATAAACGAACGCTATGAAGAATTTCGGTTTTACGATATCCACAGGGCGATCCATCAATCTTGATGAAATCCGGGAAGAGAACATCAGCAAGTTGCTGGAGATGGTTCCTTCCTACAAATGGTGCATCGGATGCGGTGGTTGCACTGCTACCTGCTCGGCAGGAGCCTTCACCAATTTCAATATCAGGAAAATCCACAACTCTTTTGTCCGGGGCCAATACCAAGGGTTGGACAAAGAGTTGCAACAATGCATGCTTTGTGGAAAATGCCTGCTGGTATGTCCGCGAGGAGTGAACACGCGGTCGCTGATTGTCAATATGCGACGCATCCTTGCCGGCGTTGAAGCCAACACATTTAAAGGGAAGGAGGTGATTCAATGAAAGATAGTTTTTCCATCTTCGTCATACCCTTCTGTGCCGGCGTCTTAGTGCTGTTAGGCATCTCCGTATGGAAATACTGGCGCTGGATACGCAGCTTCGACAAGCTACAGCGCGCCATCATAAGAAAGAATATCTGGAGTTGGCGTTTTCTTCCCGCGATATGGGAAGCCTTCCGCGAAGGACTGCTGCACTGGCGTATCACCAAGAAAAACCTCCTCCTCGGCTACATGCACCGCAGCCTCGCCTTCGGATGGTTCCTCCTCATCGTCGTCGGCGCCGTCCAGGCTCGCCTCGCCTACCCCGACGGGCATCCGTTCTGGATGGCTATCTTCTACAACTATTTCGAGCCTGAATGTCATCCTGTTGACTTTCCGCGAGCTGCCTTTTTCGCCAATCTGATGGATGGGCTGCTGCTCTACGTGCTCAGCGGACTGATGCTGGCCATGTTCAAGAAAGTATGGTCGCGTCCGTTAGGCATGAAGCGTACCACGCGACACACCTTGATGGACCGCGTCACTAAGCTGGCCCTGTGGAGCATCTTCCCACTGCGACTGCTTTCAGAAGCCGTTACCGCCGGCATCAATGGCAACGGTGGCTTCCTGGTCACCTGGTTGGGAGGAGTGTTTGACAGCATAGGGATATCCAATCCTGCATTCGAGTACACCTGCTGGATGCTATATAGCGTAGCTCTGGGCACTTTCTTCAGCCTGATGCCTTTCTCGCGCTACATGCATATCTTCACGGAGGTCTTTCTCATCTATTTCCGCCAGTTGGGAGTGCACGACAGCAACAAAAAAACAGGCTACACCATGTTCGAACTCAGCGCCTGTTCGCGTTGTGGCATTTGCATTGACGGGTGTCCGCTGAACCGAGAGCTCGGCATCACCAATGTGCAAGGAGTGTATATGCTGCAGTCGATCCGTAACCTTGAGTTGCAACGCAATGCCGAACCTATAGCCGAGAACTGCCTGATGTGCGACCGCTGCGTTGCCGACTGTCCGGTCAATCTCGACCTCTCTGTCATACGCCGGCAGGTGCGCATCAAGAACAAGGCAGCCATCGACACAAAGCAGGGATACAGCTACCTCAACGACGTGCAGCCCTTCAACGCCATAGGGCGCATAGCCTATTTTGGCGGCTGCATGTCGCACCTCACCCCCGACATCACAAGGTCGATGGAGATCATCTTCGAAGCCGTAGGACAGAAATACTGGTATATGGATAAAGACCAGACCATCTGCTGCGGACGGCCCTTGCTGCAACAAGGATTTGAACGGCAAGCCTTTGAATTGCGCCGGAAAAACACCGAGATGATTGTCAACAGCAAAGCCACGATGCTCATCACATCGTGTCCCATCTGTTATCAGTCGTTCAAGAAGGAGTATCATCTCTCCATTCCTGTGATGCACCACACAGAGTATATCGACATGCTGGTGAAAAGCGGCCGGCTGAAGCTGCGCAAGGACGACCGTCGAGTTAGTTATCATGACCCCTGCGAGCTGGGACGAGGCTGTGGCATCTATGACGAGCCGCGCAACGTGCTGAGGGCCACCACTACGCTACTCAAGACTGACCAAGAACGGGAGAAGAGCCTATGCTGCGGATTCAACCTGGGCAACCCTTTGCTCGACCTGGAGCAACAGACCCGCATCCGCGACGCAGCACGCGACAACCTTCTGGCCCCCCATCCAGACACCATAGCCACAGCATGTCCGATGTGCAAGAAAGCCTTCACCCATGCCGACAACATTCCTGTGAAGGACATTGCCGAGATTGTGGCAGCCAACATCATCGAAGGTTCCGCGCAATAACATTCATCACAAAAGACCAAGAAAGACAAGATATCATCTATACGCCATACAACCAATAAAAAGGAGACCCCTACGAATGGAAAAACGATTTTGGAACGAATATCAGAAAGAGATAGCCGACGACCACTACTTCTACGAACGGAGTTGCATCCGACAGACCTTTTTCCCAGGGTCGGAAGCTGCTTTTCTGCGTATCCTGCGCGACGAGTTGGGCAAGGATATCTGCGACAATCCCCACCAACACACCTGTACCGGCATAGGCTACCACAGTGATGTAGTGCCCTTCGAGACCACGATGACCGTCGTGGCACGCCTATTCTCGCTGATGACCGAATGCGGATATGAGAACTATGTTCCCTCGTGCGTCACCTCTTTCGGTGTCTTCTCGGAAGTGCTGGAGAAGTGGGAGCACAATCCCGCGCTCATGGATCAAGCCCGCCAATACTTGTGGGAAGCCACCAAACGCGAGTTCAAGACCCCAAAGAACATAGTGCATCCCTCCGATGTCATCTATAAATTCCGTTTCGAACTCAAGCCGAGGATGAAATACCAGCTCATAAACCGCTACACTGGGCAGCCCCTGCGTGTTGTGGAACACATCGGATGCCACTATGCCAAGATTTTCCCCGACAGAGGTATCGGCAAGGCAGAATTTCCCTACGTGCTTGCCGGCATGATAGAAGCCTGGGGCGGCACCGTCATCGACTATCCTGAACGACGCCACTGCTGCGGCTTCGGATTCCGCCAGTATCTCATCCAGGAAAACCGAGGCTATTCAATAGCCAACACCAAGAAGAAATTCCAGTCCATGGAGCCCTACGAGCCCGACTTCATCCTTACGAACTGTCCGGGATGCAACATGTTTCTTGACAAATGGCAGTACACCATCGCTGAGATGGAGCACAAAACCTACGACAAAGAAGGCTACGGGATACCCGTACTAACATACGAAGAACTCACCGGTTTGCTGCTGGGCTACGATCCGTGGACCTTAGGCTTGCAGCTGCACCAGGTGCAATGCGAACCTTTGCTCAACAAAATAGGCATCGTCTACAAGCCCGACGAGAAATACAAAGGCATCTCAGGACGTTTGCTGCCACGCCCCGAGCGTCCGGAATGCCTACGGCAAGACTGACCCCTGCCAAGCCACTCCAACTCCTGAATACAAAACCACCCAAAACGAAAAAAATCCATGAAATCCATATCCATCATAGGCGCAGGTCCTGCCGGAATCGAAGCCGCCTCCATATTAGCCCAGCAAGGTATTGCCGTCACCCTTTTCGAGAAATCCTCTTCAGCCATGAAAAATGTGGCTGACAAGACGTTCCTCTTTCCCGACTTTGCCGCCGCAAGCGACATTGTGGAAGCCATGAACAAGAAACTGCTCAACAGCAACATCACGCTGCATTGCGACACGGAGATTGTAGCCTTGGAACGTGAAGGGAAGACCTCGTGGAAGCTTACCGACGCCAAAGGGATGAGCTACTACAGCGACCTGGTGCTAATAGCCACAGGCTACACCCCCTTCGATGCCCACCGCAAGGAAGAGTTGGGCTACGGCATCTATAACGGCGTGGTAACATCGCTCGATATGGAGAAGATGATACGCTACGACAAAATCGTCAATTCGCTGGGTGAGAAACCCCGTCGTGTAGTCTTCCTGCAATGCGTAGGATCGCGCGACGAGAAGAGCGGCAACCACTACTGCTCCAAGATATGTTGCGTCACCGCCGTAAAGCAAGCCATTGAGTTGAAACGTTGTCTTCCCGACACCGAAGCCTACGTCTTCTATATGGATCTTCGCATGTGGGGACAGCATTTTGAGGAGCTCTACCGTCAGGCCCAACAGGAATACGGCATCCGCTTTGTGAGAGGTCGCATCTCAGAAGCCTCGGGAACTTTCGATGGCCGTGTCCAGATCAAGGCCGAAGACACCCTTATGGGATTGCCGCTACGTATGACTACAGACCTCTTGGTGTTGATGGTCGGCATGGAAGCCTCGGAAGGCACACGATGCTTAGGCAAAGCCTGCGGCATAGGCGGAGAGTATGGCTTCGTACAGTCGAAAGACCCTCACCTCAACGACACCGCCACCGACCAGGAAGGCATCTTTGTGTGTGGCACTTGCAAACGCCCCATGTCGATCAACGACAGCATCAACGACGCCCGTTCGGCCGCCGTAACGATACTGCAGGCAATCCAATAATACGGAAGCAAGCCGGCCCGGACACAGCCTATAGCACACTTATGTCGATGCACTAAAAAGCACGATTCTGAATATTTTTTGTACCAGCACCATTCAGTTGCAGGATTTTTTGTAAATTTGTACTTCAATTACGAACAAATCCATGAAGTACATATCGGTAATATTCAGCATCTTATTCGCATTCCTGATTCCTATATGCGCCATAGCGCAACAGAAAATCGAGACCTACACTTATGATTTGGCCGACTACGACGGTGAGCAAAGCCAAAGCAAGGTGACCCTTGTGGAATGCTACATGCAGCAACAGAAAATATGGACTCCTGGAAGCTACCAACACCCTATACCCGGATACTGTGAGGAATACACCTGGGTAGACCAAGCCACCGACAGCATATATTACCAGTACCTGTTTGGCGACGGCACCTACTACAGTGTGGCGCCACTGGGACGCAACGACCTGAAATGGGATACCCAGATTGTCGATACCAAGACCACCCGATACATTACCAGCATCAACTCAAACCGCATCGAGCTGGTCTTCAAGAGAGAGAAAACAAACCGTAATGTGAATCCCCTATCCTATTACGGAAAATTTGAGGGTGTGATGCAAGAGATGGTCCGCAACGGACTGGTGATGATAAAACTCAACCATGTGAAGAGCGACAAGGCTGACAGCAGTCCCTTCTTCCCCATCAACATGGGTATCCGCAAGAAAGGTCGCGAGATAAGCAACCTGCAGAAATCCAAGATGGTGCTAACAACCCACATCTTCGAAAACGAGCAGATATGCTGGGGCAAGGAGAAGCCCACACTGACCGAAATACCCTTTGACACCACACTTCATTATGCAGGAGGCACACTGATATTGAAACGTGTGATGCTGCCTCGACTGCCCGAGCATTACCAGACCTTCGTCGAACTGCGTCAGCGCAGCAACGGCGACGCCTACGACCGCACCGGCTCGGTTTTTGTTATTCCCAACGCAGGAACAATGCACCCTTCATTCCTTGACGCCATCCTGTACCATCCCGATTCGCTTCCCACTGTCACAGGCAAAAACGGCGAACGCTATCAGGGTATCATCCCAGGAATAAGTCAGATGCAAAAATACGCCGCTTATTATCAACCCATCAGCAGTTTCCACCCTGGCCCTTATTTCCCTCCCGTGGAGCTGATGCGTTTCTTCACCCCCTTTGGCGTTGGCAAATTCAACGACCGTGTCTACATTGACGGCTTGGAATGGAACGATGAAACCTTTTACAAACAAGAAGTTACCGATCTGAAACCACTGCTTGAAGGCGAAGTATGGATTGGCTGTTTCATAGGCAACTATGACGGCGGCGGACACATTGTCAGCCTCGACATCAAGTCATATCCCAATGATTACGAATGGGTTCTTGAATCCAAAGAAAAACACATCATCGTACCACTTGTCAACACCTGCAACGTTCTCGAGATGGCCGGACAGAACTATGGCCGCATCTTCGGCACCGACAGCCTGACCGTCCCGTTCTACGTACACGAATCCGACAGCACACTCACCCTGCGCTTTATCAGCACAGGCCATGGAGGCTGGGGCGGTGGTGACGAGTTTAACCCTAAGGAAAACGAAATCATCATCGACGGCCAAAAGCGTTTTAGCCACACCCCATGGCGTTGCGATTGCGGCCGCTACCGCGAATGGAACCCTGTCAGCGGCAACTTTTGGAACGGCCTTTCCAGCAGTGACCTGAGCCGGAGCGGATGGTGTCCCGGTACCGCCACACAACCCATTTATTTCGACCTCAGCGGGCTGACGCCCGGATACCATACCCTCACCATTGCCATTCCGCAAGGCCAACCCATGGAGGGTGGATTCAGCCATTGGAATGTCAGTGCAGCACTCATAAAACACACCTATATAGAACCGAAAGACTAACCCATACAAACAGTACCTCATGAAAAGGATACTCCTCATATTATCCATCATAGCCATAGCAGCAGGCTGCAAGCACGATGTGACCAACGTCAAAGGCCCCGCCAACAAACGCCCTACGCAGCTCCCCGAACTGCCCTTCATCCTCGAAGGCGACTACACCCCCGACACTGGAGTGATGTATAAAGTCATGATAGACGACGACACCTGCTATGTCACCATCGACCATATCGCAGACAGCCAGATGTATGGACACTATTACCAATTAGATCCTACAACCGACATTGTAATACGCAAAGAATTCCATGCCGATCAACACTGGAAAGAACGGCGCAAAGAATCGGCGGTATACATATACCAGATGCCCGAATATAAAGCCGTTGTTGACGACCGCTACAGAAAAGAGATCTATAATGTAGTAAAACAGGGCGATATAGAATACGGTCAAGCATTGGGCTATTGGACAAGCATGACCGGCACCGACACCGTAAGTTATTTCAACATCCTTACCTCAGGCATCGGCAACAGCTTCGTCAAAACGACACAGTCGCTCACGATGGACATCTATCTTCCCGATAACCAAGAGAATGGACGACCGTTGATTCTGCTGCTCCATGGCGGTGCCTTCTATGTAGGCGACAAAAGTGACAGCGCCATCGTAGGATGGTGTAAACATTTGGCTGCCATGGGTTATGTTGCCGTATCGGCCAACTACCGTTTAGGATTTTTACCCACCAAGGGCGAAATCACCCGGTCGGGTTACGCAGCCCTACAGGATGCCCATGCCGCCATGCGCTACCTTGTGGAGCGTAGGGCCGAATACGGCATCGACACCAACCTCATCTTTGTCGGTGGAACCAGTGCAGGTAGCATCACGGCTCTCAACTTAG
Source organism: uncultured Bacteroidales bacterium (assembly GCA_946542135.1). Classification (GTDB taxonomy): domain Bacteria; phylum Bacteroidota; class Bacteroidia; order Bacteroidales; family P3; genus Colimorpha. The sequence goes on from CAMNKG010000009.1 coordinate 14,461, forward strand.
CCTTTATGCGCGACAATGATCGTCCCTCGGCCATCAACGGTTCCCGTTGGCGCGACATGGGACCCATCGCCAGTAGCGGCAATAGCAGTAAAGTCCATTTCCACATTAAGGCCGTAGTCAATATGTGGGGTGCCGTTACCAGCCTCAATATGCTCAAGAACAGCAACACCAACATTGTGTCGTTTCATGGCGACCAGGATCTTGTGGTACCTTACGACAACGGTTACCCCTTCAACGACACCCACATTAAGGTTGGCAAACGACTTTTTGACCGCATGTATGGCTCAGCCCAGATAGACAGACGCAGCCGCGAATTGGGCCGACGCAGCCAGCTCTACACCTTCCCAGGCGAAGGCCACAGCCTGCACAAACACTCCGACGGCAGTTGGAACCAGCATAATTTCGAACTGATACGCGACCGTATGAGCACCTTCCTCTACGAAGAGATTGTCGGCGCACCAGCTCAGATAGTTGCCGACAGTCTCAACAGCCGCCATTTCTATATTGACGACGAAATGGTAGAACATGTGACATGGAACGTCAGTGGCGGGCTCATCACCAAGATCAGCGACAAAGACATCTGGGTGGTATGGCTGGACGAAGCCGCTCAGCACCAGCTCAATGCTACAGGACGCTACCGCAACGGATATGGATTCGAGATCCACAAAAAAATAGAGACTCATGGAAAAAGCAGACAGACGACATGAAATAGCACAGCAGCTGCAGCGCGTAGAGCAGGCCATAGCAAACTACGAAGAACTGGACAGCGACATGGAGAGTCCCGAATATGTGGCACGTGGCAACGGCTTCTGCGACAGCAAATACAGCGAGGACTTCATAGAAGGACAGCTGGCCACACTGCGGATGCAGCGCGACATACTGCTTAAAGAACTGGAAGCAGCGGAAAAATCCAATTGATACAAGAATTCAGAAACCCCAAAATACCGAAAATCTAACACACAGAACCCTATGACCTATACCGAAAAAGACCATCATTTTAAACGTTACACCGTAACCTCTGCCCTGCCCTATGCCAATGGACCCGTCCACATAGGCCACCTGGCAGGAGTCTACGTACCTGCCGACATCTACGTGCGCTATCTGCGTGCCCAAGGCGAGGATGTGATGTTCATTGGTGGCAGCGACGAGCACGGAGTGCCCATCACCATCAAAGCCCGCAAAGAAGGCGTCACTCCGCAAGACATCGTAGACCGCTACCACAAAATCATCAAAGATTCCTTTGCCGAACTCGGCATCTCGTTCGATATCTACAGCCGCACCTCGAGTGCCGAACACCACGCAACGGCGGCAGCCTACTTCAAAAAGCTCTATGACGAAGGCAAATTCATAGAGAAAGTGTCGCAGCAATACTACGACGAAGAGGCCCAGCAGTTTCTTGCCGACCGCTACATCACCGGCACGTGTCCCCGATGCGGCAACGAACATGCCTACGGCGACCAATGCGAAGCCTGCGGCACGTCGCTCAACGCCACCGACCTTATCAACCCCAAGTCAGCCCTCAGCGGTTCCAAACCCGTTCTGAAAGAGACCAAACACTGGTTCCTGCCCTTAGACCAGGACGAGCCCTGGCTACGCCAATGGATTCTGGAGCAGCACAAAGAGGACTGGAAATCCAACGTCTACGGTCAATGCAAGTCCTGGATCGACGCTGGCCTGCAGCCACGCGCTGTCACGCGCGACCTGGACTGGGGCGTCAAAGTGCCCCTTGACGAAGCCAATGGCAAAGTGCTGTATGTATGGTTCGATGCTCCCATCGGATACATCTCTTTCACCAAGCAACTCAAAGGCAACGACTGGGAAAAATGGTGGAAGGACAACGACACCAAGCTCGTACACTTCATCGGCAAAGACAATATCGTCTTCCACTGCATCATCTTCCCCTCGATGCTCCACGCCGACGGCAGTTACATCCTGCCCGACAATGTACCCGCCAACGAATTCCTCAACCTCGAAGGTGACAAGATCAGCACCTCTCGCAACTGGGCCGTATGGCTCCACGAATACCTGAAAGATTTCCCCGGCAAGCAGGACGTCCTCCGCTACACGCTCTGCTCCAACGCTCCGGAAACCAAAGACAACGACTTCACCTGGAAGGACTTCCAACTCAAAAACAACAGCGAACTCGTCGCCATCCTCGGCAACTTCGTCAACCGCACCATCGTGCTGACCCACAAGTTCTTCGAAGGCCGCGTACCCGCTCAGGGCACCCTCTCCGAACTCGACAACAGCGTGATCGCCGAACTCAAAACCTTCCCCGAACGCATCGGCCGCAGCATCGAAACCTACCGCTTCCGCGAAGCTCTCGCCGAAATGATGAACCTGGCACGCCTCGGCAACAAATACCTCACCGAGACAGAGCCCTGGAAGCTCTTCAAGACCGACCCCGAACGCACCGCCACAGTCCTCAACCTGGCCCTCCAGATTTGCGCCAACCTCGCCGTCGTCTGTGCCCCATTCATCCCCTTCACCGCCGACAAGATGCACCGCATGCTCAACCTGCAGTCCCTCGGCTGGCGCGACGCCGGCCGCGCCGACATCCTCGCCTGTGACACTCAGCTCGAACAACCCGAACTGCTCTTCGAAAAAATTGAGGATGCCGCCATCGAAGCACAAGTCAACCGTCTGCTCGAAACAAAACGCCAGAACGAACTCAACGCTTGGCAGCCCGCCGCCGTCAAACCCACTGTGGCTTTCGACGACTTCGGCAAGGTCGACATCCGCGTCGGTACCGTCCTCGAATGCACCAAGGTGCCTAAGGCCGACAAGCTGCTCCAGTTCCGCATCGACGACGGCATGGGCTCCCGCACCATCGTCAGCGGCATAGCCAAATACTACCCCGAACCCGAAAAGCTCGTCGGCATGCAGGTCTGCTTCATCGCCAACTTCGAACCGCGCAAGCTCAAGGGCGTCGTCAGCGAAGGCATGATTCTCAGCGCCGAAGACAAAGACGGCCGCCTCGTCCTCATCACCCCAAGCCAGCTCGTCACCCCCGGCGTCAACGTCGGCTAACCGCAACAACAATCACCACCTATATAGAAAAAGGCATCGCCTCCGCGATGCCTTTTTTCGTTCCATCTATATACTCTCTTTATTTCAATCCCAGTTTCTTCTTTACAAGCGCCATAATATCGTCACTCTCGGGCTGGTACAGCAGCGTGCCAGCACTCGTGTCGAAGATATACGTGTAACCGTTCTCTTTGGCAACGTCGGTGATGGCCTGCTTGGCGCGGTCGATGATGGGCTGCAGCAACTCTTTCTCCTTGGCCTGAAGCAGCTCCTCGGCGTTCTGTCTGTAAGTGTTGATACGCTGGTTCAGGTCGGTGATCTCCTGCTCCTTGGTCTTGCGGATCAGGTCGGTCATCTGTGCCTGGCGCTCCTGGTAATCGTTATACTTGGTCTGAAGCTCTTCCTGCATGGCGCGGAGATCTTTGTCCAAGCGCTCCACCTCGGCCTGGAAGGCGGTCTGCGCCGAGTCCTTGCCGGGCATAATCTGCATCAACTCCGACGAATTGATGTGTCCTAATTTGATAGTTTTCTGTGCGTAAGCCGTGCTTCCAAGTGCAATCATCACGGCAAAAAACATGAGAAAGGTTTTTTTCATTTTCTTTGATATTTAATTTATTTATATTCTCTTTATGTGTTGTTTCTATGATCGTTGTCTCATCTGTCCCCTCGCGGGCGGCGCATCTCAGGATTATCCACTTTCTTGCCGTCGTCGCCGTCGCTCTTCGCATTGCCGGGCTTATACCCAAGCAGCTCGAGCACCTGGTCGCTGACATCATATTTGGCATTGACGTAGAGCAGCGTCGCCGACCCCGACTTGTCCAAAACGAAATCGTAACGCTTCTCGTTGGCTATGCGCTCTATCGCGGAATACACGCGGTCCTGGATCGGCCGCATCAGCTCCTCGCGCTTCTTGTCAAGCTCACCGCCAGGCCCGAAATATCTCGTCTGCAGCTCCCGGGCTTCGCGCTCTTTGGCATTCAGCTCTTCCTCGCGCTTCCGCTTCAGGTTCTCGGGCAGCAGATAGGCCTCTTGCTGAAACGTCTTGTACAGCTTGTCGATCTCCTGGAATTTGCTCTCCAGCTCTTTCTGCCATTCCTCCGACTGCTTGTTCAGCTGCGTCTGCGCTGCCGAATAGTCGGGAATCTTGGAAAGGATATACTCCGTGTTGACGCATGCATATTTTTGCCCCCACGTCAGTAGTGGCACCGTCAGCATGACTACGAAAGCTATATGTCTGATGATCTGTTTCAATGTGTTTCTTTTTGATAAATTAGTCTATGCTCTGGTTCAGGCTGAAATGGAACTGGCTGCCTCCGTACAAGCCGTCGAAGCCGTAGCCCCAATCCAGTCCGATAAGTCCAAACATGGGCATCCATAAGCGCACGCCAACGCCGGCGCTATTGTACACCTTGAAGGGATCGAAGTCGCGAACCCGCGACCACGAGTTGCCGCCCTCCAAGAATCCTAACACATAGATGGTGGCACTGGCGCTCTCGATGATAGGCTGGCGCAGCTCAAAGGTGAAGCGGTCGAAAACGGTGGCACCGTCATCATCGCTCAGTTTGGCATTCTGGTAGCCGCGCAGCGGAATCACCTCGCGTCCGTCAAGCATCCACGACGAAAGTCCGTCGCCGCCAACATAGTAGCGCCCAAACGGCGACGCGCCTATGTCATCGTTATAGTGCCCCATGTAGCCGAACCGGAACCGCGCATTGAGCACCACATCGCCGATGATGTTCAGCATCCACGAGCCACGGATGTTCACCTTATAGTATTCCAACCATTTGTATTTCTCGGAATTGTCCACAGCACTGTAATCCTTGCCGTTCAAGAGAGAATAGGGCGGCGTCACAAAGCCAGCCACCGAAATCTCAGATCCGCTTCGCGGATAGATGGGCGAATCCAACGAGTTGCGCGAGATGCCGATGCTGTACGACAGGTCGTTGGAGTGGCCATTGGTGAAATAGCTGGTCAGGTAGTTGTAGTTGTTCAAATAATAATGCTTATAGCTGAGCGACTGCGACAGGATGAAGTAGTCGTCGGGCCATTTCAGTCGGCGCGTCAGCGACACGCTCCCGCCGGTGATGCGCAAGCTGTAGTATCCGTCGCTGTTCTTGTCCTGCCAGAAGCCGTTGCTGATCAGGTTGTGCGACACCGACACGCCCAACGACTGGGGGCGCTTGCCGCCCAGCCAGGGCTCCGTGAAGCCCAGATTGACAGCATAGTAGTAGCTGCCGTTCGACACGGCATTGAGCACCAGCTTCTGTCCGTCGCCGGCGGGCAGCGGGTTCCACGCTTTCTTGTTGAACAGATTGCGCGCCGAGAAATTGTTGAGCTGTATGCCTACCTGTCCGATAATCATGCCGTTGCCGTAGCCGCCCTGCAGCTGCAACTGGCTCGTATGGTTCTCTTCCACCTTGTACACGATGTCCACCGTACCGTCTTCCTTGTTGGGATGCGGCTCGGGTATCAGCGTCTCCTCCTTAAAGTAGCCCAGCGTCACCAGCTCGCGGCGGCTGCGAATCAGCGCATCGCGGCTGAAAAGGTCGCCGGGTTTGGTGTGAAGCTCGCGCATGATGATCTTGTCGTTGGTCACCGTGTTGCCTTCTACGGTGACATTGCGGATGCGCGCCTGCTTGCCCTCCACGATGCGGATCTCGATGTCGATGGAGTCGTTCTCCACCAGCACCTCTACGGGTGTCGCGTTGAAGAAGAAGTAACCGTTGTCCATATACATCGAGTAGATGTCCGTACCGCTGGGGTTGTAGGTCAGGTTGGTCTCAAGCACCGTCTTGTTGTAGGGGTCACCTTTGTTGATGCGCAGGTGGTCGGCAAGGGTCTTGGAGGAATACACCGTATTGCCCGAAAAGGTGATGTTCCTGAAATAGTAGGGCCTCCCCTCGAAAATCTTCACCTTCACCTTCAGGCGATCCTGTTTGCTCTTTTTCTTGTCGCTGATTTTCAAATCAGACGAGGCCACCTGATACATCGTATCGTATACGATGCGGGCATCGCGGAAGCCTTTCTCGTTATAGTAGCTGATGATGCTCTCCAAATCGTCCTGGAACTCGAAATCCCTGTATTTCGATCGCGACCAGAAGCCCTTGGTCCACACAAACATTTTCTTCGCGTAATGGACATCGTGCGTGTTGCGCATCTTGCGCAGCAGCTTGTTGGTGGCTATCTGCTCGTTGCCTTCGATGATCAGCGAGTCGATCTTCACGCGTTTCCCTTTCTTGATGGTGTAGTCTACAAAGACGTAGTTGCCTTTGTTGCTGGTGTCGTCAATCAGTTTCACGCTGACCTCGGCATTGGTGTATCCTTTGTCGGTATAGTAGGCCCTGGCCTTGTTGCAGGTCGTTTTCAGCAGGTTCTCCGTAACCACGTCACCACTCCTGATATTGAAATCTTTCTTGATCTTGTCGGCATCGTTGCCGCTGACGCCGTGTATGCTGAACGCCGTCATCTTGGGCCGCCCTACAAGCACGATTTTCAGGAAGATTTTGCCGTCCTGTATGCGCGTCAGCAGGATCTGCACATCCTCGAAAAGCCCCTGTTGCCACAGGTTGTCGATGGCGGTAGAGATCTTGTCGCCAGGCACTTTGACCACGTCGCCCACCTGAAGACCGGCTACCAGCAGCACCATCCGCTGGTCCAGGTTGTCGTTGTTTTCCACCGTGATGCCGCCTATCTCGTATGTCTTAGGCGTCAGATAGTCAATATCATATTCAATATCGCTACCCACCACCACCTGCGCCGACACGGGAAAAACCATGGCAACCAGAGCAATGAGGGCAACAGCCAAGTATCTTATCTCTTTCATCAAATTGTTCAATCTGTAGTTAGTCTTTAGAGAATAGTAACTCAAAAATGTTGATAATATTGTAGACATTGACATTTTTTCTATTTCGCCTCTTCTACCTGCTCGCCCGTTTGCCCATATCGGCGCTGGCGGTGCTGGTAGTCATACACGGCATCGTAGAAGTGCGTCTGCCGGAAATCGGGCCACAACAAGTCGGTGAAGTAGAATTCCGTATAGGCCAGCTGCCACAGCAGGAAATTGCTGACGCGCAGCTCTCCGCCGGTCCGTATCAGCAGGTCGGGATCGGGCATATCCTTGGTCTCAAGATAGTTGCGCAGCGTCTCTTCGTTGATGTCTTCTATCTGCAGTCGTCCCGCCTGGGCGTCGCGCACCACCTCTTTCAGCGCCTTCGCCGTCTCCCACCGCGCGCTGTAGCTCAACGCCAGCACCAGCGTGGTGCCGGTGTTGGCGCTCGTGTCTTTGATGCATCTCAGTATCGACTGGCGCGAATCGGACGGCAGACGCTCCAGGTCACCGATGGTGGCCAGACGCACATTGTTCTTCATGAGTGTGGGGGTCTCTTCTTCCACCTCTTTGATCATGAGACGCATAAGCCCGTCTACCTCCTCCTGCGGACGGTTCCAGTTTTCTGTCGAGAAGGTGTACAGCGTCAGGTAGTCAACATGCAAGGCTGCCGCCGCCTCTACGGCGTCGCGCACAGCCTGCATGGCACTCTGGTGTCCGAACAGCCGCATCTTGGCCTGTCTCTGGGCCCAGCGCCCATTGCCGTCCATGATGATTGCCACATGACGCGGCACTCGCGTGAGGTCTATATCTTCTATCGTTTTCATATCTTATTTATTATCACAACGTTTTTTGAGCATCCATCCAAACAGGAAGTCGAAACTTACCGATGCCGAGATGTTGAAATAGGCAAACCAGTCGTCGAGCGAGTCGTCGCCCCTCTTGATGCCGGCGGCATTGACATAGCCTGGCTCCACCTCGCCGGAACGGTCGGCCAACGCGGCTCCCACCGTGCCCACATACTGCTCCAAGAGCCTGTTGTCCACATAGGTCGTGCTGACATCATCGATATAGTCTGTCCACGTCTTGCGAAATCCGTATTCCGCACTGAGCGTGAAGTGTTTGGACGGATGGTATTTCACCCCGACGCCGAAAGGCATGGAAAGCTGCTTCAGCGTGTACACCTCGCGGTCGGGTGCCAGCGCCGTACCCTGTCCTTCGGTGGTTAGGGGCTGCAGATCGTACCATTGCGTCTCCTGCGTCAGCGGGTCGGTATAGCGGGCTTTGGGGTTGAAGGCGAAGAAGCCCACGCCGCCAAAGAGATATGGAGTCCAAAAGAAATGGTCGTCGCGCATGCTGAAGGGGAAAAAGTTGAACTCCACCCGCATAGAGCCTTCAAAAATGTAGGAGCGGAAACTCAGGTTCCGCCGCTCTATATAGTCGGGGTTGCCGCCTTCCACATGGCCATAGTCGACATCGAGTCGCAGACTCCACCGCTCGTCGAAATTGAGCCGGTAGAAGCCTCCCATGGCTAACGAGGGTTTGCCCAGCATGCTCTGGTTGTTCAGATCGCCTATGTAGTTCATCCCCCCAAGGGTGAAACCCACCTCGTTTCTGCCCATCCAGCCTTGCGCCACAAGGGGCAGGCTGAGCAGCCACGAAGAAATCAGCAGGAGCAGGCGACGTAAGGTCATATCGTATAGCAGTTTATCAATTCAGTATTATATTTTTTACATATAATTGCCCAATAATTGACCATTAATTAATGGATATTACATGGTAATTCATGTTAAAAATGCACATTATTTTTGTTTGTTTACTTGCTATCCTCCCACATTAATTACCGAAAGTGATGGAACGGCATATGCCCTCCACCTGCATCAGCAGGTCGCGACGGTTGACCATCTTGCTGCGTTCCGAAGGCGAATAGACACAGCCCACCAACGTTATGGTCTGCTTGCCGTCGGGCGATGGCAGCGTGTAGCAAACGAAGGGGCCTCCCATAAAATCGTTGTACAGGCGCCACAAGCCTCTGGTCTCGACACCTTTGACGTCGCCCAACGTGGTTTCGTGGGTGTAGAAGAAATCGCGCCGTTCCGTACCCTGATAACTGCCATCAGCGGGCCCCGGAACATGCTGTTTCATAAGCGTATCGAGACGGTCCAGGATGGTGGCCTCCTCGAAATCCTTGCCGTCGACGGCGGGTGCTGCATAGATATAGACATGCAGCCCGAAGTCCTTGGCCTCTTTGCGCACCCACGTGAAGTCGCCCTCGGTCTTTGCCAGCGCAAACTCCTCGGGAAAGGTCAGCGTGAATCCGTATTTCTCTTTAATCTGATTGTTAACCTTGACGTTAGGCGTTTGCGAGAATACCTTCTTCATGCGTTTGTACTCCATGTTATAGTATTCTTGCAGCAGCCGACCCTCGTTGGCCACAAGCATGGAATCGAGACTGTGCTGGTCGACAGCCATGATACGGATCAGCACCTGCGGCGTTGCCCATTGGTCATAGTTGAGGAGCACCTTGTTGGCTCCCTGCGGGTCTACCTCGAGCACCAGCAGGTTGCGATGCGCCTGAAACATCGTGTTGCCGTTGAAATCGGCAGGAAGCATCCTCACCACGTCGAAGCGCGGCTGCGGCTGGTTGAGTCCATCCTGTGGCGCCTCGAAGATATTCTGTAGCGTCTGCTTCGTCGTTCCGCTATAGACATTATTGTCTGCTATGATAATCAATTCCAGCGTTTTGCCGGACGAACCGGGCTTGCTGGTCATTTTTGTTGAGCACGATACGAAAACTGTCATTGCCAGACAGCAAACCATAAGCACAGAAATGTATTTTTTCATAAAGGTATGTTTATTTACTATTATAAAGGTCTGTTTTTTACTGTTATAAAGGTCCGTTTTTACTATTATAAAAATATCGAAAATACTGTTTTCTCTCTATATATCAGTCGTTTGTTTATTATCTCCAGAAAGCTTGCAACACCGCAAAGATAGTATTTTTTTGAGAAAAGCCTACGGGTTTTCGTTCCATTACCAACGGAAGAAGGCTTCGATGAAAAAACCTATGGCTTTTCGTTCCGGTACCAACGGAAGAAGGCTTCGATGGCATCGGCCGTCGACGTCTGTGGAAATTGCAGCTCGCGACGCGCCTTCTCGGACGTGTAGTATTCCCTGACGATCAGTTGGCGCACGTTGCGCGTAGAAAGCTGCGTGGCAATATGGAGCGCCCGCAGCATGTCGCCTATCCGGCCAGCCAGTCGCACCAACGCATCGGGCAACGCGAAGAGCCGCTGCCGATAGCCGCACACCTCTGCCTGCAGCGCATAGAACTCGCCGAGCGAGAGGTTGGCGCCCGTCAGCAGGTAGCGTTCTGCCGATCGTCCCATCGTCAGCGCATTGGCCGTAGCCACCGCAACGTCGCCCACAGCCACAAAACTCTTGCCCCCCTTGGGCGCTGCCATCCAGCGGCGGCGATAGGCGGCAAGAAGCAACTTGCCGGAAGAGGGGTGCGTGTCGTAGGCGCCCACCATGAATCCGGGATTGAGGATGACGAGATGCCATTGCGGATGATTGACGGCGGCAGCAAGGAGCGCACGTTCGCCCTCCAGCTTGCTCTGCGTGTAGAACGACTCGCTAAAGGGCGGCTCGGGCTGCGCCGTCTCGTCGGCAAGCTGTTGCGGACTACCATAGCCTATGGTGTTGGCGGTGCTGACGTGGACCAGCGTGCTGATGTCGTTTCGCTCCATCGTGGCAACGAGCCGCACCGGCAAGTCTCTATTGACGGGCAAATAGTCGCTGTAATGCAGCAGCGACATGTCGGTGGTGCCGGCACAGTTGACGATAGCGTCACATCCCGTGGCGGCACGTTGCAGCTCCTCGTCGTCGAGCAGCGACCCCTGTCGCAGGCTGAGCATCGGATGCTTGGCAAACCGTGCCGGCAAAGCCAGTCGGGCTGCATCGCGCACCAAGGCTACCACCCTGTGGCCGCGGTCGAGAAGCTCTATCAGCACATTGTGGCCCAGAAGGCCTGTAGCACCCAGCAGAAGAACATTCATGTCAGTGGTTTTACGTTATTCGGCTTAAAAGTTATCTTTTGCACTTTCTCAAGCTTACATGTTGTCTTTTACACTATCCCTGACTTGCATATTGTCTTTTACACTTTCTCAGGCTTGCATGTTGTCTTTTACACAACATCGCCTCAGATTCTTACACCCCTCATAACGCAAAAAAAGCGCCCCGCGTATATGCAGGGCGCTTTTTTATGTAGCGTTACTTGGTAGGGTTACTTCTTCACGACCTTGCGGATCGTCACGCCTTGCGGCAGTGTGATTCGCAGCGTATAAGCACCCTCGCCAAGGTTGGAGAGGTCAAATTTGTTGGTACCCTCGAAGGTAGCCACCAGGCGTCCCACGATGTCGAGGACTTCGACCTTGACCACTTCCTCAGCCGTGATGTTGACCTGGCCGCGGGTCGGGTTCGGGAAGACCTTGATGTCATCGAAGGAGACAACATCGATACCAATCAGGTTCACATTGACGTGGAGGTAGACAGTACTGTCGCATCCTGTCACAGCCGTTGCGTAGAAGATGTAGTCACCAGCCTCGGTCACAGAGTTGCCACGATAGTCGTAGGGCAGCTCGGTGGAGTTGAGGGTGACGGTATCGAAGATTTCGATGCTACGGTTGACGGTGAGGTGCAGCGTCACGACGCTGTCGCAGCCGTTGGAGCCGCGCAGCGTGACGGTGGGTTCATTGGTGCTCTCGGTGTAGTTGACACCGTCGATCCAGATGAATCCGTCGCAGGCAGCCTGCTCGTCGATACTCGTAGTAGCGTGGTTGATGGTGAGGTTCAAGGTTACAACGCTGTCGCAGCCATGAGCATTGGTGAGCGTGAAGGTCGGCGTGGTGGTCGAAGCGGTGTAGGTTACGCCGTCGATCCAGGTGTAGCTTTCGCAAGCCGATTTCACGTCGGTGCCCGTAGTGCTGTTGTTGACAGTGAGGGTGATGGTGACAACGCTGTCGCAGCCGTTAGCACCTGTGAAGGTGTTGCTGACGACACCCGAGGTGGTGTAGACATCGCCGTTCCAGGTGTAGCTGTCGCAAGCCGTCTCTTCAATAGCGGAATTGCTGCTATTGTTGATGGTCAGCGTGAGGGTGACGATGCTGTCGCAGCCCTCAGCCGTGGTGAGCGACTGGGTGTACATGCCGCTGGTGGTCAGAACGTTGCCATTCCAGGTGTAGCTGTCGCAAGCCGTCACGCTTTCGGTAGCGTGGATAGCGGGAGCAATGGTGAGGTGCAGCGTCACTACGCTGTCGCAGCCGCTGGCAGCCGTGTAGGTCTGCGTGTAGGTGCCGCTTTGCGTGTAGGTGATGCCGTCCCAGGTGTAGCTGCCGCAAGCCGTAGCGTTGAGCGTGGTAGTCACAGCGGGAGCGAGGGTGAGGTTGAGCGTAACCACACTGTCGCAACCGTTGGCAGCGATATAGGACTGTACATAGGTGCCAGCCTCGGTGTAGGTGGCGCCGTTCCAGGTGTAGCTGCCGCAGGTCGACTCGTTGATGACCGTGCTAACAGGTGCGTTGACTGTCAGAGCGAGGGTGGCAATGCTGTCGCAACCGTTGGCGGCGGTGAAGGTATGCGTATAGTTACCCGTAGTGGTATAGGTGGTACCGTTCCAGGTGTAGCTGTCGCAAGCCGTCACAGCGAGCATGCTGGTGGTGGGCTGGTTGATGGTAAGGCTGAGCGTCACGATGCTGTCGCAACCGTTGGCTGCCGAGTAGGTGCGGGTGTAGTTACCGCTGGTGGTGTAGGTGACACCGTCCCAGGTGTAGCTGCCGCAAGCCGAGGCGGTCACGGTATTGGTGATAGCAGGATTGATGGTGAGGTGGAGCGTTACCACGCTGTCGCAGCCGGCCACAGAGTGGAAGAACTGGGTGTAGTGACCGGTGGCGTTGTAGACCGCACCGTTCCAGGTGTAGCTGCCACAAGCCGTAGCGCTGATGGTGTTGGTGACCTGGGTGTTGATGGTGAGGTTGAGCGTCACCACGCTGTCGCAGCCGTTGGCAGCCTCGAGGTTGACGGTGTAGACGCCGCTCTCGGTGTATGCTCTGCCGTTCCAGACGTAGTAGTTGCAAGCCTCAGCGGTAGCAGTGCCGGTAGCGCTGTTATTGATAGTGAGGTGGAGTGTGTCGACACTCGGGCAGTTGTCAGCAGAGTTGTAGAAGCGGAAGTAGGTGCCGCTCTCATCGTAGTTGACATTGTTCCAAGTGTACGAGTCGCAAGCCGTAACAGTCTCAGCGTTGTGAGCGCTCTGTTTGATGACGAGGTTCATCATGATCACGCTATCGCAGCCATTGGAGGCGCTATCGAAGAGAGTGTTGATACGTATGCCACTGGTAGTGTACGTTTCGCCAGTACCCTCAGTCCAGGTGTAGCTGTCGCAAGCTGTAACATTGATGTGGCTGAAGATATTAGTATTGACAGTGAGGTTGATAATCTCAGTGCTGTCGCAACCGTTGGCAGTTGTGAATTGGTGAGTAATCACGTCGCTGTTTTCATAGGTCACACCGTTCCAGGTGAAGCTGGAGCAAACCGTGGTGTCGATGGTGACGACAGCAGAGTTGTTGATCGTCAGGTGGAGAACGTCGACACTCGGGCAGCCAAAGTTATTGGTGTATTCATAAGTGTAGTCGCCCGATTCGGTGTAGACGGTGTTGTACCAGTTGTAGCTGTCGCAAGCCGTGGCGGTGAAATCTGCATTGCTCTTCTTGTTGATAGTGAGGTGCAGCACATCGGTGCTCGTGCAGCCGTTGGCGTTGGTATACTCGTAGGTGTAGTCACCACTTTCGGTGTATTCAACATCGTTCCAGGTGTAGCTGTCGCAAGCGATAGCCGTGTACTCGTTGTTGGTCTTGTAGTTGACCGTGAGGAAGAGGTAGTCGGTGCCGTTGCAGCCGTCCGGAGTGGTGTAGTTGTAAGTATAGACGCCGCTGGTGGTGTAGGTCTCGCCGGTGCCGTTGTCCCAGGTGTAGCTGTCGCAGACAGTCTCTTCAATAGCATTGACGATGCTGTTGTTGACAGTGAGATGGAGGACGTCGGTGCTGGCGCAGCCGTTGCCGTCAGTGTAGTCGTAGGTGTAGTCTCCGCTCTGGGTGTACTGTGTGCCGTTCCACATGTAGGAGTCGCAGACGGTCTCGGTGTATTCGGTACCGGCGTTGACATTGATGGTAAGGGTCAGTACATCGACCGTGGTGCAGCCAGCAGCGTTAGCGTAAGGCTCGCTGTTGTAGATGCCGCTGGTGGTGAAGGTGTACTCGTTGTTGTCGCCAGCAGTCCAGGTGTAGCTATCGCAAGCGGTAGCCTCGACCGGGTTGTTGATGACGTCGCCAACGGTAATGGTCAGCGTCACGATGCTGTCGCAACCGTTCACGGTGGTCAGGTTCTGGGTGAAGGTGTATTCGCCAGCTGCAGGCAGTTCGCTGGCAGCGATGGCGAAGCCGTTGTTGTTGTAGTCATTACCCAGGCAGATCTGGTCGGTGAGAGCAGTAGCCTTGGTCGGGTTGACGGTGAGGACGAGACGTTCGTTGCTGATGCAGTTGCCAGCATCGTCGGTCTCAGCCACGTCGTAGGTGCCAGCCTCGGTGTAGGTCAGGCTATCGACAGTCCACAGATACGACTCATTGTCGCAGATGGCAGCCTCGGTGACGTTCTGCGGGTTGATGGTGAGGTAGAGGAAGATCGTGGAGTCGCAACCCGTAGCGGGGTTGGTGACCGTGGTCGAAGTCTCTACGCTCTCGTCGAGCACTGCAACCGTTTCGCCTTCCACCACCCAGGTGTAAGGACCGCAGTTGGTAACGCGAGCGATACCGAAGGAGCGGCCATTGCCGATGGTTAGGTAGAGGCTATCGGTGACGGTGCAACCGTTAGCGTCGGTGTAGAGGTACTCGTAAGCACCCGAAGCAGTGTAGGTAGCCATGCTGTTGTCGGTACGGGTCCAGTCGTAGCTGTTGCACTCGATGGCCGACATGACGTTGAGCGTGCTGTTGTTGATGGTCAGGTGGAGCACATCCTCGCTGGCGCAGTTGTTGGCGTCAGCATAGTCGTAGGTGTAGTCACCACTGACGGTGTACTCGGTGCCGTTCCAGGTGTAGCTGTCGCAAGCGGCAACGGTGTATTCGGTGCTGCTGTTGTTGTTGACGGTGAGGTTGAGGGTATTGGTGCTCGGGCAGCCATTCTCAGCCTCGTAGTCGTAGGTGTAGACACCGGTGGCAGTGTAGGTCTGTCCATCGCCGTTGGGAGCTTCCCAAGTGTAGGTGTCGCAAGCCGTGACGTTGTAGGTCTGGTTGCTGTTGTTGCGGATGGTCAGGTGCAGGGTGTTGGTGCTCGGGCAACCGTCAGCCGTGTTGTAGTCGAAGGTGTAACCCTCGGCGGGGCTGGAGGTGGTGTAGACCGTACCGTTGCCACCCTCCTCAGCGGTCCAAGTGTAGCTGTCGCAAGCGTCGACGGTGTACTCGGTGCTGGTGTTGTGGTTGATGGTAAGGTTCAGCGTGTTGGTGCTCGGGCAACCCTGAGCGGTCAGGTAGTCGTAGGTGTAAGTGCCACTCTCAGTCAGGCTGTCGCCATTGCCACCGTTGGCAGCAGTCCAGATGTAGTTCTCGCAGGAAGCCACATCGTAGGTGGTGCTGGTGTTGTGGTTGATGGTGAGGATGAGGGTGACGACGCGGTCACAGATCAGCGTTTCGCCGTCGACCACGGTGCCAGCGGGCAGATACTCGGTGGCGTTGGAGGTGCTTTCGGTGAAGGTGTTACCGTACCAGGTGTAGCTGTCGCAAGCGGTGCGGCGCTCGGTGGCGTAGGTAATGGGGTGCTGGTTCACGACGATGTATTCGATAATGCCGGTAGCCAAGGTATCGTAGATATAATAGGTGTGGGCATTGTCGTAGTCGTTGGTAGCGGTGCTGATGGTGTGGTTGCGCCAAGTGTAGCTATCCTGGCTTACGCAGATGTCGGCATTGTCGGCGGTGACAGCCTGGTAGTTGTTGACCAGGTGCAGCGTCACGGTCATCACGCCGTCGCAGTAGGCAGGATTGTTGAAGTGTACATCGTAGACGCTGTCAGTATTGACGAAGTTCTGCTGCTCGGCAGCGGCTTCGACGAAGCTGAGGACAGTGTTGATGCCACGTTCAGCATCGACATAGTTGTAGGTGGCGTCGCTGACGTTGACAGTAGCCTCGAAGTAGCCCTGGTAGCTCTGGTTGAGGGTGAGGGCCAGCATGTAGACGCTGTCGTAGCCATTGTCGCGTTCCACAGTGTAGGTCGGGTTGTAGTAGATATAGGTGCCGTTGCTGGTCTTGTAGAGAGGCTCCACATTGTCAGCGTTGAGGTTGGCAGCGCGTTCGGCGGCGTCGATGAAGACGTAGGTCTCACCGTTGCGCCAGGTGTAGTTGTGGCAGCTGACCACATTGTCGACGCCAAGCAGAGCGGTACCGACATTGAGGGTGATGTTGAGCGTGCTGTCGCAACCTTCGGCATTGGTGTAATGCTCGGTGAGGTTGTAGACGCCTTCGCTGAACAGTTCCTGATGGGCATCCTGGTAGGTGTAGCGGTAAGAACCGTCGCTGACGTAGAGGATGCTGTCGTAGCTACTGGTGTGGTTGATGGTCAGGTGCAGCGTGTTGGTGGCAGCGCAGCCGTTGGCATCGGTGGTGCGAGCGGTGTAGTCACCCGAGGTGTTGTAGAGACGGTTGTTGATCGTCCAGGTGTACTCGTCGCAGGCCACCTCGGTGATTTCGACACCGGTGGTGTTGACGTTGATGGTCAGATGCAGCGTGTCGACGCTCGGGCAACCGGCAGCGTTGGTGTAGCTGTACTGGTAGTCGCCGGTAGCGGTGTAGGTAGTACCGTTCCACTCGTAGCTGTCGCACTGGGTCATCGTCTCGCTGTTGTGGGTAGCGTTGTTGACGGTGAGGACCAGTTGGTCGGTGCTGGCGCAGCCGGCATCGCTGGTGTAGTCGTAGCTATAGGTGCCGCTGGTTTTGTACACGACATTGTGCCATTCCATGCTGTCGCACACCGTTTCGGTGATGATCTGGTCGGTGGGCGTGTTGATAGTCAGGTTCAAGGTGTTGACACTCGGGCAGCCGTTAGCTGCGGTATAGTTATAAGTATAGGTGCCGCTGGTGGTGTAGGTGGTGCCGTTGCCGCCCTCGGTGGCAGCCCATTCGTAGCTGTTGCAAGCAGCCTGGGTGAAGGTCTGGTTGCTGTTGCTGTTGATGGTCAGGTGGAGGGTGTCGGTGCTGGCGCAGCCGTCAGCGGTGTTGTAGCTATACATATAGTCGCCAGAGGCGGTGTAGGTCTGGTTGTTGCGGTTCCAGGTGTAGGTGTCGCAAGCTGCATCGGTGAAGGCCGTGTTGCTGTTGTAGTTGACCGTGAGGTTCAGGGTCATGGAAGCAGCGCACTGGTTGTCGTCGGTGTAGTTGTAGACATAGGTACCGCTGGTGGTATAGGTCAGGCCGTCGCCGTCGGTCCAGGTGTAGCTGTCGCAAGCCGTAGCGGTAGCCGTGGTGGCGTTGACAGCGCGCTGGTTGACTTTGAGGACGTGGACAAGCTCGTTGAGCGTGCCGGAGTTCTCGACCTGGCGGAAGTAGTAGGTATGACCCGGGGTGCCGATGGTATAGTCGGTGCCGTTCCACACGTAGGTGGTTTCGTCGGCGCAGGCATAGACCTCGGTGGTGTCATAGTTGTCGATGATGTTGAGGGTGTAGGTGCGGTAGTCGTTGCAGTAAGCGACCGAGCCGACGCCTACGGTTCTGACGATAGGTGTTCCGATGCTGTCAGCGGTGAAGGTGACGGTGACGTTGGCGGCGTTGCCGTTGTGGTCGAAACCGTTGATGGTGTAGCTGCCCAGGCTGACGGGGACGTTGAGGGTCTCGGTGCTGTAGGTAGCCTCAAGCAGGTTGAGGTGCAGCACGCGGACAGCCGTCATGACGCCGTTGGCATCGAAGGTGGTATCGGTCGGGTAGGTATAGATGTACTGGTTGGCGGTGACATCCTTGTACATAGCCATACCGTGGTTCTGGCGGTCGGCGAGCGACATCCATTCGTAGGTGTGGCCCGTGCCATCGGGAGCCTCCCAAGTGTAGCTGCCGCAAGCTTCGACGTTGACCTCAACAATCTGGTCGTCGGCGACGATGGGGATGATGAGGTGCAGATGGTCGATGCTGTCGCAACCATACTGGTTCTGGAAGGTATGGTCGATGGTGCCGTCATAAGGAGCGGTGTACATGACGCCGAGGTAGGTGTAGGAGCCAGCCTCATTGACCACGAGGTCGCTGTTGGTCTCGTTCACCGGGTTGAGGGTGAGGTGCAGGACGCTGTCGCCAGAGCAGCCGTTAGCATCGGTGAAGGTGACGGTGTAGTCGTTGACGACCGGTGCTTTGGTGCTGTTGGTGTAGGTGAGGCCCGTACGGTCCCAAGTGTATTCGGCGCAAGCCGTCTGGGTCAGTTCAACGCCGGCATTGGTGTTGATGGTCAGCGCGAGGGTGACGACGCTGTCGCAACCAGCCTTGTTGGTGGTGGTCCAGGTGTAGTTGCCGCTCGTGGTGTAGGTCTGGCCGTCGCCGTTGGTCCAGGTGTAGCTGTCGCAGGCCACCTCGGTGACGGTCTCAGCGGTGCTGACGTTGACGGTCAGTGCGAGGGTGACGACGCTGTCGCAACCGGCGGCGTTGGTGGTGGTGTAGACATACTCACCGCTGGTGGTGTAGGTCTCGCCATTGCCATTGGTCCAGGTGTAGCTGTCGCAAGCGGTCTGGGCAACAGCGAGGGTGGTGTTGCGCAGAACGGTGTAGTAGATGATGGTATCGTCACCATTGCCGAGGGTGCCGTTGTCGGCAGCGTCAGCGGGGATGGTGAAGGTGCTGTTGCCGTAGGTGACGGTGTAGGGCAGTGCGTTCTCGCAGACGGCGATTGGGTCGACCATCGTGAGGCGCAGCAGGTGTACATCGTCGCAGTCGCCACCGGCCACAGGAGCATCGTAGTAAACATTGTCGGTGCTTGTGGTGTAGGTGGTGCCGTTCATCCAGGTGTAGTCGGCATTGGTCAGCACGAAGTGTTCGGTAAGGGTGTTCTGCAGCACGTTGTAGGTGCGGCGGGTGATGGCATCGCAGTACTGGGTCTCATCGTAGGTTCCTTCATAGGGAACGTCGAAGGTACGGGTCTCGCGATAGGTCACGCCGTCAGGTCCTTCATAGGTGGTGCAGACGTTGACGGACTCTTCGTTCACGAAGGTGCCAAGGACGGTCAGGTTGAGGACTCTGTAGAGTTTGCAACCCGTAGCCTCGTCGGCAACCTCAACGGTGTCGACATAGTTGCCGGCCTCGTTATAGGTTCTGCCGTTGGCATCCCATTCGA
>CAMNKG010000010.1 GCA_946542135.1 uncultured Bacteroidales bacterium
GGGTATGGCTGCCGGTGCTCCTTTCCGTCCCCACAGCCGCACGCCACAGTTGCGCTACACGCTGTCGCTGACGCGGGATTTCGGCTTTACCGCTGCCGCTTTGTGGCAGTACCAGTTCACCTCGCCGGGCCCCGACGGCGAAAGTGCCGCCTACGCCAACCGTTCGTTGGTGCCAGAACTCTTCGTGGGCCTCAACTACCGCACGCGCGAGGTCTATGCCCAGTTGGGAATGGACTACACCAACCTTCTCATCCGAGAGGAGTCGGCATGCGTCGATGCTTCCGGCAATATACTCTACAACCACCTCGACAAGAACCGTTGCCAGTCGTGGTCGCCGACGCTCTATTTCCAGTATACGCCGCTGTCGGGACTCTTTGCGCTCAAGATGCGCAGCACGCTGGCCCGCAATCTGGCGCATCTCAACATGCTCAGCGGCTATGCCCGCGCCATTGATGCCGATGGCGCCATGGCCTTCATCCCCATGCAGGCGTCGGTGTCGTACCTCAATGTCAGCGTCGGCTCACGCTGGCGCGCCAACCTTTTCCTCGGCTACCAGAAAAACCTCGGCCTCGCCGACAAAGACTATACCTTGGCCGGTGCCGCACCCAGCGCCGCGCTCTACATGAAAAAGGGCATAGGAAACATCAACAGCATCTATCGGCTGGCACCGTCTGTCAGTTTCAACACCAAGGCCTTCAACATCGGTCTGGAGTATGAACTGACGGGTGTCACCTATGGACATGTCGCCTCCGACGGCACCGTCCCCAACGACGACAACCTCCATCAGGTGCTCGGCCACCGCCTCTGCGCCATGGTGAAATACAACTTCTGAATGGTTATGACAGAAAAAAAACGGCTGCGCATGTTGCAGCCGTTTTTTTTATGCATCGCGTTGCCGCGGCAGCGGTTACAGCCTGTAGCTGCGCCATTCGTCGCAAACCAGCGCTAAGTGCTGCGCTGTGGCGGTGCGAGTGAAGCGCTTCACCACGGTGGCGTATTCTCCTATGCGGGCATAGGCTTTGGCTTTGGCCTCGTCGCTCCTGAGGGTGGCAAAGGCTTTCTGCTGCCAGCTGTCGGCGACGGCGTTCTGGTGTAGCTTGTACTTGTGGTTGGTGGCGGTGAGCCGTGCTAAGGGTGCCCAGCTCCACTCCACCTCTTCGGCCTTCCAGGCCCACTCGTCGTCCTCGCTGGGGTGCGAGGGGTCCAAAAGGTGTATGGCGGTCTTGCCGTAGGTGGTCAGATACCAGCATTGGTCGTAGCTGTTGCGCATCCCGATGGCATATTCCAGCATGGCCAAGCCGCTGCGGTCAGGGTCGGACGACATCATTTCTTGCTGCAGTGCCGACATGCGCTCGGCGAATTCCAGCTTGTAGGTGCTTCGGTTGTGGGAGGGAATTCTGTCGGTGAGGCTGAAGGGGTCGACGAGGAACGCTATGTTCATCCGTTGCTGGTAGGTGGGCGACACCAGACGCAGATGTTCGACGGCGGCGGCATAGTTGCCTTCGCGCAGATAGTGCGTGCCGATGATGTCTTCCCAATAGTCGCCGTCCAAGTAGCCGCGCTCGTTGAGCCAACGGTCAGTGTCGTCGCGGGGGTGCAGCTGCCGGTTGCGGTAGGCGTCGAGGGTGGCGGCATCCATTTTGTCGGCGAGCAGGAACATCCAGTTGCAGTAATCGTGGCTGTTCCAGGTGTTGTCTTCGTAGTATCCGTTGGCGCCCGTGGTGTCGGGGTCGAGCCATTGCAGCCAGCCCCAGGTTTGGAATCCGGGATGCTCGCGGGGGTCGTCATTCCAGCGGTAGGGCTGGTCGTTGTGGCCTTGGCGCACGTCGGCGATGACCTTGTTGTCGGCCAGGGCTATGAGGCGGTTCTCCACCATGTTGGACAGTTGCAGGGCGCGGATTTGGCGCCCGTTGAATGCCAGCCGGTGGCTGAGGCCCACGCTGTCGGGCAGCACGATGCGGCGCATGGCGTCGTACATGTAGCAGCTGCGGAACAGAAATCCCGTGTTCACGGACTGCAGATGGCTCATCATCTTGCGCTCGTCGGCGCTGAGCTGCTGCCATTCTTTCTGCAGCTCGCCGTCCATCCAGCGCAACTCGCCGAGGGCGTAGCGCTCAAAGGCGTCGTCGACCTTGTCGGTCTTGCTGTGCAGGTGGAAACGCAGCACGCGGATGCTCCGCTTCAGGAAGTCGTCGCAGGGCAGATTGTCGATGCCTTCCAGCTCGCGCAGCGCCTCGGCGGGTTTGCCTTCATAGTCGAGCAGGCATGCGGCGGTGTAGGCCCACATGGCGCGACGGCTGCGTACGGTGGTCTGGGCGGCTTGGCGCGCTATGCGGAGCACGTTGCGGTGGTCTTCGTAGCCGGTCAGGCATATTTTGTTGCTCAGGGCGTAAGGGTTGTTCTCCAACGCAAAAAGCATACGCTGCAACTCGACGGGAATGACATCGCTTTCAGGAGCGATGCGGAGCACGAGCTCCAGCAGGGCGGCGAGGTCCATGTCGCTGAAAAGCATCAGCGACGCGATGTCGCCGCGTTGCAGGTAGAAGGCGTAGGCTTCGTCACGTCGTCCTGTCTGGTAAAGGCAACGGGCTGCGTAGTCTTCGGCTTCGGCATAGAAGATGCTGCCTTTGAGCTGGTGCTTCATCTGTTCCCACAGCGCCAGGGTGCTCTGCGCGTCGCCGCTCGCCCAGCAGCATTTCATGGCCAGGAAACGGTAGCGGTCGGCATATTTCGACTTGCCGTTGTGCGTCAGCCACTGACGGGCGCTGTCGTAGAGTGTCTGTATCTGGCGGTCTTCCTTGCTCTTGCTCCGTCCGTCGTAGTACCATGGCGAGGTTTTGGCTTGGCGCAGCGACTCGTACTGTTTTGAGAAATAGAGCAGTTGGATGGCGTCGCGGTTGCGCCGCTTGACGAGATGCTTGACGAAGGGGTTGGCGGCAAACCAGCCCGACGTGGTGCTGTTGTCGGGTTGCTGATACAGCTGCTGCCAGTCTTGCAGCGTGCCTTTGTAGATGGCTTGGCGTATGGCGGCAGTGTCTTTGCAGCCAGTCTGTTTGCTCCACAGCAGCAGGTTCTCTCTGCTGAAATCGGGGCTCAGTGCCACCGCGGGACCTTCGGCGCCATAGGGCAGCAGACGGTAGATGTCGTTGTCGTCGGCGGTATAGTACCATGGCCCGCAGGCTATGGCGCGGAGGCCGCACAGCAGCAGGCTAACGAGAATAAATGGTTTCAATGTCTTCATAGCTGTATTTTGAGAGATTGGTAGAGTCAAGATGGTAAAGGATGGTGGTGTGGAGGCTGTCGAGCACCGGAAGTGCTTGCTGTGTGCGGACTATTTCCTGCATGTCGCCCCACTCTTCGCGGAGGCTGTTGCCGTTGGCTTGTTTCCGCTCGGCATCAAGCTGTTGCGAATTGACGAGCCTGCGGAAATTGCCCTTGCTGTCGAATTCTACACCCCATCCGTAGACGGGAAAGGCCACGTCGGTGTGGGGAAGGCGGTGCGAATGGTATTGCCGCAGATAGGGCTTCACGTCGTCGTAGTCCAGGATGGAGTTTTCGGTGTTGGGTTGCTGCAGCTGTCCGGTGTTGTAGCACATCAGCAGCATGCGGTCAAAGGGCAGGGTAGGGGTGGCTCCGCCGGTGTCTGCCGCCGATGGCTCCAGCCTGCGCAGCTGGTGCAGCCTCACGGTGGCGCTCAAGGCGATGTGGCGTGCGTGGAGCAGACTGCGGATGTCGGCAGCCAGTCGGAAATAGGCGCTCTCGGTCTGCTGTGTCCAGTCGCAGTCTATCTGCACTTCGCCGTAGTCCTCTTTGTCATTGTCCTTCATCATGTCATCGATGCGGCCCACTATCAGTTCAGCATAGCGGCGCGTGTCGTCGCCCAGGCCGCGGATGGCTTCGACGGTGATGTAAACCACCGGTACCACCTCCATATCTTCAGGCAGCGGCTGCAGGAACGTGGTGCTTGCCGCCGGAACCATGGTCCAGTCGGGGTAGCTCTCCTCGCTGCCAGGCTTCACGTCGAACAACTTGATGTACAACTTGTCCACACGGTGCTCGCGCATCCATTGCCGCTCCCATGCCGTCGGGTTGTACGTTGTCTTCCAATGGTACACACCACGCTTGGCTGGAGCACACCCACCAGTGCGCCCGCCACACGAGGACAAAGCCAAAAGCAGCACAATTCCTACGCCAATAAGCAAGCTATTTCGTTTGCAGTACATTGATTTGTTGTTATCTGTCATGTTTCAGCGCCATAACTGAACTACTGCAAATATACAAAAAAGCTTTGAATCTGTTGACGGATGGTCGCCGACCTGTTATTGACGTTGCCTGCCGTGTAGGGCGTCTTATTTGGCGGACTGCTTCAGCGCCTTCTTGATGTCGCTCGCCGAGAAGGCCATCGTGGCTGTTTTGCCGCTTTTGTTGCCCACATAGCGGTAGGCCAAGCCTTTGTTTGCTGCTACACATGTCTCGAGGGTGTTGACGACGGTGGGGTCGGTGAAGTCGACGATGTCGCGCACATCGAATTCTGTTTCAGCAAAATTGCTATTCAAAAGGTCGATGCTGTATAGCTCCTCGTCGGTGACGCAGTTGTAGACGAAGTATTTGTCGTCGACGTAGACCTTGTCGATTATAAGCCCTTCGGCAATGGTCATGGGCATCTGAATGTTGGTGACCTCAACGAGGTTGGTGAGAACCTCTAACGGGTTCGATGCCTTCGACGGCTTGCTGACCAGCTCTTTCATCTGCTTGCCTGTCAGCGAGATGGTGAAGGTCTTTCCCGATGTTTTTCCTCTGTAGGTCAGTTTGTAGCCTTTCCCCTGATCGGCCATCATGTTGTAGAGGGTGTCCAAATAGTCTGTGGCGTTGGTCACGGTGGATTCCAGGTTTTTCCTGACGGCGTCGGGATTGTCCTTAAGGGCATCGATATTGACAATCCCCTCGTCTACAACGGATTCGAAGACCACATAGTCGTCGGCGAGTTTGCACGACACAATCTCGCCAGCTGCGCCGAAGGGTAGTGGGCAGATGGCATCGAGATAGTGCACGATGCTGTTGAGGTTGGAGAATCCGTATATGCTGACCTTCCCGTTGCTTTTCTTGGTGGTCTGCGCCGCCGCCGGCAAAGCAAAACCCCACAGCAATGCGGCCATGACTATTAGTAATGGTAATGACTTTCTGTTCATAAACATTGGTTTGGATGATTAATGCTTGTGTTGACTGTGTGTTTTTTGAGAAAAGTAACGCAGACAGCCACAATATATTGTGCGGCACGACTGACGAACGGCGGACGTCGCGGGCCGTCTTCTTCGAAACGTCATTTCCTGCCCTCCTGTTCCCGCAGGCGCTCGCGTGTCCTGTAGGGTGTGACAAATTTTATTTTGCCGTTATGGGAATTCTTTGTATTTTTGCATCTGATTTCGCGAAGGGAGTAGTCCTTAGCAATAAAACATCGCGGTGTTTTTTTCAGAGACCAACAACGAGGTTTACACATTTAACAATAAACAATACAACCATGTACGAGTATAATGAAAATCAACACAGAAAGAGCGTTTTGATAGGTATCCTGTTGGTAGTGGCGCTGGTAGCGCTGATGTTGTTGCTCTTGGGTAGGTTCGTCACAGGAAGTAAAGATGACACTAAGCAGCGGGAAATCATTTATTTGGGGCTGCAGGATTCTACCGACTTATCGTCGGATGGCACTATCGTAGTGTCGGAAGAGGAATGGCGCGCCATGCAGAACGAGGTAAGGCAACTGCGCCACGAGGTGAACGCCTTGCAGGGGAAGCCGGTCCCCGCCGAGAAAGACTCCCATTAAGACAGGGGTTTTAAGGCTCTGTCGGAAGCAACCCCGACGGGGAAGAGTCGTTTCTGTTGTCCGAATCCCAACGGGATATGCCGTCCGGGCTTGGCGGCCGGAGAACAGTCATTTATAGTATATACGTCAGATGGAGAGTCGCAGACGCTCGATGAGGGTGCGCTCTTCGTCGGTGATGCCGTCACTGGCGGCGGCAATGTCTTGCATGCGGGTCAGGGTCTCCTCGGCATTGGGCTTGAAATGGAAGACGAAGTCGCTGTCGGTGAGGAAAGAGCTGTCTTTCTGCCCTAAAAGCTGCAGCATCTGCTCCTGCTCGGAGGTGGTGAGGTTGTCCATGTTGCGGATGGTGAGGGTGAGGGCTTTCTTCTCTTCGTCGCTGACGTCGCCGTCGGCAACGGCGATGGCGATGAGCAGCCGGATGGTGCGCTTCAGGTCTTCCTTGTCTTTGTAGGCGGTCGATTTGCCTATGCTGCCCAGGAAGTTGTTGACGTTTTTCAGGCTGTTCTTCATGCCGCTGAAGATCTTGCGGCTGGTGCTGTCGAGCGACAACACGAGTTCGGGATTGACGAAGGGGTCGACGAGCACGCCCATGCGGATCTCGCCGGTGAGCACGTTGCGGTAGTTGAAGGTGAAGCAGGGTATGATGCGGTAGTATATCTCCTCGAGGGCGTTGAGGGCGCCTGTCTTGTCGCGCAGCGTGTCGAGGTAGGGGGTGATGTAGGGGTCGAATGTCTCTTTGTCGGTGCCGTTGTAGTGCGTCAGCATCCGCACTGGCGTGGTGTCATCGCCTTTATGGGCTTCCAAGGTGCTGGTCTTCAGGTTCTCGATGCTGCCTTCCAAGCAGCGGACGATGGTGACGCGTTTCTCGTTGACCACGGGGGTGAAGTAGGAGAGGGTGCCTATGTGGCCACGGCCTTTGCAGGTGGGACATTCCACAACGCTGACCACGCCGTCTTTGTCTTTCTGCTCTATGGTGCCTTGGCTCTTGCATTCGGGACACACGCTGACGCTGCATTCTGCGGCTACGGCATAGGGGCTCTGCTCTTTGGCGATGTGGCCGTCGCTCTCGGCCAGCGTGATGTGGCGGTGTTCGACGGTGCGTCCGCCGTTGACAAGCTCGCTCATCTTCTTGCGCGCGGCGCTGAAAAAGCCGCCCTCGGAGACTTTCGGTGCCTGCTCCATAAGCAGGATGAGGGTGCGGTCCTGCAAGGGAATGTAGGGCTGGCTTTGCGTCTCGGCGGCCGTGGCGAGGTCTTGGAGGGTCTCTTTCAGGGTCCCGTCGATGGCGGCGGTGCGCTTGTCGCTCTTGTGGCTCACGCTCTGAGTGAAGGCATTGATGTAGCAGTAGTTGTAGCGCTTGATAGCCACGGCGTTGTCGATGATGATGCTGTTGTATGCTTCGGGCGAAAGGCTTTTGATCATTTCGCTGAGTGCGCCGAGGGTCAGTTCGCGGTTGTTTTTCTCGGCGGCAGCGGTGAGTGTTTCTATGGTATTCATGGTTTTGGTGTTTTTCCTAAGGTGATGTCCGTGGCTACGGAACCTAAGCCTGTCGGTGGTGGCTTTATGGGTTGATGAGTTCGTCAAGTTCGAGCCAGCGGAGTTCTTTTTCGTCGAGCAGGGCGATGACTTCGCCAATGCGGTGCGAGGCTTGTGTGATTTCGTCGGCGCTGGCAGTGCCGCCCGAAAGCTTCTGTTCCAGCTCTTTGCGCTCGGCCGTGAGGGTGTCGATGTCGGCGGTGAGCTGCTCGTATTCTTTCTGCTGCTTGTAGGTGGCGCGGGGCTTGTCGTTGCGTGTGCGCTCGTAGCGGGGCTTCTCTTCTTTTTTCTGTTTCTGCAGCTGGCGCTCGATCTGCTGCTTCATGGCCAAGTATTGGCTGTAGTTGCTGTGGTAGTCGCGTATGTGTCCGTCGCCTTCAAAGACGAAGAGGTGGTCGATGATATTGTCCATGAAGCTGCGGTCGTGGCTGACGATGACGAGGCAGCCTTTGTAGCCTATCAGGAACCGCTCCAGCAGCCCCAGCGTGTAGATGTCGAGGTCGTTGGTTGGCTCGTCGAGGATCAGGAAGTTGGGGTTCGACATCAGCACCGTGAGCAGATAGAGCCGCCGCCGTTCGCCGCCGCTGAGGTTGCCCAGATAGTTGTACTGTGTCATGTCGTCGAAGCCGAAATAGCTGAGGAACTGGTGGGCGCTCATCTCCCTGCCGCCTTCAAGTTCTATCACGTCGGCCACGTCGCGGATGATGTCGATGACGCGACGGTCGTCCTTGCCTTTCATGCCCCCTTGGCTGTAGATGCCGAACTGGATGGTCTGTCCCACCACCACGCGACCGCTGTCGGGTCGCAGCTGCTCGGTGATGAGGCTCAGAAAAGTGCTCTTGCCCACGCCGTTGGGACCTACGATGCCTATCTTCTCGCCGCGTTTGAAGGTGAAAGTGAAGTCGTCGACCATCTTGCGGCCATCGAAGGATTTGCTGACGTTGTAGAGCTCCAGTATCTTGCCGCCGATGCGTTCGGTCTTGACGCTGAGCTCGCCACGTTCCTGCTCGAAGCGGGTGTGGGCTTTCTGCTCCAGTTCGTAGAAGGCGTCGATGCGGGCACGGGCCTTGGTGCCGCGGGCCTGTGGCATGCGGCGCATCCATTCCAGCTCGCTGCGGTACAGGCTCTTGGCTTTCTCCACCTCGGCGCGCTCGTTGTATTGGCGCTCGGCTTTCTTCTCCAGATAGTACGCAAAGGGGCTTTCGTGGTGCATGTCGGTGTCGCCGCGACTGCTGCGGTACAGGTAGAGGCGGCTGTTGTCGAGTTCTATGATGTCGTCGCAGACGTGGTCTAGAAAGTAACGGTCGTGGGTCACCATCAGTATGGCTAACCGCTGTTTGCCGAGAAACTCTTCAAGCCATTCTATCATCTGTATGTCAAGGTGGTTGGTGGGCTCGTCGAGCAGCAGCAGGTTGGTGTCGTCGATAAGGATGCGGCTGAGAGCCACCTTTTTCTGCTCGCCGCCGCTAAGGGTCTCCATGTCGCGATCCAGCAGGCGGTCCACTTCCAAGCGCGACAGCACCTCGCTGATGCGTTGTTCGAAGTCCCAGGGCTCGATGGTCTCGGGTCGCTCGGCGGCTTCCACGAAGCTGCGCACCGTCTGGTGGGCGTGGAAGTCGGGGTTCTGCGGCAGGTAGGCCATCTTCGTGTCGCCGCGGAAGGTGACTTTGCCGCTGTCGGGCAGCTCCTTGCCGGTGATGATGTTGAGCAACGTGCTCTTGCCGTAGCCGTTGCGGGCTATGAGGGCCGTCTTTTGCCCTGCGTTGATGCCGAAGCTGATGTCTTCGAACAGCAACTTGTCGCCAAACGACTTGGTCAGATTTTCTATGGTAAGCAGTGCGTCGGCCATGGGTGTTGTCATTTGTTGGTTGTCAGTGTCTTGGGGAACACTCCTTGCGAAAGGGAATCGGTATGGCTGACGATACGGGCGGGCACGCCGGCCAGGGTGACATCGTCGGGGAAGGATTTGTTGACCACGGCATTAGCACCGATGGCAACTCGGCTGCCGATGGTGATGTTGCCGTAGAGTTTGGCTCCGGGGCCGAGGTATACGTAGTCGCCCAGGGTGGGCACTCCGTCGTAGTCGCCGATGCAGGTGCCTGGATGGATGCGGCAGTAGCTCCCCACCTTGGCGGAGGGGTTGACCACCACCGTGCCGGGATGCACGATGCAGAGCCCGGGGCCGAAGACGTTCTTCGGAATAGAGAATCCCAGCCGTGTGGCGAGACGGTGATTGACGACTTCGAGCAGAAACCACCGCAGGCGTCGCAGCGGACGTCCTTTCATGGTGTTGTACAGCCATTCAATCTTGCGCAGCCTCAGTTGGAAGCGTAGGCAGTCCATCCAGCGCCAGCGGTAGAACGTGAGCCGCTCCACCTGATAGGCGCGCAGGTCTGCTTTGCGATATTGAATGTATGTCTTCCGGTCGGTAATCACGGTGGTAGGAGTTGTTTTTCAAGGTTTAATAGCCGTACTTTTCTTTCCAGCGCCATTGCATGAGTTTGCGTGTCTCGTTTTCGCGGGCGTTGTCGCCGGGTTCGTAGAATTTGGTTCCGCGCAGTGCGTCGG
The DNA here is from genome assembly GCA_946542135.1 of uncultured Bacteroidales bacterium. Classification (GTDB taxonomy): domain Bacteria; phylum Bacteroidota; class Bacteroidia; order Bacteroidales; family P3; genus Colimorpha. The sequence continues at coordinate 9,926 of CAMNKG010000010.1, forward strand.
GCAGGAACTCCTGTTCCACGAAGTTGCCTGGATAGTCGTGGGCGTACTTGTATCCGTCGCTGTAGCCTATCTCTTTCATCAGCTTGGTGGGGGCGTTGCGCAGGTGCAGCGGCACGGCCAGGTCGCCGGTGCGGCGTATGGCCTGCTGTGCGTTGGCCAGGGCCATGTAGGTGCTGTTGCTCTTGGGCGAGTTGGCTAAGTAGATGGCGCATTGCGAGAGGGTAATGCGGCATTCGGGATAGCCTATCTTGGTGACGGCCTCGAAGCAGGCGTTGGCCAGCAGCAGGGCGTTGGGGTTGGCGTTGCTGACGTCTTCGCTTGCAAAAATGAGCATGCGACGGGCGATGAAGACGGGGTCTTCGCCACCTTCTATCATACGCGCCAGCCAGTAGACGGCGCCGTTGGGGTCGCTGCCGCGCATCGATTTGATGAAGGCACTGATGATGTCGTAGTGCATCTCGCCTTGGCGGTCGTAGAAGGCCATGTTCTGCTGTATGACGTTGACCACTTTCTGGTTGTCGATGACCACGGTGCTTGCGGGGTCGCGGTTGACTACCAGCTCGAAGGCGTTGAGTAGCTTGCGGGCGTCACCGCCGCTGAGGCGCATCAGCGCCTCGTTTTCGCGAACCTCGATGGTGCGTCCCTGCTCGGCGTAGTGCTTTACGGCGGCTGCTATCAGCTGTTCCATCTCTTCTTTGCCGAATTCCTTGAGGATGTAGACCTGGCAGCGCGACAGCAGTGCTGAGATGACCTCGAAGGAGGGGTTCTCGGTGGTGGCACCAATCAGGGTGATGGTTCCGCGTTCTACGGCACCGAGGAGCGAATCCTGCTGCGACTTGTTGAAGCGGTGGATTTCATCGATGAAGAGAATGGCATTTTCCTCTTTTTTGGCTTGCTCTATCACTTCGCGTACCTCTTTCACGCCGCTGCTGATGGCGCTGAGCGTGTGGAAGGGGCGCTGAAGGGTGTTGCTGATAATCATGGCCAGGGTGGTCTTGCCGATGCCCGGAGGCCCCCAGAATATCATGGAGGGGATTTTGCCGCTCTCGATGAGGGTGCGCAGCACGGCACCTTGACCAACCAGGTGTTGCTGGCCTATGTAGTTGTCGAGCGTCGTAGGTCGCAGTATTTCGGCAAGGGGTGTCATGGAAGCGGGAATAGGAGGTTGAAGGGTGGTTAGAGAATCAGCATGGCATCGCCATAGGTGTGGAATTTGTATTTCTCCTTGATGGCGACCTGGTAGGCCTGCATCAGGAACTCGGGGCCGGCAAAGGCAGACGCCATGATGAACATCGACGACATGGAGGGGTGGAAATTGGTCACCATCATGTCGGCAATGGTGAAATCGTAGGGAGGATAGATGAATTTGTTGCTCCAGCCGTCGTAGGGGCTTATCTTGCCGGGTATCGTGACGGCGGTCTCTATGGCTTTCATCGTGGTGGTACCTATGCAGCAGATCTTGTGTCCTTCCTGCTTGGCCTGGTTGATGATGTTGCAGCATTTCTCGTCGATGTGCATCTCTTCGCTGTCCATGCGGTGCTTGCTCAGGTCTTCCACCTCGATGGGCTTGAAGTTGCCGATGCCGGCGTGCAGCGTCAGCTCGGCCCATTTCACATCTTTGATTTCGAAACGTTTCATGAGCTCGCGGCTGATGTGGAGTCCGGCGGTGGGAGCGGCTACGGCGCCTTCCACTTTGGCGTAGATGGTCTGGTAGCGCTCTTTGTCGTCGGCGGTGATGTCGCGCATCGCACGCAGCTCGTCGGGCAGCGGCGTCTGTCCCATGCTCTTGATCAGGCGGATGAATTCGTCGTGTGTGCCGTCGAAGAGGAAACGAATGGTGCGTCCTCGCGAGGTGGTGTTGTCTATCACTTCTGCCACTAAGGCGTCGCTGTCGCCGAAATAGAGCTTGTTGCCTATACGGATTTTGCGCGCGGGGTCTACAACGACGTCCCACAGCCGCGTCTCGGGGTTCAGCTCGCGGAGCAGAAAGACGGTGATCTGCGCGCCTGTTTTCTCTTTCTCACCCTTCAGCAAGGCGGGAAAGACTTTGGTGTTGTTGACCACCACCACGTCGTCGGTGTCAACATAGTTGATGAGGTCTTTGAAGAGCTCGTGACGGATGCTCTGTGTCTTTCTGTCCAGCACCATCAGTCGGGCTTCGTCGCGCAGCTTGGAGGGTTTTTCTGCTATCAGTTCCTTAGGCAAGTTATACTTGAACTGCGACAACTTCATTGTGGAATAGAGGGTGTTTATCATGCGTCAAAAATTATTGTTTTCGGATTGGATGATGATATATTGGGTCTCCCTTTGCGCGGGGAAAGGTTCCTTTTTGCATGGGGGAAGGTTCCTTTTTGCATGGGGGAAGGTTCCTTTTTTTGAGTGGAAAGTTCCTTCTTTGTGCGGCGTGGAGGTCCCTTGACAAGGCTCTTTTTATTGTATTCTTTGTATTGAATTTTGCAAAGATACACAATTTTGACCCGAAAGTCAAGTTTTTTAACATTTTTCTATAAAAAGAAGGGGGTATTCTATGTCAAATCAGCTATTTGGACTTATGCGCCGTGAAGTGCTGTTTAACATAATGGTGCCGTGGCCTGATGTGGCCGGCGGCTGCTCCTGTTAAGGGGGCTTACAGTGTTGAAAGGATGTTGTATGTGCTGTTATCGGGCGTAATCACTGCTTCTATGTCGTCAAGCGCAAGGGCTTGTGCCACCGTGTACGATCCGATGCGTTCGCGGCGCAGGGCGGCAAGGAAAGCTCCTGAGTCCAACGCCTGTCCCATGTCGCGGGCGATGCTGCGGATGTAGGTGCCTTTGCCGCAAGTGATGTGGAAATCTATCTGCGGCAACCCTTCGGGGACGATGCCTCGCGGATTGCGGTAGAGGTGGGGCGCTTTGCCAGTGGGGGTGCTGTCGGGCTGTGGTGTAGGCGTTGCTGCCGTAGGCAGTGCTGCTGCTTCGACCGCCGATGGGTCTCCGGGTCGGAACGCGGTGATGTCGAAGGCGTATATCGTCACCCTCTTCGGGGCAATAGCGGCCTCTTCGCCTTCTCGCGCTGTCACGTAGGCTCGCTGTCCATCGACTTTTACGGCCGAAAACATGGGGGGTGTCTGCTCGATGTCGCCAATAAATGTTGCCCGGGCTTTTTCCACGGCGGCAAGGTCTATCTTGTCGATGGGGTAATAATGGTCGATGGCTTGCTCCAGGTCGTAGCACGGCGTGGTGGCGCCAAGCACCATCGTGCCGCTGTATTCTTTCTCGCCGCTTTGCAGCTCCTCGATGCGCTTGGTGGCGCTGCCCACACATACCAGCAGCAATCCGCTGGCCAACGGGTCGAGGGTCCCCGCATGTCCTATCTTGAATTTCTTCAGCCCAAAAGTCCGTTTGATATGCCACTTCAGCTTGTTGACCACCTGAAAGGATGACCAACCCACAGGCTTGTCAATGGGTATGACGACTCCGGGCTTTTCTGACATGACAGGGATAGCGTTTTCTCGTTCGCCTGCTGGGCAGGACAGGGTTTAGAAGATGTAGGGAAGTATGATGACCATGAGGCTGACCACGGCGCAATAGATGGCGAACCAGATGAGTTTGCCTTTCTTGACGATGTTAATCATCCACTTGCAGGCCAGACATCCCACCACGAAGGCAGCCAGGAAACCCACGATGAGCGGGAAGGTGCCTATGTCGGTGGTGGCTCCTTCGGCGGCGGCTTCGCCTCCTATAAGGTCTTTGAAATCAAGCAGCGCTTCGCCCAGGATGGGGGGTATCACCATCAGAAAGGAGAACTGTGCCAGGCGCTCTTTCTTGTTGCCCAGCATCAAGCCCGTGGCAATGGTGCTTCCCGAACGCGACAGGCCGGGCAGCACAGCGCAGGCTTGGGCGATGCCAATAATGAAAGCATGTAGCGGTGAGATGTTTTCCTTTTGGCGCGGCTTGGCAAAGTAGCTGAAAGTGAGTAGCAGCGCGGTGAGCATCAGGCAGCAGCCCACGATGAACAGCGAATTGCCGAAAATGCTGGCCGACGTTTCGGGGTTGAAGATCTCTTCAACCTTGTCTTTCAGCAGGATGCCCACGATGCCGATAGGGATCATCGAGATGATGATATTCACCGCATAGCGTGTCCCTTCGTTCCATTTGAATTGGAATAGGTCTTTGAAAATCCATACGATCTCTTTCCAGAGTATGCAGCAGGTGCTGAGTACGGTGGCAACATGCACGGCGATGTTGAAGGTGAGGTTGGCTTCGCCGTCGACGCCAAAGAGTGTTGAACCAATGGTGAGGTGTCCGCTGCTGCTGACGGGCAGATATTCTGTAAGTCCTTGGACGATGCCAAGAATCAAGGCTTGTATCCAATCCATGCGATGTGGGGCTGTTTGTGTTCCTGTCGTCGGACAGGCGTTTGTTTCTGTTTGTTAATTATATGTTTGTGAATCAGTCGCCAATATGATGGTTTTATGCTTCGTCGGTGGTCGGTTTCTCTTTCTCTTTGGGGCGGAACATGATGGCGCAGATTTCCACGATGAGACCGATGACGATCATCAGCGGAGCCACCACCAGTCGGCGGCTGTCGAACATGGCGTGGTTGAAGACGTTGGGGTCGTCGCTGCCGCCGCCGCTGAGCAGGATGTAGCCTATGCCCAACAGAACGACACCTGCCACAAGGAGGATATAGTTCATGGTTCCGAAAGCGAAATCCAGCGTCTTGGTATTCTCTTTACCGAGTTGGGCGCTGCTGGCCTTGCTGCTGGCCACGGTGCGCTCGGTTGTGTTTTTCTTATTGTTGTTCATGGAATTATGTGTGTTTTCTGAATGTATGGTATGCTATCAATAGTCTTGGTCGGTCTTGGCTCTGAGGTGGCTGTGCACCGAGAAATAGGTGGCCAGGAACGAAATCGAGATGCCCACCACGAAGAGGACGGCGACGAGGACAATGTAGCCGTTGAAATAGCGTGGGTGGAACAGGGCCAGATGGAACTGCTTGTTGAAGATATACACCGACGCGAAGATGAGCAGCGTGGCCAGCAGGGCTCCGAGGAAACCGTAGATGACGCTGCGCCACAGGAAGGGGCGTGTGATGAAGCCCATCTTGGCACCCACCATGTTCATGGTCTGTATGGAATAACGACGGTTCTGGAGGGCGATCTTGATGGTGGTGCTGATCAGCGCTATCGACACGGTGAGCAGCAGCACGACGAAGACGATGAGAATCCACGATAGCTTGTAGAATATCTGGCTCAGGTCGTTGAGCATCATCTCATGATAGGTGACTCCGTCGACGTTGGTATACTCTTTGACTTCTTTCTCGAACTGGTTGCGCAACTCGGTGATGCGTTGAGGGTTGCTGCTGGCCTTGAAGGTGACCATGAGGGTGGGGTAGAGGGGGTTGACGCTGTCAAGCAGCGACAGGAAATCCTCGTCGATTTCGTCGGAAAAGAGCCGGGCGGCCTCTTCGGCGGAAATATAGTCTACCGCCTTGACATATTCCAACTGGAGCAGCTCTTCGCGCAGGCTTAGGGCCTCCTCTTCGGTGGTTTCGGCATTGAGGTCTACTTGATAGGCAATGCGTTCCTGCATCTCGTGGGTGGCTTTGTAGGAATGGTACTCGACGAACATCAGGAGGCCAAAGACGAACAATACCAACATGATGCTGAAAACCGTGGAAGTTCTTCCTGCCCAAAGGTTTATCTTGCTGTTGCGTTTCGATTTTTTACTCATAGCGGTTGCAAAGATACGAACTTTTTTGTTATATGTAACATTAACAATAAAAAATCCTGCTGTGTGGGCAGGATTTTTTGAATGAAAGAAGATGTGTATATAGGGTATAAAATAGATGCGTGTCAGTTGGCAAGCATGACGGGCATGACGAGCATCAGGATGTCCTCGTTGTTGGCCTGGTCGTCATCGTTGATGGGGAAGAGGATGCCGGCACGGCTGGGGTGCGAGAGCTCCATGAGGACCTGCTCGGTGTCGAGGTTGCTGAGCATTTCGGCGAGGAATCTGGCGTTGAAGCCTATTTCCATGGGCTCGCCGTCATAGCTGCAGGGGATGGTCTCGTGGGCATCGTTAGAGAACTCGAGGTCCTCGGCTGAGATTTTGAGGTCGCGTTCCGTGATAGAGAGGCGCACCTGATGGGTGGACTGGTTGGCAAAGAGGCTGACGCGTTTCAGCGTGTTGAGGAACGTGTTGCGGTCGATGGTCAGCTTGTTGGGGTTGTCCTTCGGGATGGCGGCTTCGTAGTTGGGATATTTGCCGTCGACGAGGCGACATACAATCTTGAAGTTCTCGAAGGTGAAGAAGACGTTGGTGTTGTTGTAGTCAACGGTGACGTCGACGTCTTCCTTGTTGCTGCTCAAAATGTTCTTGACCAGCGAGATGGGCTTGCGGGGCAGGATGAAATTGGCGGCCTCGTTGGCGTGGACGTCGTTGCGGCGATAGCGCACCAGTTTGTGGGCGTCGGTGGCCACAAAGGTGATATTCTCGGCGGTAAGGTCGCAGAAGATGCCCGACATTTGCTGACGCATCTCGTCGGTGGAGGCGGCGAAAGAGGTCTTGTTGATGGCGTTGACCAGCAGGGAGGCGGGCATGACGGTCTGCACGGTTTCGGCCATGTTGGGCATGGCGGGGAAGGTCTCGGGATTCTGTCCCGCCAAACGGTATTTGCCTTCTCCTGAACTGATCTCGATGCCGAAATTGCTTGCGTCGACGGCAAAGTTGATGGGGGCGTCGTCCATGGATTTGAGCATGTCGATCATCAGCTTGGCGGGTACGGCGATGGCGTCGATGCCTTCCACCTTGGCATTCTCCAATTCGATGGTGGTGACAAGGGTGGTCTCAAGGTCGGTGGCCTTGATGGTCAACAGGTTTCCTTCCAAATGCATGTGGAAACAGGAAACGATGGGGACGGTGTTGTTGTTGGTGATGACGCCGTTGAGAGCATTGAGGTGCTTCAGGAATAACTGACTGTTGATAATGAATCTCATATTTTTATGCGTTTTTTTTCGGGTTGGAACATATGCAAATCCGACTGCAAAGTTAGTGCTAAATTTGCAGTCGGAACGAAAAAATGTGTCGCTTTTTTTCAACAATTGTTAATAAGAGTACTTCTGTAAATTGCCTTGATGTGGCAAAAGCTCAACATCCCTGCAGGTATGGTGTGGGGTTGTTGGAACCTATCACGGGAGGGTGCTGCTTTTTCTTGGCTGTGGGCTACCAGCGTCCGCTGGCACCGCCGCCACCGAAACTGCCGCCGCCGAAGCCGCCGAAGCCGCCACGCGAGCTGCCCGACGACCCGCCCCAGCTGCTCCACGACGATCCGCCGTAGTAGGTGCCGCCATTGAAGGACCCCCCGCTGAGGTGTCCTCCGCCCCCGCCACTGCCTTCGCGACGCGTCCCGATCCACACGACTATGCCTATGATGCCGAGAAAGATGAGTATGGCCCATGGCGAGGCTTCGTGGTCTTCCTTGTACTTCTCGTAGCTGTACTCGCCGGCGCACACGGGCATGATGACATCGAGGGCATCCACAATGCCGCCGTAGTAGTCGTCTTCGCGGAAGCGCGGTATCATCTGGTCTTCGATGATGCGCTTGCAGAAGATGTCGGGCAGCGCACCTTCCAAGCCCATCCCGGGGGCTATCTCTACCTCGCCGGAGGTGGCGTCCTTGGGCTTGACAACGATGATGACGCCGTTGCTCAGCGATTTCTGTCCGATGCCCCATTTGTCGCCCACTTCGAAGGCGAAAGAGCTGATGTCGTTGCCGCCGAAACCGGGGGTGATCATGACGACAATCTGGTTCGAGGTGCTGTCGTTGAAGTCCTGCAGCCTTTTTTCGAGCGTCTCGCGCTGCTCGCCGCTCAGGATGCCGCTGTAGTCATACACCAGATGGTTCTCTTTTTGAGGCAACCACCCTGGGGTGTTGTAGTCGCCCTGTGCCGCCACTGTCAGCGACAGCAACAGCAGGACCAAAAGGATGGCAATCAGGCGGAAAGGGTTGGTACGAAGCATGATGGACGCTGTGGTTTAGAGCAACGACTCGGTCGAGGGAGCCTGGTCGGCACCTTCCGAGGCCTGGAAATAACCCATCTCGTCGAAACCGAACATGCCAGCAACGATGCTGTTGGGGAAGCGTTTGATGGTTACGTTGTATGACTGTACGGCTTCGTTGAATTTCTTGCGCGACACGTTGATGCGGTTCTCGCAGCCTTCCAGCTGGGTCTGGAACTCCTGATAGCTCTTGGTGGCTGTCAGCTCCGGATAGCGCTCCACGGTGACGTTGATGGCTTTGGTCATCTCTTGCGACATGCGGTCGTAGGCGGCCTGGAACTTGCTGATGTTTTCCTCGGTCAGGTCTTCTTTGTCGAGGTCTATGACGTTGTTGCGGGCCTTGATGACGGCTTCCAGGGTTTCGGCTTCGTAGTTGCCGGCGCCTTTCACCACATTGATGGCTTGCGACACGAGGTCTTTCCTACGTTGGTAGTCGGCCTGCACATCGCCCCAGGCGCTCTTGGCTTTCTCGGATTTGGCGGTCATCTTGTTGTTGGCGCTGACGGCCCATACGGCGATGAGGGCGACAAGGCCTAAAATAATCCAAAGGGTTTTGCTGTTTTTCATGATATGTCTTTGTTGATTTGTGTTTTATCTTGTTGTGAATGATTCTGTCGGCGGGGGCTTATTTGATGAGGTTGCCCAGAATGTCGCGGCTCAGCTCGCGGGTGATGGTGCGCGTGGCTGCCGAGGTGGTGTTTTTGACGATTTTTTGGGTCGTGGAGGTGCGCGACTTGGTTTTCTTGCCGCTCACTTTGTCGCTGACGGCGGTGCCCAGTATGGTGGCCAGGGTGCCGGTGACGGCGGTGATGACGGCTTTGATGATCTTGCTCACCAGGCTGCTTTTCTTCTTGCCCGATGCTTTGCTGTCGCCGTCGGCTTTGGCCGGCTTGCTGCCGGCGGCCTCTTTCTCGGCGGGAAGGTTCTGGGCTTCTTGCATGGCCATCAGCTGCTCGTAGGCGCTTTCGCGGTCTATCATGGTGTCGTATTTGTGGCCTATGGTGCTGCGGCTGATGATGTCGCGGCGTTCGGCCTCGCTGATGGCGCCAATCTGCGACAGGGGGAAGAGCACTTTGGCGCGTTGCACGATGCCGGGAGCGCCTTTCTCGTCGAGGAAGCTGACGAGGGCTTCGCCGGTTTCGAGGGCGGTGATGGCTTCGTCGGTCTTGAAGGCGGGGTTGGCGCGGAAGGTTTCGGCGGCGGTCTTCACGGCTTTCTGGTCGCGCGGGGTATAGGCGCGGAGGGCGTGCTGCACGCGGTTGCCTAACTGGCCCAGTATGTTGTCGGGGATGTCGGTGGGCAGCTGGCTGATGAAGTAGATGCCCACGCCTTTGCTGCGTATCAGTCGGATGACTTGCTCTATCTTGTCAATCAGCGCTTTGCTGGTGTCTTCGAAGAGCATGTGGGCTTCGTCGAAGAAGAACACCAGCTTGGGCATGGCCTGGTCGCCCACCTCGGGCAGGGTGGAGTAGAGCTCCGAGATGAGCCACAGCAGGAAGGTGCTGTAGAGCTTGGGCTGCATCATCAGCTTGTCGGCGGCGAGCACGCTCATGATGCCTTTGCCGCCTTCGGTCTGCAGCAGGTCGTGGATGTCGAACGAGGGCTCGCCGAAGAACTGGTTGGCACCCTGGTTTTCAAGCTGCAGCAGGGCGCGCTGTATGGCGCCGACGCTGGCAGCGGCGATGTTGCCGTACTGGCTGCTGTATTCCTTGGCATGTTTCGACACGTAGTCGAGCATGGCGCGCAAATCCTTGAGGTCGAGGATGAGCAGCCCTTTCTCGTCGGCGATGCGGAACACGATGTTGAGCACGCCGTCCTGGGTGTCGTTGAGGCCCAGCAGACGCGACAGCAGCTGCGGACCCATCTGCGAGATGGTGGCACGGATGGGGTGCCCCTGCTCGCCGTAGACGTCGTAGAATCGCACCGGACAGGCTTGGAAATCGGGGTTAGGGATGCCGAATTCGTCTTTGCGCTTCTCGATGAAACCGCTCATGCTGCCGGCACGGCTGATGCCGCTCAGGTCGCCCTTCATGTCGGCCATAAAGCAGGGTACCCCTGCCTGGCAGAAACTTTCGGCCATCACCTGCAGGGTGACGGTCTTGCCGGTGCCGGTGGCGCCGGCTATGAGTCCGTGGCGGTTGGCCATTTTGCCGTTGATGGCGAGTGCGCCGTCGGCGCAGTGGGCGATGTAGAGCCCGCGTTCGTTGTCGTACATGTGTATTGCTGTTTTCGGAATTTCAAATTGCAAAAATACTCATTTTCTTCGATATAATTGCAATAATGGTGTAAAATATTGACAATTATTGTCTTCTGAGGTGCTGTTGCGGCTTTCGTGACCTCTTTTCGCTGCCCGTTTTGCGTCCCTTTGCAGGTCTCCGTTTGGCAATTCCGATTTGTTTGCGTATCTTTGCAGCATTCGTGGGTGGAATGACGAAAATCTTTTTTGTGTCTTAATAAGCTGATTTTTACTAACAAAAACAACGAACATGAAAAAAGTATTATTTTTCGCAATTTTGATTGCCATAACCGCTACCGGCTGGTCGCAGAAAAAATCTGACCTGGCAGAAAAAATAAGTGAATTGGAGCTGTCGCTCAATGCAATGCGTACCGAGAACAGCTCTCTCGCAGGCACCGTCAAAACCCTCACCGAAGCCAACCGCTTGCTCGAGGACAGAGTGAAGTTTCAAGAAGAGGTCTACAAAAAACAGGTGGCCGAAATCGACGACCTGAAAAGCCGCCTCGAAGAACTCTCGAAACAGAAAGCCTCGGCAGGCCCCGCCACCAGTGCTGCGGCTCCGGTTGACTATACTGCCATCATTGAGAATCCCCAGAACGAAACGGATTCCATTATCAGCCTGATTCAGCACTATGCATCAGCTCGCACCCCTTCCCAACGCCTTCAGTATATATACAATTCCAACAAGTTGCGTCCCGTGCTCGAAAAATACTATAAAGAAGAACTGTTTTCGGTTACTCCCATCGACAGTCGTATGGTGTCGATTTCGGGTGAGCATTTCAAAGTGGGCGATAAATTCATTGTATGGGCAAGAGGCCCCTTTTTTAGTAGTGAAAAGTATCGTATTCGCAAAACCGCCGATGGTTTCAAGGTGGACTGGGAGGCAACGGTAGGTTACAATGCCGTCAATCTTGACACCTACTTGGCGGAAAAACGCACGGATAAGATTCGCTGTAGAATTTTAGTGAGTGGTTTAGATGAATATTTCAATAGTGCTTATTTTTCTTTTTCCGATGGTATTGTCAAGAAATCATCAGCCGCTGGTCAACGTCTGGCTTCCTTGACTAACGACGGAAGAATCCATCGAATCATTGTCGAAGGTAATGGTATGAATATTCAAGATGATGATGGATATAGCCGTTTTAAGTTTGTCGTAACCCGCATCGTCTCTGAAGATTGGTTCGACGAATGATGCGATGGACGACTATCACAATTCATTTCAGTCCTATTGATATTTTAACAATACAATATAAAATAACCTACTAACAAACAACATTATGAGCAGTAATACTTCTATCGTCAACGGCCGTCGCGTGGCATCGGACACCATCACGCACCTCGACGGCAATGAAATCTTTGTTTTTGGCAGTAACATCCACGGCATGCATGGCGGCGGCGCTGCCTGGTATGCACACCAGAACTTCGGCGCCGAATGGGGCGTCGGCGAGGGCCTGACGGGTAGCACCTACGCCCTCCCCACCATGGAGGGCAAATGTTCTATGGCCCATGCCGTAAGGAATTTCACCGAGTGTGCACGCCAGCACCCCGACCTCGTCTTTCTGGTCACTGCCGTGGGCTGCGGCATTGCGGGCTATTCGCCGGCCGATGTAGCTCCGCTCTTCGCCGACGCCGCCAAGCTGCAGAATGTCTTCCTGCCCAAGGTGTTCTGGAACGTGATAGGCTGAGATCCTTTCCGTTTCCTTGAAACAAACAAAGGCATCGCCTCAATCGGTGATGCCTTTTCTGTTTTCATTGCTGGCGCGGATGCCTTTACTCTTCGGCATAGCCGGCGGCGATGCGGGCACGCTTGCGCTCTATTTCGTCGAGGATAATCTTGCGGATACGCAGATGGGTGGGCGTGATCTCAAGGTATTCGTCCTCGCGGATGTATTCCATGGCTTCCTCCAAGCTGAACTTGATGGCCGGCGTGCAGGTCGACTTGTCGTCGGCACTCTTGCTGCGCATGTTGGTGAGGTTCTTGGCGGTGACAACATTGATGACGATGTCGTTGCCGGGCCGCAGGCTCTCGCCAATCACCTCGCCGGCATACACCTGGTCGCCGGGTTCAATAAAGAAGGGTCCGCGGTCTTGCAGCTTGCTGATGCTGTAGGCGGTGGCTTCGCCGGTCTCTTTGGCTATCAGGGCACCGTATTTGTGGTCGTCGATGTCGCCTTTCCAGGGCTGGAACTCCAGGAAGCGGCTGGCTATGACGGCTTCGCCGTTGGTGGCGGTGAGTAGCGTGTTGCGCAATCCGATGATGCCGCGGCTGGGGATGGTGAAGTCGAGCTGCACACGGTCTCCCTTGGTGTCGATGGTGCCTATCTCGCCCTTGCGGCGGGTGACGACATCAATCACCTTGCTCGAGAATTCCTCGGGCACCAGGACGGTGAGCTGCTCGATGGGTTCGCATTTCTGTCCGTCAATCTCTTTGATGATGACCTTGGGCTGTCCCACCTGCAACTCGTAGCCCTCGCGGCGCATGGTCTCGATAAGGATGGAGAGGTGCAGGATGCCGCGACCGTAGACGAGCAGCGAGTCGGGCGAGTTGGTCTCCTCGACGCGCAGCGCCAGGTTTTTCTCCAGCTCGTGGTAGAGGCGCTCGCGTATGTGGCGGCTGGTGACGTACTTGCCTTCCTTGCCGAAGAAGGGGCTGTTGTTGATGGTGAAGAGCATGCTCATCGTGGGCTCGTCGACCTTGATGGGGGGCAGGGGCTCGGGGTTGTCGTTGTCGCAGATGGTGTCGCCGATCTCGAACATCACGTTCTTGTCCAGATCTAAGAGCACGGCGCATATCTCGCCGGCTTCGACGACGTTCTTGGTGCGTTCCTTGCCCAGACCTTCGAAGGTGTAGAGTTCCTTGATTTTGGTATGGATAATTTCGGGTTCTTTGTTTTCGCTTTCGTTTCCGTTGCTCAGGTCGGGCCGTTTGGCCAAGGCTACCGGCTGGCCGGCTTGCAGTGTGCCGCGGTTCAGGCGTCCCACGGCGATGCGGCCCAGATAGCTGCTGTAGTCCAGCGACGACAGCATCATCTGTGTGTTGCCGTCGGCCACTTTGGGCGCGGGGATGTGCTGGATGATGAGGTCCATGAGGTAGCTGATGTCGTCGGTGGGGTTGTTCCATTCGGGACCCATCCAGCCTTGCTTGGCGCTGCCATAGGCGGTGGGGAAGTCGAGTTGGTCGTTGTTGGCACCGAGGTTGAACATCAGGTCGAAGACGGCCTCCTGGGTCAGCTCGGGGTCGCAGTTGGGTTTGTCGACCTTGTTGATGACCACGATGGGCTTAAGGCCCAGCTCGATGGCTTTCTGCAGTACGAAGCGGGTCTGCGGCATGGGGCCTTCGAAGGCATCGACCACCAGCAGCACGCCGTCGGCCATGTTGAGCACGCGCTCCACTTCGCCGCCGAAGTCGCTGTGGCCAGGGGTGTCGATAATGTTGATTTTGTAGCCTTTGTAGCGTACGCTGACATTTTTCGACAAAATGGTGATGCCACGTTCACGTTCCAGGTCGTTGTTGTCAAGAATAAGATCGCCGGTCTCTTGGTTGTCGCGAAAGAGCTTGGCTTGATGCAGCATGCGGTCCACCAACGTGGTTTTGCCGTGGTCAACATGCGCTATAATTGCCACATTACGAATATTTTGCATTGATTTTAGCTATATAAATTAAAGTGCAAAAATACGAAACTTATTCAAATCTGTCTACCTATTATTGATGTTTATATAAGTAATGAGTCAAATTTATTTGACATTTATGGTAATTCACGGTCATCCCAAGTCCTGGCTACAAGTGCAACACTGAGTGTCTAAGAAAATGATTTGCCGGACTATTTTTGACGCAACGGCGAAAAGCATGATAATATACGGTCTTATGTTCCCGTCTCCTATTGCTTTCACTCTTTCTCGCGCAGGGTGAAGCTGCGGAAACGGGTGGTGGTCGACGAGGTCTCGCGGACGCGTATCAGCTTGTCGCCGAAATGCATGGTCTTGTCGTCGCTGTCGGGATTCTCGGTGTGGTAGACTTGAAACAGGCGGTTAAAGTCGCGCAGGAAGTCGGCACTGCGCACGTCAAGGATCACCTCGTAGCATACCTCGTCCTTGGGGTCCATCTTGAAGGTGCAACGGTAGTCGGCGGTGTTGATGATCATCACTCCTTCCACGCGGTTGCCGGCAGGCATGTAGGTGATGTCGAACTGCTGGCTCTCGGCGCGCTCATTGCCTACAAAGGCGCCCAGCGACTGCACGATATGGTGGGCGTCGCGTCCTATCTGCTCGACGATATAGGAGGCTTGGGCGTGGAGGTACAGCGGCAGCATCGCCAACAGCAGCGCAAGCAGATGTCTTGTCTTCATAGCGTTAGTGGGTTATGCCAGCCTGTCCATGATGCGGACTATGGCGTCGCGCATGGGCTCGTGGTAGTCGTTGAGGAAGGTGCCGTCGGCACGGTTGGCGATGATGAGGCATACCGTCAGGGCGTTGTGGCCCATGATCTTGGCGAGACCGTAGATGGCCGATGTCTCCATCTCGAGGTTGGTGACTTTCAGGCCGTCCCATTGGAAGGTGGCGAGCTTCTCGTTGAGGTCCGCCAGCGAGGGCGCTATGCGGATATGGCGTCCTTGCGGGGCATAGAAACCGGGCGCCGTGGCGGTGATGCCGTGGGTCATGCCGTCGGCCACGCGTCGCAGCAGGCTCTCACCGGCTTTGACGCAGTAGGGACGCGCCATGCGTGAGGGCAACTGCATGTGGCTGAGGAAGGCTTGGGTCATGGGCTCCTCCAGCTGGCTGTCGTCGTGGCTGTAATAGTTGAGCAGCCCGTCGAGACCGATGGCGTATTTCGATGCCACGAGCGAACCTACGGGAATCTCGCTGTGCAGCGATCCTGAGGTGCCGATGCGTATCATGTTGAGGGTTCGGTGATCGTTTTTGATGGTGCGGCTGCCGAGGTCTATGTTGGCGGCGGCATCGAGTTCGGTGACGACGATGTCGATGTTGTCGCATCCCATGCCGGTGCTGAGGGCTGTGAAACGGTGTCCTTTGTAGCTTCCCGTGAGGGCATGGATCTCGCGGTTCATGCTTTCGTATTCGATGTCGTCGAAGAGTTCTTTGAACATGTTGACGCGCTCGGGGTCGCCGACCAGAAAGATGTCGTCGGCCAAGGTGTCGCCGGTCATGTGTATATGGTAAAGGCTCCCGTTGGGAGCCAATACCAATTCGCTTGATTTCAGGTTATCCATGATGTGTGGTGTGATTTATCGTGTTGTGCGCGAGCCGGTGTGTGTGGTAGTGTTAGTGCCGCGGCTGCTGGAGGAGGTGTTGCTGCGAGAAGTGGACGTCGAGGTGCTGCTGCTTCTGGTCGTGGTGCTGCTGCTGCGTGTGGTGGTCGAAGTGCTGCCGCTGCGTGTAGTGGTCGAAGTGTTGCTGCTGCGTGTGGTGGTCGAAGTGCTGCCGCTGCGGGACGAGGATGTCGTGGTACCGCTGTTTCTCGTCGTCGTGGTGCCGCTGCGCGTTCCGGTCGTGGTGCCGCTGCTGCGGCTTTCCGTCGTGGTGCTGCGGCTGCTTTCTGTGGCCGTGTTGCTTCTGCTGGTCGAGCTTGTCGGTGTGGTGGCCGAACTGCGGCTGCTGGTGCTGGTCGAGGTGCCCGTGGTGGTTCCGCGCGAACCTGTGGTGGGTGTGGCGGTGCCGGTGTTGCGGGTGTTGGTCGATCCGGTGTGGGTTTCGCTGTTGCGCGACGATGTCGTTGCGGTGTTGCTGCGCGAGCTGGATGAGGTGTTGGTGCTCGAACTGTTGCGGTTGGTAGTGCCGGGGTTGCCGCTGTTGCTGTGGTTGTCGCCGCTGCGGGCGCCGCCGTTGCTGTTGTTGACGCCGGTGTTGCGTGTGCCGGTGGTGTTGCGTCCGCCGCCCAGGTAGCCGTAGCCGTCAGAGGTCTTGGGGTAGTCGACGCCAGGAGTGAAGGGTCTGTTGGGCACGTGGGCCGGTGTGGCGGGAGTGCGCATGTAGTAGGGCGGCAGTGGGGCGGGGGCGCCGTAACCCATCGTTGGAGGTCTCCATCCGTAGCGGTGCACCTCGTAGTGGTATGTGTACAGGTGGTTGTAGTGCGGGTCGTGGTAGCGGCGCACGAAGGAGTTGTAGGGCGGCATGGTCCAGTAGAAGTTGGGCGTGCTCACCGTGCTGCGGAAACGCAGGTACTGTGCGGCGCTGTATATGCGGTTGCCGTAGCTGTTGTAGAGCCATATGCAGGAAAGGTCGATGGGCATGTAGATTTCCTCGCCGGTGTAGGCGTCGTAGCCGTACAGCCAGATTTCGTAGTATTTGCTGTTGACGGGTTCCATCCACACTTCGTTGATGATGACGTAAGTGGCCAGTTCGTATTCGTATCCGCAGTATATCATCAGCTCCGATTGTGCGTCGAGCGTCGTGGCGACGCGCAGCGCCTGTGGACGGGTGAAGTAACGAACGGATTTTGCGGAAACGGAGGCGGTCAGCAGGATCATTGCTATTGCCAGGATGAGTTTTTTCATGATAAAGCTCCTTTCTTTTGTGCCGTCGGTGTCAAACCTGTGGCTGTTCTTTTATTATTTCGTATGGGTGTGTTTCTGTTTCTTGTGGCCGTTAACGATTTTTAGGATATAGACCTTTCCTTGGCGGCCGTAGGCTTGAATGACACGGAACGTGCTATGCTATTTGAATTTGCAAAAATAGCAAATAATGGAAATATGACCAAATTTTTTTTGCTTTGCACAGCATGAAGAAAGTTTATGTATTTTTCGTTTCGGTATTATGCGTTTGTTTTATAGACTGTTAAGAATCTTATAAAGCCCGTAGCATCGTCGATTTGCAAAAAAAAATTTATGTATCGAAAAAAAGTTTGTATTTTTGCAAACCGAAAAACGAAGAGCAAAACCGCTATTTTGTCTCTAAGTTTTTGGAAATCACGGAAAGATGCCGGAGTGGTCGATCGGGGCGGTCTCGAAAACCGTTGACCAGCTTGCCTGGTCCCAGGGTTCGAATCCCTGTCTTTCCGCTGAAGGAACGCTGCAAGAAATGAATAATCAGAATCTTGCAGCGTTTTTCTATTGCCTTGTCACCCAACGTGTCACCTATTATGATTTTGTTGATAACTTTTCCAAAATCATCGGGTTATCTTCTAAAAAAAAGGTCAGTTTCTCCTTGTTCATCAACCAAGTTTTGCCAATTTTGTACGCTATTTTCGACTCAACCAATACACTGGAAGAGGAATACAACGATGTGCTGACCTATCTCAATAAAGGATACAAGATTTCCGATATTGCCAATCTGACCGCGACAAGTGTCAGCACCGTTCAGCGGTTGAAGCGAGAGTTTCAAATCAGATAGCATAGCGGAAACATATCGTCTGCAATGTGTTTGCCGGGGTTCTCTATATACCTCGGCAAACTTTTTTTGCCATATCAAGAAAAGTTCGTATTTTTGCAACGTCTTTCGACAGATAGAAAGACCGAGAGAAAGCGCATTTTCTCTATTCCGTCGAAGGTGAACTTGGACACTTCATCAACGTAAAAGTCGGAATAAGGTAAATGACTTCTCACTTGTATTGTATTCGTATCCCAACGAAATACAGCAAGTGGAGTATATTCAAAACCTTATCTACTTTTACAACACGGGAGTCCAAGCCCAACCTTCGAGGATATGGTGAATGGATGGCTCCACTTTCTTCGTTATATTTAATTGCATCGAGCCGTGCGACAAAAAGTTGCGCCCGGCACGGATTAGGGATAGAGAAAATGGTCTACATAAATCTTGGACTATTGATTGTTGCAGTAATTGCTGTAATAGTCTCAATCATCGAAATTAAAATCCACAAGCGGAAAGAAGACAGAAAACTGTTTTCTGAACTGAATGATCGCTATGTTAATAACAAGGACATTCAAGCCGTAGTAAGATGTCTTCGAGATTTCGACCCAGAAGATACGGAACCGTCATCATATCAAGTAGAACTTTTTTTGCGATTCTTTGAGGAGCTGGGATTATATCTTGAAACGAAAAGTATCAATGCGAAGGATGTAAAGGAATTCTTTGATTATTACTTTGACCGATTTGAAAACACTCCTACGGGGGAAAAACTTGCAGAGAAAATCAAGCAGAATCACAAATCCTGGAAGTATCTCAACGTGTACAGGGACAATATGAAGCAATATTGAAATAACAAACCAATAATAAAGCAGTAAGATGAAAAGAATATTATTAATTCCGATTATGTTATTTGGAATGATGGTTGTATCTTGTGGAAATAATGAACAAGAGAAAGAGGTCACAAAGATGGTCGAACAGGAGCGAATAGAGGCTCAGAAAAGATTTGAAGAAGAACAAAGAATTGCGGAAGAAAGACGTATTGAAGAACAACGATTGGCAGAAGAACGCAGACAAGAGGAACTTCAAAAGCAAAAAGAGAAGAAAATCTTGGATTGGCTTCAAGGCAATTGGGAGTGGAGCGGTTATATAGATGGAACTCATTATTCGTTCCGATTGGGAGTATCTGACGACCACGCTGTATTGGCAACTCCGCGTGGTGTTTATGACCAAGGTCGAATCTCTATTGATTTAGATGATAACACATTCTCATTTGGCAATACCTACTTTGATTTTGACTATGAGAATGGCAGAATGGGTGTCTTCTCCGATGGTTCTTATTACACAAAATATTAAATATCATTATAATATATATAAATAAGATGAAAAGGATTTTATTGTTTTTACTTTTTTCCTCCCTCAGTTTAACTATTGCTGCGCAAACAAACAATGTTCAGTATGCATTAATGAATGTTAAAGGGGGACACTTAGACAAGGCGAAAGCTTTTATAGATGAAGCATGTATCCACGAAAGTACTAAAAATGATGCAAAAACATGGTATTCTGCCGCTATTGTTTATTATAGGATTGGCCAGAGTAAAAAATATCAAAACATTGCTCCTGATTGGATGGCAAAAGTTCAATCAGCAGTTATGCGTTGTAATGAACTTGATAATAATGGGGAATACGAAAAGGACTTAGCAGATATTAATTATTCAACAATGTATATGCAATGTGTTGAATTGAATAAGTCGGGTAAATGTGCTGATGCGGTGGAAAAAGCAGAAAAAGCGCTGGCATATTACATTCAAAAAGGTGATAAGGGGAAAAAAATAGAATTGGAAGGAATAATCGAAGGCTGTGGCTCAAATCCTCAAGGAGAATTATCATCAGGAAATGAAAATATCAAACGCGGAGACAAAAGATATAATGGAGAGTTTTCTATTTCAGGAATTGGATTTTCCAACAGAGGAACGCAAAAAGGAAATGCTCAATATTATTATAAAGATGCCCTTGACGGAACAAGAATATATGAAGGTGAATTCTTATACACATTTGAAGACAGGTATAATTCAGATATCGTGAAAGGAACTTATCTAAACAACAGGCAGGTCGGAACATGGTACTGGGTTTCCAAATCTGGGGACAAATCAGAAAGTCAAAAAAAAGAAGTGGAAATTAATTTCAACGACAATGGCAAACTTGACGGCGCATTTAAATTCTCCTATAATATAGTTGGTGAAAATACTCTGGATGGACACAAATGGACAAAATGGGTTAAAAGTGTGTCTGGAGATTTCGTAAATGGCAGATTAAAAAGACTTTATTATTGGTCTAGAGAAGACCATGTCGAAGCAGAGGGTTATTTTAGTACCATGGATGCGGGGACTCCGGTAGGGAAATGGAAAGTGACAGGTGAAAAAGTTCCTAATAGTAGCGTAACCATTGAATTTGATAACCGAGGAAATATTATTAGTGCCGTATATTTTGACCCAACAACAGGGGATAAACATGGTGTGCCGGAATGGATATGCAGATATCCTGAATCAATTTACAAAGATGCAATTAACATTATCCGGAGATACTGTTACCGTGATACCCCAAAGCCATAATACATCTACATAAATGAATATTGAATTATTTATCCAAGTAGGTCTTCTATTCGTCGCAGTCATTGCTGTAGTTATTTCAATTATTCAACTACGAAGTCACAATAACAAAGCACTAGTGTCTCTTAAAATTTTTAACAATAAAAATTTAATTCAAGTTGTCCGCTATCGCCCATATCATCCTGCCGTCTATTGAAAAGTTCCAGAAGGTCATCCTTGACCAACAGGGAACTGCCCAGGATGCGCATAACCTCGAAGACGGGTCTTTCCAATTTGAGGTCGTGCTCGATGATGGCGACAAGGCAATATGTGATGATGGCGACGTGGA
>CAMNKG010000011.1 GCA_946542135.1 uncultured Bacteroidales bacterium
GACATCTACACCCTCGCCAATATCGAAGGCGAGCACCGCACACTCGAGATCCTCAAGCTCGGCATCGCCAGCCGCGAGAAGCACCTCGCCGAACTGGAACGTCGCAAGGAGAACACCAAGCCCGACGACTGGCTCACCCTCATCTATACCAGCGGCACCACCGGCGACCCCAAAGGCGTCATGCTCAGCCACCGCAACATCGTCTCCAACTTCCTGGCCCACTCCAAGGTCAACCCCATGACCTCCGACACGCGCGTGCTCTCCTTCCTGCCGCTCAACCACGTCTTCGAGCGCAGCATGAACTACCACTTCCAGCACCACGGCTGTAGCATCTACTACGCCGAGAGCATGGGCACCCTGCAGCGCGACATGCTCGACATCGAGTGCGGCGGCTTCTGCGCCGTGCCCCGCGTGCTCGAGATGTTCTACGACAAGCTCTACGCCGCCGGCAAGGACTTCCCCGCCATCAAGAAAGCCATCTATTTCCGCGCCTTCAAGCACGGCATGCGCTACGACAACGGCATCATCAAGAAGGTCTCCATCTGGTTCCAGATCATGCAGCGCTTCTATGACTATATGGTCTACCGCCATTGGCGCGAGAAATTCGGCGGCAAGCACATGATCATCATCAGCGGCGGCAGCAGCATCCCCGAGCGCTTGGTGCGCCTCTTCACCGCCGCCGGCATGAGCATCTACGAAGGCTACGGCCTCTCCGAGACCTCGCCCGTCATCGCCGTCAACAACCCCGTCGAGGGCTTCGTGCGCTTCGGCACCGTAGGACAGCCCCTCAGCGGCACCGAGATGAAGTTCGCCGAGGACGGCGAGATCCTCACCCGCGGACCCCACGTCATGCTGGGCTACTACAAAGACCCCGACTACACACGCCAGGTCATCGACGAGGACGGATGGTTCCACACCGGCGACATCGGCAAATTCGTCGGCAACCACTACGTCAAGATCACCGACCGCAAGAAGGACATCTTCAAGCTCTCGGCAGGCAAATATGTAGCGCCCCAAGTGATTGAGAACAAGCTTCGCGAGTCGGAATACATCGACCAGGTCATGGTCATCGGCGAGAACCAGAAGATCGCCGCCGCCATCGTGTCGCCCAATTTCAACACCCTCCACTACTGGGCCCTCAAGCATCACCTCCACTACCGCGACAATATGCAGCTCATCCAGCTGCCCGAAGTCAACAAGAAGATGCAGGAAGTCATAGACCTCTACAACAAAGACTTCGCCCCGCACGAGCAGATCAAGAAGTTCCGCCTCGTCAGCGAAGAGTGGACCACCAACAACGGGCTCCTCTCCCCCACCCTCAAGCTGCGCCGCAACCTGCTGCAGGACAAATACAAAGACCTCATCGTCGACATCTTCGGCAAGCAAGACGACACCAAGTCCGGCCTCTTCTCCAACTTCCGCTCCATCGACCTCCCCACCATCAAGCTCCCCTTCAAAGGCAACTGATGCACGTCGATGCGAAACCCGCTTTTCAGGTCAAAAAAAACGATGCCATTTTCCTTTTATTGGCATGAAACAAGGCTAAACATAGAAGCGGAGTACCGTATTGGACGAAACAAAATAGAAAGCCGCAACGATATACAAAACAAATATTTAAACAACTATTAAATCTCATATTAAAAAAATATTTGTCCATATGTCGAAAAAGTAGTACTTTTGCACTCGATTTTCCAATCGATTGTCCCATGGTGTAATGGTAGCACATCAGATTTTGGTTCTGCTTGCCAAGGTTCGAATCCTTGTGGGACAACAAAAGAGAACACACGTGACATCCTGTCGCGTGTGTTTTTTTGTGGCCAAAAAGCCAATGTCGCGTTCATAAATCGCGTCGCTTTCAAGCTTTTTGCGTATCTTTGCAGACTGTACCAATCACCCACAACATCACCCAAGACATTGAGAAACAATATATTCATAGAAACCTACGGTTGCCAGATGAATCTGGCCGACAGCGAAATTGTCGGTTCCATACTGACAAAATCGGGCTACGCCCTGACGCGCGACATTGACGCCGCCGACTATATCCTCATCAACACTTGCGCCATACGCGACAACGCCGAGCAGCGCATCCGCAAGCGGCTGCGCGAGCTGCGCGCCCTGCAGCGTCAGCGCCAGTGGGTCAAGGTCGGCATACTGGGATGCATGGCCGAACGGCTGAAGCAACAGCTACTGGAGGAGGAGGACAACGTCTCCTTCATCGTCGGCCCCGACGCCTACCGCAAGCTGCCCGACATGCTGGCACACGTCCACGATGGCGAAAAGATGGCCGAAACGCTGCTCAGCGACGTGGAGACCTACGCCGACATCGACCCGGTGCGCTACGACACCAACGGCATATCGGCCTATATCAGCATCATGCGCGGCTGTCAGAACTATTGCGCCTACTGCGTGGTGCCCTACACCCGCGGCAAGGAGCGCAGCCGCGACCCCGAGTCGATAGTGCGCGAAGCACAAGAGCTCTTCGACAAAGGATTCCGCGAAGTAACCCTTTTGGGTCAGAACGTAAATAGCTACCGGTGGGAAGCGGAAAGCGGAAAGCAGGAAGCGGAAAGCGGAAAGCGGAAAGCGGAAAGCGGGGATGTGGAAGCGGAAAGCGGAGAACGGAAAGCGGAAAGTGGAGAGGGGAGCGTGGGGAGCGTGGGGTTTCCGGAGTTGATGGAACGGGTGGCGGAGGTGAGTCCTCTGCTGCGCGTGCGCTTCGCCACATCGCATCCTAAAGACCTTAGCGACGAGTTGCTGCAGGTGATGGCACGCCACGACAATATCTGCAAATGCATACACCTGCCCGTGCAGTCGGGCAGCGAACGCATACTGAAGCTGATGAACCGTCGCTACACACCAGAATGGTACCTGAACCGCATCGAGGCCATACGCCACTACCTTCCCGACTGCAGCATCACCACCGACGTCATCGCCGGATTCTGCACGGAGACCGAAGAGGACCATCAGGCCACCCTCGAAATGTTCCGCAAGGTGCGCTACGACTACGCCTACATGTTCAAATTCTCCATGCGCCCCAACACCTACGCCGCCAAACATCTGCAGGACGACGTGCCCGACGACGTCAAGACCCGTCGCCTCGAGGAAATCATCGCCCTGCAGGGCGCCATAGCTTTAGAAAACAACCAAAAAGAGATAGGCAAGGTTTACGAGGTGCTGATAGAGGGTGTATCGCACCGCTCCGATCAGCAGCTTTTCGGCCGCAACAGCCAAAACAAGGTCATCGTCTTTGACCGCGGCACGCTGCAGCCTGGGCAATATGCACGCATCCGCGTCACAAAATGCACCTCGGCGACACTCATCGGCGAGGTGGCCGAATGAAAAAGGACGGCGCCAAACAATAATCTTTAACCAAAGACGTTATACACGAAAAGAGCGGTCCGCAGGACGCTGCAACACGCTGCAATGCCCATGCTGGCGGCCACCATCCACAAGAACATACAACATTCACATAATCACACATCCCACACATGAGCAGGTCAGGCTTTTTTCAGAAACACCCCTGGGTATTGCACACCCTTATCGCCATCGCCGTCTCGATCGTCATCGTCATCCTCGTTTTCATCATACTGAAACACTACGGTCGCGTGGGGCAGGAATATGAGACACCCTACGTGGTGGGACTCTATGTCGACGAGCTTACCGACGAAGGCCTCGGACTGCACTATGTCATCGTCGACTCCGTGTACCAGTCTAACCAACGGGGCGGCTACATCCTCAGACAAGACCCCGACTCGGGGTCGCTGATCAAGAAAGGCCGCAAAATATACCTTACCGTCACCTCCTTCAATCCCGAAAGCACCAACGTCCCCGACCTGCACTCGCTGTCGGTGCGCAACGCCATCTCGCAGCTCGAGAACGCCGGTCTGCATGGCGGCAAGCTACGCTTTGTCGACGACCCGCACCATGTGGTTCTGGAACAGAAATACAAAGGCCGCACCGTCGCCGCCGGACGGCAGATGGAGAAAGGGGCACAGATAGACCTGGTGGTGGGTCGCGGAACGGGTAGCGGGACCACCATAGTGCCCTACCTTGTGGGCATGTCGCCCACCAAAGCACGCCGCAACATTCTCTCCGCCTCGCTGAATATCGGCGCCGAACATTACGACGGCATCAAGGATATGAGTCGCGTGATCGTCTTCAAGCAGTCGCCCGACTACACCGGCCGCAGCACGCTGGAATATGGACAGCAAGTGGAACTGTGGTACTGCGACAAGTCGGTAGTAGCCATGGAGGAGCTGGAACGCATGAAGCAGCGCCAGATCGACGACTCACTGCGCATGCTTGAAGCGCTCATCAACGGCGAGACGGCCGGCGAAGACAACGAATCGGCCTACCGGCTGACCACCCTCGACGAATTCTAAACCGAACATCACCACCGCCTATGCGTCCGCTGTTTTTTCTCATCGTCGCCTTGACACTGACTGCCGCACTCCATGCCCAGCAGTACCCCGAGGGCGAATGGATTGCGCCTCTCAGCAGCAGCCACCGTCAGCAGCCTCCCAAGCAGACCGACACCGTCACGATAGAGATTCCCTTCTTCGACGATTTCTCCAACTACGAAGGTCTCCCCGACCCTAAACGATGGCTCTCGTCGGACGCTTTCGTCAACTCCGACTACGGTCCGCTGCCCCCCACGGTGGGCATGGTGACCCTCGACGCCCTCAACGCCAACGGCGACCTCTATCCCCAAGCCTCCACCAACACCTTCACCGCCGACACGTTGGCGTCGCAGTTCATACGTCTCGACTCCATCACGGGCACTTACCGCCGACAGCTCCACCCCTCCGACTCGCTATACCTCAGCTTCTTCTACCTGCCGGGAGGATGGTACGGAGACATGTGGGAACGCATCGGCATGGCGCCTTCGCAGCAAGACTCCCTGTTCCTGGATTTCTATACCCCCGCCGACAGCCAGTGGCACACCGTCTGGGCCATCGGCGGCCACAACGCCGACACGGCAGGAGTACGCTCGCGCTGGCCCTGGCGCTACGTCGCCGTCAAGATTGACGACATGCGTTTCTTCACCAACCGCTTCCAGTTCCGTTTCCGCAACTATGCCTCTCTCGACAAAAACCCCAAAGCCGGCATCGCCGGCAACTGCGACCAATGGAACATCGACTACATCTACCTGAACTACAACCGCACAGCCGGCGATTCGACCTTTAGAGATGTCGCCTTCGTGGAGAAAGCACCCTCCATGTTGAAACACTACCAAGCCATGCCGGCACGCCAGTTTGCAGCCTCGGAAATGGCTGACAACGTGTCGCTCAAAATCGTCAACCGCTACAACCAGACGCTGGCATCCAACTACAGCTACACCGTCTTCAACGCCAACAATCAGGCCGTGGGCCACTACGATGGCGGCTACGAAAACATCAACCCCTTCTTCCCCAACGGGCAATACCAGACCATGCCCGTACACTGCAACCCGCCCGTGAACTTCACCTACCCTATTGACGGCACCACCGCCGAATACAGGGTCGTACATGTGGTCCGCGAGGGTGTGGGCGGCGACAACCATATCAGCAACGACACCATCACCTTCCTCCAACGTTTCAGCAACTACTACGCCTATGACGACGGCGTACCCGAAAACGGCTACGGTCTTACAGCCACCGGCAGCCGCGTATGGCTGGCACAGCGCTATGACCTGAATGTCGTCGACACCCTGTCGGCCGTCGACCTTTTCTTCAACCGCACACGCAATGGCGAGAATGAAGACATCACTTTCCAAATCTGCATATGGTCATGCCGTCACGGGAAGCCCTACCAGCTACTATACAAGGACTCCGAAAAGATGAGCCCCGCCTTCGACGGTTTCAACCGCTACCACCGTTACCCCCTGACCACACCCGTAACAGTCGACGACACCATCTTCGTTGGCTTCGAACAGCTGTCGTCAGACTACATCAACCTTGGCTTTGACCGGAACAACGACTCGCGCCAGCGGCTCTATTACCGCACCAACAACGAATGGAGTCAGAGCATACTCAGCGGCTCCGTCATGATGCGTCCCCTCTTTGGCACCGCAGCCACCGTAGGCATCACGCCCGCCGCCACAGCCGAGGAGACTTTCACGGTATACCCCAATCCCGCACATACCCTCCTCAACCTTCGCTTCGCTGACAGCGACAACCACACGACCGTCACCTGCTTCAACGCACGCGGCAGCATCGTCATGCAGCTACCGATGTCGTCCACAATCGACGTGTCGCACCTGCCTTCAGGACTCTATCTACTGCGCATAAGCGACGCCAACGGCAAGGTGAAAGCCACCAAAAAAATCATCATTTCTCACTAACGAACCAACCCCTACCGCCACACCATGACCGCCACCATTCCCGACCAAGACCATAAACCCATCGACGATGTAGCCATCGACAATACCGAAGAGCGCGAACTCTATGAGAACCACCGCATCCTCGTCGACAAAGGGCAGGAAATGATGCGAATGGACAAATACCTGATGATGCGGATAGAAGGCGTTTCGCGCACCAAGATACAGGCCGCCGCCAAGGCAGGCTGCATCCTCGTCAACGGCAAAGCCTCCAAATCGAACTACAAAGTCAAGCCACGCGACCTGATCACCGTCCTGCTGCCCACCCCGCCACGCGAACTGGAAATCATACCCGAAGAGATACCCTTCCGCATCGTCTACGAAGACGACGACGTCTTGGTAGTAGACAAAGACGCCGGCATGGTCGTCCATCCCGGCTACGGCAATTTCACAGGGACCCTCCTCAACGGCCTCACCTATTATTTTCAGGACAAGAAAGGCCCCGACGGACAGCCCGTGACGCCCTATCTCGTGCACCGCATCGACAAAGACACGTCGGGACTACTGCTCATTGCCAAAAACGAAGAGGCACAGATCAGCCTGGCCAAACAATTCTTCGACCACACCATAGAGCGCAAATACAATGCCCTGGTATGGGGCGACTTTGCCGAAGACGACGGCACCATCGTCGGCAACCTGGCCCGGTCGGTGGCAGACCGTCGCGTCATGGCCGTATATGACGACCCTGAAGTCGGCAAGCATGCCGTCACCCACTGGCACGTGCTGGAACGCTTCGGATACGTCACCCTGGTGGAATGCGTGCTCGAAACCGGCCGCACACACCAGATTCGCGCGCATATGCGACACATCGGCCATCCCCTCTTCAATGATGCCATGTACGGTGGCGACCAGATATTGAAAGGCACCACCTTTTCAAAATACAAACAGTTTGTAAACAATTGCTTTCAGCTGTTGCCGCGACAAGCCCTCCACGCCCTGATACTCGGCTTTGAGCATCCCACGACACACCAGCACATGCACTTCGAGTCGCCGCTGCCTGACGATATGGCGGCAGTGGTGGCGAAATGGCGTCACTACGCCCAATCCTCACAGCAAGGCATCTGACAG
Source organism: uncultured Bacteroidales bacterium (assembly GCA_946542135.1). Lineage (GTDB taxonomy): Bacteria > Bacteroidota > Bacteroidia > Bacteroidales > P3 > Colimorpha. The sequence continues at coordinate 7,427 of CAMNKG010000011.1, forward strand.
CGCAGCGCGGTCAATACTCCCACATATCCCATCCGATATCCAGCAGCTTGCTTTCGATGCGTTCCGACTCCCAGATGGCGTCAGGACCCGTGAGGTAGTCCAAAATGGAACGGTTGTAGGTGTTCGACTCGCGCGTGATATAGCTGTTGAACATACGCGTATTGAAGACATAGTCCCACGACGGCTGGCGCGCCGCGTTTTCCTCGAATACAGCCTCGTTGCGCACAAACAGGCGACGTACACGAGGCGACTGCAGCGGAATCCAGAACATCTCGGCGGTACCGATATAATCCAGATCCCCGTCATGCTCCTTGTACAATTCCTTGGTGAGGCACAGTGAAATCATGCGTACATGCTGGTCGGTGACCGCCTTGTCGATATACCAGACCTCCTTCAGCCGAATCTGGAGCATCTCCTCAGAGTTGAACTCCTTGGGGACAAGGACGGTCTTGTACTCATAATTCTCGTCGTCGTCGACAATCTCAAGTATGATGGTGTCCGCCTTGGTGAAGCGTTCCACAAACATGGCATTGTCGAGCGGTATCTTAAGCTCGTCGTCCTCGTAGATGGGGATATCCTCGGCCACTACGGCATCCCAGACCATATAGGCGAAATTGCGGCGGCCGTCGAAGCCCTTACGCTCGATGGGATAAAAGAAAAAGGTGTTGAATTTTTCTCGGACATCAATAGTTCGCCATATGAGCGACTCCCAGACGACATCCGTTTCGCGCAGATAAGGGAAGCTGATAGGTTCGCGTTCGGCAGCGATATGGCGTTCGTAGAAACGGTTGAAGTTGTCCTCCACCGTCTGCGCCGACAGCGGAAGCAGCCATAGCATCCATACCCATGCGAAGCAAAAAAACTTACAGCGTCTCATATTGCAATAAAAAAGAGTTAAGAACCGACAAGGTCCTTAACTCTTATGAACTATTCCGAATCAGAAGTTGTCAAATGATAACCACAGGTTCAAATTACAACTATTAGTATTCCCACATATCGGACTCAATGTCGAAAATCTTGTTTTCCACAGCCTGCGATTCGAGGATAGCATCCGTACCCGTCAGATAGGCCGATATCGGGCGGTTATAGGTGTTAGACTCGCGGTAGCAGAAGCTGTCGAAATAGCGTTCGATGAACACGTCGTCGTAGGTACGCACCGAGTGAGAGTTGTTCTCGTCATAGGCGTAGATTTTGACCAAGGCGTTGCGGACCCTCATGTCGTTCATCGGCACCCAGAACATTTCCACGTTGTCGCATACACGTTCGCCATCGCGATCCTTGCAATAGTTGTAGACAAGGGTCAGGCCAAGGATGCGAACCTTCTGACGCGTATCCTGCTTGTCGATATACCACGACTCTTTGATGCGAGCCGAATAGACCTCTTCAGGGCGGAACTCCTCGGTGATAAGCGTATCGCGGCCTTCCGTCTCATCGCCCCATTCGTCATATTCAGCGATATGGAAATTGTAGCTACGAGTCAACTGACTTCTCATTTCCTCATAGGTATACGGTGTCGTCAGGTCATCCTCTTTGAAGACCTCGATGTCGCCGTTTTCCAAAGCCGTCATGATGGCATTGGCCAGGTTGATGCGGCCCTGAGTACTCTTGTTGGGGTCTGTCGGGAAATAGAAGAACTGGTTGAATTTCTCGCGGAAGTCAATCGTTCTCCACACAAAATGTTCCCAAACAACATCCGTCTCACGAAGATAAGCGTAAGGCATAGCTTGTTTGCCCTTAACCAAATCTTTCTTGTAGAAGTTGTTGAAATTCTGTTCATCGTCAGAATCGATGATGTCGACCTGAGCGCTGGCGGTAAAGCCACCGGCGACGAAAATGAACAGTCCTAAGCAAAACAAAATTTTCTTCATGGATATGTGAGTTTTATGTTACTTCAATCTAAGCGTGCAGTCGAGCGAATGCGTAGCGCCGTCAGGTGTCTTCACCGTCACATCGGTGATATAAATCTTCTGACCGCGTTTGGCATTGTTGATACGGCTGATCATCTCAGGAGTCAGACGGTTACCCGAACCATTGAGGTCGAGGGCACCAGAGCCCTGGACGTTGAACACAAAGGTGTTGATGCGCAGCGCCGGAATCTGGAAGTCGAAATCTTCCATGGAAGCACGCAGCACCGGGTTGGCCGTAATCTCAGCCTTGGAGGCCTGGTCGCCGCTCTTGAAACTACCGATACGCAGTGACGGTTTCGGGATACGTTTGATACGGATTTCCTTGGTGCCCATATTTTTGGTGGCGCCATCGATTCGGGCGCTGACGTTGAGCGTCAGCTTGCCAATCTTGGAAGGCTTGATGATGTAGTTGCCATCGCCCTGGCTCTTGACGATAGTGGCGTTGCCGCTCGTAATGGAAGGCACAACATCCTTGGAAGCCACACCGGGCACACCGATAGAGATGGGGTTGTCGATACCGGCATAGACCACGTTCATCTTGGTCAGCTCGGTTACGGCGACAGGTGCTGCGACGAAATAGCTTTCGTCGAACGGATATTCTTCCTCCTTGCCGTCCTTAACCATATAGACCACACCGTGGACACGCTTTTCGCCAGGAGCGCCGGCGCCAGCGGTATAGGTGATGGAGCCATCCGGACCGCTCTTGTATTCAGCACCGTTAATGACAGCACGGAATTCGCGTTTGGAGTCGTAGGCACCCACGTTGACCTTCATCTCATATTTGCCGCCCTGAATGACATAGCTTGAAGTGGGACGGCAAATGGCAGCGATCTGGTCGAATTTGAAGTCTTCCTTGCCAATCATGCCGAAGAGCTTCTTGATGGCATCATATTCGGCGTTCATGAGTTCCGACTTCATACGGGAGAGGCAGACCAAGTCGGCGACAGCGATGGCGCCGTCAAAGTTGTATTCTTCCCAAGTCACCATACGACCAGCATGAGAACTGAAGAACTCGCCTTCAACGTTCATGCCGAAATTCACCTCGACAGTGTCGTGAGTGATGTTGGTATCCTGGAACACCTTAGATACCTTTTCCTTGTAGGCGATAATGGCGTTCTTGATATCGATGGCTTTGCCGTCGGGGGCGTCACTCTTGCCATAGAAATAATGGGAACCCATATCGGTGTTGTCTTTCTTCTCGATGATTTCGAGGCCACCCAGGTCGAGGGCCACCTTGGCGCTATCGAGGAGGAAGTTGCCCTGCGCGTCGCGCAGCGGTATTTTACGTTTGTAGACACCATCGCTGGTGTGTTTCTCTACCGAGGCAGAGCTCTGCATGTAGCAAAGGAATCCGAAGCGCGACTCATCGATAAGGTTTTTCAGCGAGTCCGTGTATCCTTTGATAGTCTGAGCAGCCTCATAGTATTTGACCACCTTGGTAGAGTCGTTGGCCATAGCCTGGTCGAACAAGCCATAGGCTTCGGCCAATTGCGTTTCGATATTTTTGTTTGACTCGTTCATAGCATCGCCGACTGTGACAAAACCGTTAAGGATTTCAACCGAAACGTTCAGTGCCAGCAGGGCGGTGTACACGAGGTACATCATTGCAATCATCTTTTGCCTCGGGGTCTCCGGGCAATTTGTAGCACCCATATTCTAACTTATTTTGGTTTTTAAAACGACGTCGAGGAGCGGCAACACCCGCGCGAAGGATTCATTATGCACAAGACCGTTCATGACGTACTACAATTGTTGAATTACCCTTACGTTGGACACTCGCATCAGATGCGGGTTTGCATAGCGGCGAGCATGTTGCCGTACACTTGGTTGAGTTCGGCGACCTTTCTGGTGAGGGCGTCGACCTGCTCTCTGTACTTCAGGACGCCTTCTGCAGACTCTGCGAAGTTGGCGACCATGTTCTGCATGCGTTCCTGGACCTCCTTGGTAGCTTCGAGCTGAGAGGAAGAGTTCTGCATCTGAAGTTCGTACATGGCATTGATGGAAGAGAGGCTGGAAGCCATCTTTTTGAGCTCGTCGACATAAGAGGTGTCGCCGGCGCGAAGGGTTTGGGCGGTCTCCTGATAGATAGTGGAGAGGTTGGTGACAGCAGCGGTAGCGCCTTTGAGGCTCTCCGAGTAGGACGAGGAGAGTTCAAAGTCGTGATTGATAGAATCGGTGGTACGTTTATAGGCGGCGGAGAGGTCGTTGACAGCCTCAGCGGCCACATCCATATTGGTAACAAACTTGTCGGTAGCAGCCACAGCCGTGGTCATATTGTTGAGCGAATTGGCTGAATTGGCGAGGTTTTCCATACCTTGACCAAGACGTTCCACAAGTTCCGGTCCAATCTTGGCGTCGGCGAGCATCTTGTCCAGTTCGCCGGTAACGGAAGGAGCACCAGAAGTAGCGGAAGCACCTTTGAGAGAAGAAGTGACGTCTTCGCCTTTCATACCGGCGAGTTCAGGATAGACGAGACTCCAGTCCCACTCGATGTGGAGGGGTTCAAAAGCAGAGAGGAAGAAGATGACAGCCTCGGTACCCATACCCACGATCAGCATAGGGACAGCACCCGGCCAGTGGTTAATTTTGAACAGAGCGCCGATGATAACTGCCGATGCGCCCCATCCATACAATTTGCTCATGAAGTTTTTGTAACCTTTGCTACGAACTAAGTTGTCTAGTTTACTCATAACATTAAGTTTTTTTTAAGTGTTTACTTATTTAAGATTTATTGTTTACTTGTTTAATGTCCGTCGAGGCGTGCCGTTTAAACCATAGCAGACAAATCAGTCTCGGCGGGGATGATAAAGCTGTTGCTGAAGGAGTAGTGCCACTAACGTGCCACGTTGGATGCCGATTTGAGGTTGTCGCCCTTGACGCGACCCAGATAAGGCTGCACGCAGCGGAAGCCGATGTAGGACTTGGAGGTATCCTGGAATTCGAAGTCGCGGGTCTGAACCTGGATGAAATACTTCTGGTCTTTCCAAGAGCCACCGCGGACGACCTTCATCTTCATGGCGGGAGCAGCGTTGGGGTCAGCATTATAGTTATAGTAGGGCGAGAGTGCGTTAGCCACGACGTGGGTAGCGTTGTCGTATGCATCCAAGCACCATTCCGACACGTTGCCAGCCATGTCATAGAGGCCGTAGTCGTTGGGTGCGTAATGGCCGACCATCAGGGTCTTGACGCCGCCATCATCGTCGTAGGCGCCTCTGAGGGGCTCATAGTTAGCCAAGAAGCAGCCGTTGGGGTTACGCACGTAGGGGCCGCCCCAAGGATAAGACTCGCCAGCGATGCCGCCGCGGGCTGCGAACTCCCACTCAGCTTCGGTAGGCAGACGGAAGTCGTTCATCTGCTGATAGTCGATTGATTCGAGATAGCGGTTGAGGAAGTTGGAGCGCCACACGCAGAAAGCCTTGGCCTGGATCCAGCTGATACCGACGACGGGGTAGTTGTCGTAGGCCGGAGAGGTGAAATACTGGCGGGTGAAATCCTCATTCATACTATATGTATAGTCATGGACCCAGCAGAGCGTGTCGGGGTAGACATTGACCACTTCGCGTTTGATGAGGGAGGAGCGGTTGTTCAACCCTTTGGGACGCGGGGCGAACATGGTGCCTCTGTATTCATCCTTGACAGCCGTGGAAGTCTCCTTCTTGGAAGCCTCGGCGTAGTCGATCCAATAATACTCATAGTTCAGTTTGGCAGGATCGATAGTGCGACGGCGGTAGAATCTATCTTTTTCAGGGAGATAGAGGTCTTCGAGCGCCTCGCGGGTTTCCTGCTCGTTCCAGCGGATTTTTTCTTTCTTGTTAAGGATAGCCGGTTCGAGGGGTTCGCCATACTCATCTTCTTCGATGAGATAGCCGTCGATGCCAGCCTCGCCGAGCATACGGCGTGCGATGGAGTCGATGACCCAGTTAACGAACTGGCGGTACTCGTTGTTGGTAATCTCAGTCTCGTCCATGAAATAGGAGCCGACCTGCATGGTGCGGGGCTGTATAGGTTTGCCGTAGACGACGCCCTGGGTGCCGGAGCCCATACTGAAATTGCCCTGGTTGATGAAGACCATGCCCTTGAGGTCGATATCCTCAAAGACGGGACGATCTTGGACGCCTACGAGTTCGCCTTTTTCGGACGAACCGCAGCTCCACAAAAGAACTACTCCTGCGAGTAAGAAAAACAGCTTCTTCATATGATAAATGATTTTAATTTCTTTAATATATAGGCGAAAAAAATAACTATATTTGTTCTTTCTGCTCTTTTACGGAAAACGAGTGTGAAAGTTTCATTTTTTTGTTAAATATCAAAGCAGGTAACGCGTATTGCCGAAGATGGAGGGGTTCTTCGGTGGGATGATGATACGGAAACAGTAGCGGAGATAGGCTTCGATGGAACCGAAGCTGAAGCCCGACTTATAGACACCCAGCTTGCTGGTAGTCAAGTCGTAGGCAAGGCCTATCTTCATCTTATCCCAATTCAAGCCTGCGAGGAAAGAAACGGCATCCTGGAAGCGGTAGCTGACGCCGCCCCAGAAGCGGTTTTGGTATTCGAGGAGGCAGGAAGCCTCGACTTGGAACACCGAGAAGTCGGCGGTGCGGATCAAGGCAGAGGGCTTGAGCCGGAAAGAGGGGTTGGAGGGGATGACGTATTCATAGCCACCCAGGACATTGAGGATTCTGGAAGTACCGAAGTTGAGGTTGTCGCTATGAGCGCCGAAAATATTCTTGAGAGCGACACCCAGATAGAAAGAGCCCGGCACCTGATAGTAGACGCCCATCGATGCATCGATGAGGAAATCGCTCACTTCTTCGTTATTGATGGAAGGGTCGCTCGAAGAGGAGGGAATCTGGATAGGGTCGCCCGGGAGGTCGTCGGAGCCCAGGAGGCCGGCGGCGCGGGTGATGCTGTAGAAATTGCCTTCGATACCGGCAGAGAGATTGCCGGGACCCCAATAGATGCGGAAAGCATAGTCGAGGGCGCCGCTGACGGTAGAGTTGTAGCCGATTTTGTCAGCAAAGAGGGTTATACCCAAACCGCCATGAAGGAATTTGACTGGCGAGTCGAACGAGAAGAGGTAATCGGTTGGCAGGGAACCCGCGTCGGCGCCTGGTGTTGGAGCATCCAACCGCAGACCCAGCCACTGTCCTCGGTACATGAGAGAGCCGCACATGGATCCTGAACTACCGGCGTAGGCAGGATTGATAGCCAAACGGTTGAACATGTACTGAGTAAACTGAATCTCCTGTTGGGCATGACCAACACATGAAAATCCCAATATCAAAAGTAAAATTGATATGTTTTTTTTGATTTCGATTTTCATGTTGTTACAAGAGTTAATATATAAAAACAACTTTATTTACAATAACATATAACCAAAACGCCTTCACTTGACAAAGTCAAGACGAAGATGTTTTTGACTTGCAAAGATAATAAGAATTATCTATTCCTACATCTTTTTTTAAAAAAAAATGTAAAAAAATATACTAACCAGCTGAATTACAGGCAAAACAAACAAATTAATTTGATTTAACAATTTTTGCCTCGGGGAACAAGCCTTTAACCTCGTTGAGGACCTCTTCCGCTTTGTTCATCTTGGCGGCCACAGTAAGGATGACGACAATCTGGTTAGAACCAAGCACGGTCTTGTATTCCACGCGGTCCTGATAGAAAAACGGGAGCTGTTCGACATGCTTTTTGGCCGTATTGCGGCTGTTGCAGCGACAGAGTTCCACGTCGTAGCGTTGAAACTCGTCGGGCAGCAGCGTTTTGACATCCTCGTTTTCGGCCTCGTCGGATGTGGTGCCGCGCTTGTTGTCGGATGACTTAGCCGACGAGGAGCCTTTGTTGGCGTTGTGGTGTCCGGACTGTCTCTTTGACAAGGTTAGCGCGTGGGACTCCACATATTGCAGGAATTCGCCACGGCTCAGCACCTCGAGAAAATCCTCTTGAGTCTCCCAGAACACATAATATTCGTCGGGCAGCACCTGTACATTGACGTTGCATGATGCCACGCCGATCTGGCGGGCAGCCTTGCGGCTCAGATCCAACACGTTTTTGCGGGGACAACGGTCGTTGACCTTGACGATGACCTGCTTGCCGTTGCTGGGGTTGGTTACGAGAAGCAGTGTTCCGAACTTCAAGGAGCTGTGCGCTGCCGTATATTTTTGTTGGCTGAAAATCTCGCCGCTGCTTGTTTTGCGGCCCACGAAACGGTCGCTATAATATGTCCCCTTCATATTCAGCACCTTGAAAGTGCCAGTAGCTTTGTCATGCTGTGCCGAGAGCGACACGGAGCATGCCAGCAGCACTGACAGCATGAGCATCCTGATATGAAGAGACCTTTTCATGTTACCAATTCACAGCATCCTTATGGAACCACTTGCCCTGGAGGCGGAGCACCTGTTCGATCACGTCGCGCACGCATCCTCTGCCGCCATCGAAGATAGATATATAGTCTGCGATTTCTTTGATTTCTGTTGCAGCATCGGCGGGACATGTGGCGACGCCGCAATGGCTAAGAATCTCGTAGTCAGGAATATCGTCGCCCATGCATAGGACTTGATGTTCCTGCAGGCCGTTCTTTTCGAGGAACATCCTGTAGGTCTGCATCTTGTTGGCGCAACCGGTATATATCTGGGTGACGCCCAGCGACTCCATCCTGTTGTTGATGCTCATGGACGTAGCGCCAGAGATCAACGCGATGACATAGCCCTTTTTTACGGCGTATTGGATAGCAAAGCCATCCTTGATGTTGCCGCAACGCACCGTTTCCTTGTCGGCATACATCCACACGCTCCCGTCGGTCATCACACCGTCGAAATCGAAGACGAAAGCTTTAATATCATGTAATTTAGACTTATAGTTCATTGATGGATAGTATTTAGTACGAATATTTAGTGTCGCGAGCCGTGTCGGCATATTGAAGCACCTTCTCATAGACATTGCGCCAACCCTGCCAACCGAAGCATTCGCAGAGACTTTGGTTGTGCCACAAAGCAGAGAACACGCCGCCTACGGCCTTAGACTCGTCGATGAGGCGGTAGTAGGTCTGTAGCGCCTGCTCGGCATCTATCTTCTTGTAATAGTACAGCGTAGAGTCCATAACGACAAAAGGATGAATATAGAGAGGCGTCTCGCTGTCGCTATCGAGGTCGAAAAAAGGATAGGGGTTGCCCGTGCCGGCACGGAAACCCGGCTCTTCGGCGTAGCCCATCGTATAGTCATGGATGATGCCATTCTCGATAAGCACATTGTAAGAGGCTGGGAGCGTCAGGCGCAAGAAGTGGTAGCGATTTCTCACCGTTTCGCGGTGCAAGACGGATGCCAGGCGCGTGCTTTCCTGTGCCAGCTTGGCGGGGTCGTCGTGCGATGCGTACGATCCGTGAAGACCCATTTTGGCGTAGTCGCACAGATGCTGCAGCAGCGCACAAAATTCCTTGTTTTGGTAGGAGGCCGGTTTGTCGTAGACATTGTAGTCGGCCATGAGAGGGAAGAACTTGAGTCGGAAATGAGGGTAATGGTTATGCGTGTCGAGGATATAGTCGAACGTGTCGAAGGGGTCCGGCTCGCGTCCCGTCAGCACCCTGAGGCGTTTCTTCACCTCGCCCCGTTTGTGTTCCACAAAAAGGTCACGCCCCAATCCCACCGCGGTACGGAAAATGCCTTTGTGCTTATAGCAATATGCCGCGTCGATATCGAAAGTGTCCTCGAAGTCGAAGTTCCTTGAGGGGAACTTCATGGCGGGATACTTCTTCAGGATGGCATGGGCAATCATGAGTGCCCACCTGTCGACCACAGCCGACTGCAGGAAATTGTTTTTGAAGGCCACGCTTTCCGTCACCGGATAGCGGCCGTGCTCATCGGTAATATGCGGGAGGTATTCCTCGTAGCGAGAGAGGCAGAAAAAGGTTGAAGCCAGCGGGTCGAAAGGAAAATCGCTGGCAGCATCGTAGACAGGAAACAGAGCCGCTACATCCTGATATTGAAAGCATTTAGGAGACTGTTCCTCAATAGTAGTCTTGAACAGCAGCTCGCACGAGCGTATGTAGACGCAGTCACCCACTTTTTGTCGACCGTAGCAGACCTTGGCACCCTCATGGTTGGTGAAGATGTCGATATTGGTAGTAATTTCAAACTCAACTTTCAGCAGGTGCCGAAAAATCACATTGAGCGTATACCCTACCCTATTGGTCAGCCGAGGCACATGTATCAGCAGCATAGGCAGTTCTTTACACTTAGAAAATGCAAAGATACAACTTTTTTTACAAATGGCCCTTCAAAGGGCTTCCTTCAAGCCCAAATAAAGATATACAATACACATTATCAATAATATATGCAAAAGCACAAAAAAGGATACAAAATGAGAGCGAGGCATAGCGAATATGCATAAATTGAAATACAAATTAATGAAAAAAAATGGCCTTGGTTCTCGCAAACGGAGATGCGAGAGCGTTGTATCGGACAAAAAAGCCAAAATGGAGGCAGCATACTGTGCGGTAACGGTGCAACGAACAGACTTGCTACATCACTGAACACCAGTAACATACAGAATACAAAAAGAAAAATAGTCGAAAAAGGTATGCTATAATCAAAAAAAACAGTAAATTTGCATTTTATTTTTGTACTTAAACGAACCCAACTTTAACAAACCAAAACATCATGAAACTCCGAGAAATAGTCAAACTTCTGGATGCCAAAGTGTGCATAGGCGAAGGGCGATTGGATGAAGACGTAGAGCATGCCTTTGCATCCGACCTGATGAGTGACGTGCTCACGTTGAAGGACACCCCGATGCTTATCACCGGGTTATGCAATGTGCAGACCATCCGCACCTGCGACATGGCCACATTGGACATCATCATCATCGTGCGCAACAAGAAAGTCACCGAAGACATGCTGGAGCTTGCCGAAGACAACGATATGGTCATTCTGAGTTGTTCATATTCCATGTTCAAGACTTGCGGACTACTGTATCAGGCAGGCATACAGCCCCTGTTTTAAAGCATGTCGCCGCGGCATGCGGCAGCAAAGAGAGACCCCAATCCGAAACCACAACACACAAAAGAATATGCATCAAGAATATACTGTTATAGAAGGCGATTTCGTCAACGCCGGCAAGGCGTCAAGTTCCGTCAAGAAGACCTTGAAACAGATGAACGTGGAGCCCTCCAAGATAAAACGCGTAGTGGTAGCCCTTTACGAAGCCGAAGTCAACGCCATAGCCCATGCCTACGGCGGCAAGGTGCTCGTGGACATCGACTCCGACAAAATCAAGATGGTGGTAGCCGACAAAGGGCCCGGCATACCCGACATCGCCTTAGCCATGCAGGAGGGATACTCCACGGCGCGTCCCGAAGTCCGCGACATGGGATTCGGTGCCGGAATGGGGCTTCCCAACATGCAGAAAAACGTCGACAAGCTCAACGTCATCTCAGAGGTTGGCGTAGGCACCACCGTCGAAATGGAAGTGAACTTCTGACCCATACGAGGAGCCCGCGGCGACGGCGGGAGAAGAGGTCAGTCGAGTCCACAAAAGACACCAACACACAACCCAATAATCAACACATGTTCGTACACGCACTCAAAATCAACGATAAGAAATGCATAGGCTGTATGCGATGTCTGAAAACCTGTCCCACCGAGGCTATCCGCATCAGTGAAGGTACAGCCTACATACAGGAGCACCGCTGCATAGACTGCGGCCGATGCCATGAGGTATGTCCTGCCGAAGCCATCTACATCCAACAGGACGATTTCGAGATGGTTCATGAGTTTCCCCATTCGGTGGCCCTCATCCCGGCCGTTTTTTTGGGTCAGTTTCCCGAAGAGATCAGCGTGTCGCGCATCTATGCCGCCCTGGAAGAACTGGGTTTCCGACATGTGTTTGAGGTAGAGTCGGCTGCCAACATCTATGCCGATGCCAAGGAGCAGTATGCGCGCGAGAACCCCGACGTGCGCCCCCTCATTTCCAGTTTCTGTCCTGCGATTGTCAGACTTATCCAGATCAAATATCCATCGCTGACAGAGAACATCACCCCCATCAAGGCGCCGTTAGACATCTCAGCCATCTACTGCCTACAGGAGTTGCAGAACAGGGGCATACCGCGAGAAGAGATAGGTCTGTTCTACGTCACGCCCTGTGCCGCCAAGATAGCAGCCGTGAAAGCCCCCATCGGAGAGAAGCGCTCCATCATAGACGGAGTCATCAATATGGACTCCCTGTTCAACCGCACCTATCGGAAAATCAAAGAACAAGGCAAGAGCTATGTGCTCAAGCAAGGGCGCACCATCAATCTGTCGTCAGATGCCATACTCAGCACGCTGACCAACGGAGAGCGGCGCATCTGCCTGGCCAAGAAGAGCTATTCCATTGACGGCATACAGAACGTGATGGACTTTCTGGACAAATTAGAGAACGACGAGGTGGAAGATGTCGAATTTCTGGAGTTGCGGGCCTGCGACCAGAGCTGTGCCGGCGCCCTGCTAAGCTACGAAAACCGGTTTCTCTGCGGAGCGCGGATGTATGCGCGAGCCCGCAAGGCTGCAGAGCGCGAGCGCAACGGCGAGGTGCCCCGTGAGCGCGAGATGGACAGCATGAAAGAGTACCTCATGGCCAACTGCAGAGTGGAAGCGCCACAGCCGCGATCCATGTTTGTTTTAGACAAAGACCGTTCCAAGGCCTTTGAGAAAATGGAGCGCATCAACAGCCTCAAGGCACGTCTGCCGCAGATAGACTGCGGACTCTGCGGAGCGCCCACATGCGAATCGTTCGCCGGCGACGTGATACTGAACCGCATCGGCATGTCGCGCTGCATATTCTACCAGCGCCACTTGGAGCGCAACAACGAGATTACGCGGCAAGAATGCATCGCTGCCATGAATGCCGTATGGGGCAGTGACCGGATGAAAGACAAGTAGATGCACAACCATTGAGACTCCCTCCGGCGCCAATAGTTTTTTAAGTCCCAAAAAAGGTTAAAAAACAGGCGCAACCTCCCCATTTAAAAAAAAATTGTATATTTGCAGCCGATTTGGTCGCCCCAAAAGCGTGAAAAGGGAATCAGGTGCAAATCCCGAACAGTCCCGCTGCTGTAAGTTCAGCATATTGCCAATCAAACAGATAGCCACTGCATTTCGCCATAGATATGTGGGAAGGCTGAGCGGCAAAGAACAAGTCAGAAGACCTGCCAAATCTGAAAATAATCGGCTCACTTTCGAGGAAAAAGTGCCCGAGAGACAGATGCGGCAGTATGCTTTTTAATTGCATCCGTTTTCCTTCCGTTTTTACCTCGATTTGTTTGCCGATACTGCAGATAAAGAAATTATTAACTTATTAAACAGTATCAAAATGGTAAAAAAAGTATTGACATTATTCCTTGGACTGATTGCTGCATCGAGTCTGATGGCACAGTCCGAACCGAAGTCAGTCACTATCAACGAGTCTGACATTCAATTCTGGGTTGGCAACGGAAGCAATAGTTCTGTCGTCGCTATAGGATGGGACGCCACCGATGCCGGCTATACCCCGACCGTTGTCGTGTGGGGCATTCACTGGAACGGCAGCATCACTCTTCTCGATGCCCTTGACAGCATTGCCACCCACGACAGCCGTTTCACCTACACTGTAAGCGGGTCTTTTCTAAGCACACTTGACTATAACGACCCTACAGCAAGCGTGCATCTGTCACCTCACCAAATGTGGAACTGCAACAGCTACAATGGTATGTATGGTTCCACAACCCTCACCAGCACCTGGCTGCGCATCTCCGAGTCGACCTGCGACAACTACAACTTCACTGGAGTAAACAATCTTATTTACGCCAGCGACCCCAACGGTCCCGCCACTACCGACCCTGTTGACGCAACAATCGACACCACCAGCATCGTCTACTGGGTTGGAACTGGCGACAAACGCGCTGTGTTTATCGTCAACTGGGGCTCGCCCGACACCGCACTTGCCTGGGGCTACCGCTTCAACAGCGGCGCAACCATCAATAATATGATTGCCGACATTGACGCTGCCGATCCGCGCTTCTGGATTGAAGGCACACCCTCTTACAACGGTGACATTCACTTCGTCACGTCAACAGGCGACACGCTTGGTCTATCACCAGTCGATCCTACTATTGGCTACAATTTCTGGTGGACAAACCTCAACGGTGTCAGCGTAGCAAGCTTTAGCACCGCCCTGCAGGACAACGATTTCTTCAAATATGGCGACATTAACGCTTCCACTGGCTGGGATTACCAATTCGGTTATTATCAGCAGGAAGCTTGGACCACCACACCGACTCCCGTGCCCGCACCCGGCAATGACCCCGAAACACCCGTTGAAGCCACCATTGCCGCTAACGACATCCTTTATTGGGTTGGCGAGGGCAGCAACCAAGCAGTCCTGGCCGTCAACTGGGCCGACACCGCCTTGGCTTGGGGCTACCGCTACGAAGGCAGCAAGACCGTAAGCGACATGCTCAACGACATCGCCGCCGCCGACCCCCGTTTCAGCATCCAACTCGGCGACTGGGGTCTTGATGACATCCTCTTTGTCACCGCCACCGGCGACACCCTCCGCAAGCAGACCTACAGCTACTGGGAAAGCAAGAACAACGGCACCTACGACATGGGCATGGGCCAGACGCTGACCAACGGCGACTTCGAGAAATGGGGCGAACCCGCCGCCGGAACCGTTGTCGACAGCACCTACTATGACGGATGGGGCTGGAGCTACACCTATGTCTACACTATGGGAATCAGCCCCGTCAGTGTTCCCGCCGGCCCGATGCCCGAAGAAGCCACCATTGCCGCCAACGACATCCTTTATTGGGTTGGCGAGGGCAGCAACCAAGCAGTCCTGGCCGTCAACTGGGCCGACACCGCCTTGGCTTGGGGCTACCGCTACGAAGGCAGCAAGACCGTAAGCGACATGCTCAACGACATCGCCGCCGCCGACCCCCGTTTCAGCATCCAACTCGGCGACTGGGGTCTTGATGACATCCTCTTTGTCACCGCCACCGGCGACACCCTCCGCAAGCAGACCTACAGCTACTGGGAAAGCAAGAACAACGGCACCTACGACATGGGCATGGGCCAGACGCTGACCAACGGCGACTTCGAGAAATGGGGCGAACCCGCCGCCGGAACCGTTGTCGACAGCACCTACTATGACGGATGGGGCTGGAGCTACACTTATGTCTACACCATGGAAATCAGCCCCGTCAGTGCACCTGCTCCCGTCAGCATCAACACCATCGCCGAGGAGAGCATCAGCGTATATCCCAACCCCTCGGCAGGTAGCATTGTGGTGAAAAGCACAGGCAGCGAAAACGCCGCCATCCTTTACGACATGCGCGGCTCGGTGGTTGCCACCTATGCCATCGAAAACGCTGAAACACGAATCGACCTGGGCAACATCCCCAACGGAATATACCTGATCCGTCTCGGAACGCATTCCACCAAACTGGTCGTCCGTCACTAAACGAATTTAGCAAATGAAACCCTACAAAATCGCAATTTCAGTCATGGCCTTGCTCTTTGGCGTAACAACCAACGCCAACGGGCAAGGGCCTTTCTGCGGAGCCGTCAACACACCCGGATGCAACGCCATACGATACGACAGCAGCATCGTCATTGGTTGGGCCACCGGCTGCACCGTTGTTCGCGGTCCCGTCGACATCGTCGACCCCGACGGACCCAGAGTCCACTTTGGAGAGGACCACTTGGCCATAGGCGAAGCCGGAACCTCGACCACCAATGCCGTCAGCCTCGGCGATGGCGGAACGGCCACCCTGACCTTTGCACAGCCCATCAGCAACGGCCCCGGACCCGACTTTGCCGTATACGAGAACTCCTTCAACGACAGTTTTCTGGAGCTGGCCTTCGTAGAAGTCAGTTCCGACGGAGAGCGTTTTGTACGATTTCCAGCCACATCGCTCACCCCAACCGAGACCCAGGTTAACGGGAACATCGACCCTACGATGATCCACAACTTGGCCGGCAAATTCCGTGTCGGCTACGGGACACCTTTCGACCTTGCAGAGCTGAGCGACAGCGCCGGAATAGACATCAACAGCATCACCCATGTGCGCCTTGTTGACGTTGTGGGAACCATCAATCCAGCCTACGCCACCTATGACGCCTTTGGCCATATGGTCAACGACCCCTACCCCACCAACGACACCATATGGGGCAGTGGCGGATTCGACCTGACCGGCGTTGCCGTCCTGGCCCATACGACAGCAGGCATCGGCGACATGGCGTCGACCACCGTGACCGTATATCCCAACCCCACCTCCAGCACGCTGAACATCAGCGGATGCCGCAGCCGCCATGCCGAGATGTACGACATGACGGGACAAAAGGTGGCGCAGTGGGACATACCTTCCGACCACCATCAGATTTCAACCGCCGGACTGACGACCGGAATCTACGTGCTACGGATTGACGGCCAAAGCATCAAAGTAATCAAGAAATAGATTTACGACTCTCATTATCAAGTTTTCTATAGACAGATCGTCCTTATCGGGCGATCTTTTTTTATGCATTGTCCTCGTCGAGGACCGCCTCCACCACCTCGCCCCGCTGCGAGAAGAATTCGAAAAGGCGGGCATAGAACGGATGATGTGCCACCGTCTCGCTGTTGCCGATAATGATGAGTTTCATCCTTGCCCTGGTGATGGCGACATTCATGCGACGCAAATCGCCGAGGAAGCCAATCTCGCCATTCTCGTTGTCGCGTACCATACTGATCACAATCACGTCGCGTTCCTGGCCCTGGAATCCGTCCACCGTATTGACGGCGACCTGGCCGCGCATACGCCGGTAGAAACGCTGCATTTTAAGCAGGCGCCGCATCATGCGTACCTGAGCCCTATAGGGAGAGATGATGCCAAAATCCACCCTGTCGGCCACGAGGCGTTCCAGGCCCATCGATTCGACATAGTCGCGTACGGCATGGACCACCAGCTTCGCTTCATCGGCATTCAACCGGCTCATCGACTTGTTCTGTTTCTCGCCGAAGCCGCAGTGCGCCGTGTCGATCCACGTCAGCGGCGTATCCATCAAGCTGACGAGTCTGTCGGCCACCTCAGGAGCCGCCGTCAGCGCGCCATGGTAGAACCACTTGGAGGGGAAATCCATGATGTCGCGATGCATGCGGTATTGAACCGTCAGAAGCGTCACGCATTCCGGTTTGCTCTTCACCACGCGCTGCATCAGGGTTTGCGAGAGACCGGCGCGCGCCGCCTCGTAGCATTTGACCGTAGGAGGCAGCTGGCAATGGTCGCCGCTGAGCACCACCCTGTCGGCCTTGGCGATGGCAGCCCAGCATGCCGGTTCGAGGGCTTGGGCAGCCTCGTCGATAAAGAGGGTGGCAAAATGGTGATGTTCAAGGATATGGTAGGCACTTCCTATCAGCGTACAGCTCACCACGCGGGCCTGTTCGAAGAGGTCGGCATTGATCTTGATCTCCAACTCCATCTGACGTTTGCGCATGCGCCGCAGCTGCTCCTGACGAGCACGAGACGTTTTGCCTTCCGAAGCCTCACGAAGCGTGCGTCTGATGTTCCATAGCTCCGGGTAGTCAGGATGGGCAGCGTAGCGACGTTCATAGCTGCATTCCAGCATCTCGTCGGTCATTTTCAAAGGATTGCCGATGCGCAACACATTGACACTACGACGCGACAGCTGTTCGCTGATCCAGTCAACGGCAGCATTGCTCGGAGCACACACCAGAACCTGCGTCTCGCGTTGCAGCGTTTCGATGATAGCCTCGACCAGCGTAGTCGTTTTTCCCGTACCCGGAGGACCATGTACTATGGCCACATCCATGGCAGCCACGACCTTACGCACTGCCATGTTCTGCGTTTCATTAAGCCATGGGAACTGCACTGGCGGCAACTGACGGAAACGAGGATGCGCAGGGCCGATAAGCGTCTCGCGAAGACGCGACAGTTTTTCATCGGCAGTATGCATCACCTTTTGCAGCGCCTCGTGCATGACGCGGTACGAAGTACCATCGATGGCCAGCCTGACGCCCAGCAGCGCGTTGGACGCGCGGTCGGATATCGCCGACAAGGCCTGCCTTCCAGGCAGCTGGATTTGTATCACACCCTCTTTGAATGTGTCGACAAAGCATGTAAACGGCATTTCCACCACCTGAGAGCCATCCGGCGACAGGTGGAACAGCGACACCGCCTTGCCCGGCTCGAAATCATTCTCGAGCTCCTCGCCATCAGACCCATACGTCACCGTCATTATTATTTGGTTCAAGGCATTGTAGCCCCATCCGCTGATGGCAACAGGGTATTTGCAGTCAGGCTCGCAGACCCTGCCGCTGATATTGTCGACAGCAAGGGAACGACGGTATGCCGCCGCCTCGAAGGCAGCCTCCTTGTCGAGTAGTTCGTCGAGCAAGGCGAGATGCGATATGCTTGAGTTGTCGTTCATAAACAAACTATCAAACGGAGCAAATGCAATTATCGTATTTGGGAAGCAAAAAAGTCTTGCTAAAGTATTCCAGAAAACGGCGGAGCAATCAGAAAAAAAACGTTATATTTGCAATTTCAAGAATTCGGCACAGAATCATCCTATCATTCGCGCAATCAACCAATTGCGACGTTATTTCATTTTGCTTTTCCCAAAAAGGAAAGCCAAAACCGACAATAACGGTGCCAGCCCAAGACGTTGTTCACTGAGCGCGAGCGGGAAGAACCGAGCCCGGCACGACAACAAAACCCTTGTGCCGAACCGAAGATAACAATATAAACTACAACAACATACAAAAACAGAAACCATGAATTGGAAAGACGATTACAAACGAAAACTCTCAAAACCCGAAGATGCCATCAAAGACATCCACGACGGCGACTGCGTCGTAATGGGTCATGCTGCCGCCGTTCCCAAGGTCATACCCCATGCCATGGCCGAACACTGCCAAGACTATAACGATGTACTCATTTTCCACATGACCACCCTTGGAGACAACGAGTTGCTGCATCCCCGATGCTTCGGACATTTCCGCCATGTCAGCAATTTCTTGAGCGGAAACAGTCGCGATGCCGTCAACCACCTTGAGGGTGATTTCTTCCCAGCATATTTCCACGATGTTCCCGACATGATAGGCGATGAGATACCCTGCGATGTCGCCGTGTTCCAAGCCACACCGCCCAACGACGACGGCTACTGTTCGTTGGGCGTATCGTGCGACTACGCACTGGCTGCCATCCGTGTAGCCAAAAGTGTTATCATCGAAACCAACGAATTCATGCCCTTCGTCTATGGCGACGCCATCATCCACGTGTCGCAGATAGACCATATCATACCCTGTGCCTACCACCTGCCCGAGCTCCACAGCGACACGCCCTCGGAGGTAGAGATGGCCATAGGGCAGAACTGTGCCAAACTGGTGACCGACGGTTCCACCTTGCAGCTCGGCATCGGAGCCATTCCCAACGCCGTGTTGCAATCGTTAGGCGACAAAAACGACCTGGGCATCCACAGCGAGATGTTCAGCGACGGCGTGATGGAGCTTATGAAAAGCGGCAACATCAACGGCAGCCGGAAAACCATCCATAAAGACAAAGTGGTGGCCACCTTCATCATGGGCAGCCGGGAGCTTTACGACTACGTCGACAACAACGAAGACATTGAGCTCTACCCTGTTGACTATGTCAACAACCCCGTAGTCATAGCACAGAATTACCGCATGGTCTCCATCAATTCCTGTCTTGAGGTCGACCTTATGGGTCAAGTGGCCAGCGAGACCATCGGCATGCGCCAATACAGCGGCATCGGGGGACAGATAGACTTTGTGCGAGGTGCCTCGATGGGACGTGAAGGCAAGAGTATCATTGCCATGCCCAGCACCGCAGCCGGCGGCACCATTTCGCGCATCAAGCCCTTCCTTACACCCGGAGCGGCGGTAAGCACCACCCGCAACGATGTCAACTACATCGTGACCGAATATGGCGTGGCGCGACTCAAGGGACGCACCCTCCAGCACCGTGCCGAGGACCTTATCCGCATAGCCCATCCCGACTTCCGGCCCATGCTGATAGAAGAATACGAGCGCCGATACAAATGCAAATGGGTAGAATAGCCCCACCACGGCCAGCCGACACCACTACCAGAGCCGCCGAACCGAAACACTCACACTAAACAATTGTATATCAAATAATTGAGAAATACAAAGATCTCGTAAAAGGGAACGTCGTAACGGCGTTTCCTTTTTTTGTTTTCCGGCAAAAATCAGTTTTGTTTTCCGGCAAAAAACAGCACTGAAACAAAATTATTTGCAAATCACTTGTTCATATGTAAAAAAAACGTATCTTTGCAACATGAAATGATTTACCCATTCCACCCTAACGCATTATATAATAATAAAATAAATATTAATCCACAAACTTATTAACCAAAAGGAGTTTACACAATGACAAAAGTTAAATCGCTGGCCGACCTTAAGGCCATGAGAGAAAAGCTTCAGTCGAATCTGGATGTCCGCGAGAAAGCCGAGCATCCCGAATCGCTTGTGCAGATCAAAGTTGCCATGGCCACCTGTGGTATTGCAGCAGGAGCCAAGAAAGTGATGGAGCACATGATGCAGAAAGCCGATGAATTAGGCATCCAAGCCGTTTTCACCCAGACCGGCTGCATGGGCTACTGCCACGCAGAACCCACCCTCGAAGTGCGTGTTCCCGGCAAAGACCCCATCGTCTTCGGCCACGTCGACAACAACCGCGCCGACGAGATCCTCACCAAGTACGTCCAAAACGGCGAACTCGTTGAAGGCATCATCCCTGTCAATTACGAAACAATCGATAAATAAATTGTTGATACGTTGATTGTTGATATACACATGGAATACTGAAGCAATCAGCCACTAATCATATCAACATCAATCTTATCAACATATCAACAAAAAAAGAAAATCATGGCAAAATACAAAATGCATATCCTAATCTGCGGCGGTACCGGATGCAAAAGCTCCAACAGCCTCCAGATTATCGAAAACTTCAAGAATATCCTTGCCGAAAAAGGCCTCAGCGACGACGTACAGGTCATCAAGACCGGTTGCTTCGGTTTCTGCGAGCGCGGCCCCATCGTCAAGATCATGCCCGACAACACCTTCTACACCCAGGTGAAACCCGAGGATGCAGAGCGTATCGTCAACGAGCATATCATCAAAGGTCGTAAGGTCCCCGATCTGCTCTACACCAACCCCGAGAACAAAGAGCACGTCAGCGACTCCAAGCACATGGACTTCTACAAGAAACAGATCCGTATCGCCCTGCGCAACTGCGGTTTTGTTGATCCCGAAAACATCGAAGAGTGCATCTCTCGCGGCGGTTACGAAGCCCTTGGCAAGTGCCTCACCGAGATGACCCCCGAGCAGGTCATCGCCGAGATGAAAGCCTCCGGTCTTCGTGGTCGTGGCGGCGCTGGCTTCCCCACAGGTCTCAAGTGGGAACTCTGCGCAAAGAACAAAGCCGACCAGAAATACGTCATCTGCAACGCTGACGAAGGCGACCCCGGTGCTTTCATGGACCGTTCCATCCTCGAAGGCGACCCCAACAGCATCGTCGAGGCTATGGCCATCTGCGGCTACGCCATCGGTGCCACCAAGGGTCTTGTCTACATCCGTGCTGAATATCCCCTCGCCATCGAGCGTCTGAAAATCGCCATCAGCCAGGCCCGCGAATACGGCCTCCTCGGTAAGGACATCATGGGCAGCGGCTTCGATTTCGACATCGAGCTCCGCTATGGTGCCGGCGCATTCGTCTGCGGTGAGGAAACCGCCCTTATCCACTCCATGGAAGGCCAGCGTGGCGAGCCCACTCTGAAACCTCCATTCCCCGCTGTCAGCGGCTATATGGGCAAGCCCTCCAACGTCAACAACGTTGAGACCTTCGCCAACGTCCCCGTCATCATCACCAAGGGTGCCGCTTGGTTCAGCAGCATCGGAACCGAGAAATCGAAGGGCACCAAAGTGTTCGCCCTTGCAGGCCAGATCAACAACGTGGGTCTTATCGAAGTCCCCATGGGCATCACCCTGCGTGAGATTATCTACGAAATCGGCGGTGGTATCAAGAACGGCCGTCAGTTCAAAGCCGTCCAGACCGGTGGTCCTTCCGGCGGTTGCTTGACAGCAAAGCACCTCGACACCGCTATCGACTACGACAGCCTCGTCGCTGCCGGCTCGATGATGGGCTCTGGCGGTATGGTCGTCATGGACGAAACCTCTTGCATGCCTGCTATCGCCAAATTCTACCTTGAGTTCACCTGCGAGGAAAGCTGCGGCAAGTGCTCGCCCTGCCGTATCGGTAACAAACGCCTCTGCGAAATCCTCGAGAAGATCACCGATGGTCGCGGTACCATGGAAGACCTCACCGAGCTTCGCAACCTGGCAGCCGTCATCAAGGATACCGCCCTCTGCGGTCTTGGTCAGACCTCACCGAACCCCGTACTTTCGACCCTCGACAACTTCTGGGACGAGTACGTCGAGCACGTCGTCGACAAGAAGTGCCGTGCCGGTGTCTGCAAGAAACTCATGAGCTACGTCATCGACCGCGAGAAGTGCATCGGTTGTGGCAAGTGCGCCAAGGGATGCCCCGTCGAGGCTATCAGCCGTACCGACTACACCGCTCCCGGACACAAACTGGCTTCGATGGTTATCGACAGCACCAAGTGCATCAAATGCGGTGCATGTATCAACAACTGTAAATTTGGTGCCATCTCTATTCATTAATATATAGAGTGAACAGTGAACAATGAATAGTGACAAGAACGCCATCTTAATCACAATTCACTAATCACCAATCACTAATCACAAATAAAGAAGAAACAATGATTAATCTCACAATAGATAACAAAGCGATTCAAGTTCCCGAAGGCACCACTATCCTCAAGGCTGCCCGCATGAACGGTATCGATATCCCCACGCTCTGCCATTTCGAGCTCGACGGGATGAATTTTGAAAACAAACCCGGCGGATGCCGCGTCTGCGTGGTCGAAGTGAAAGGCCGCCGCAACCTGGCTCCCGCCTGCGCCACCG
>CAMNKG010000012.1 GCA_946542135.1 uncultured Bacteroidales bacterium
CCCTGCTGAGAGACTGGAACACAGCCGTCTGTTGACCATCTTGGTGTCGCTGCTGGGTGTCGCCTATCTCGTCATCAGTCTCGGTTTTCGCGGCGCGTCGTTCGACCTGGGAACGGTCATCATGATATTCCTTTTCCTTGGCATCTTGTTCCACGGTACTCCGGTCGCCTATGTGCGCGCCTTCGGCAAGGCGGCCTCCGGAGCGGCTGGCATCATCCTTCAGTTCCCCTTCTATGCGGGCATCATGGGTATTATCACTGGGGTGGGGGAGAGCGGCATCTGCTTCGGTACGGTTATCAGTAATGCTTGCATAAACATTTCGTCTCCTGTTACTTATCCGCTTCTGACTTTTCTGTGTGCTGCTTTGCTCAACATGTTTGTCCCTTCGGGTGGCGGCCATTGGGCCATACAGGCCCCGATTATGTTCACTGCCGGCGCCGAACTGGGCGTGGATCCGGGTCTGACGGGAATGGCCATTGCCTGGGGCGACGCCTGGACCAATATGATTCAGCCTTTCTGGGCCCTTCCGGCATTGGCCATTGCCAAGCTGAGCGCCAAGGATATAATGGGCTTCTGCCTCATCGACCTTTTTGTCAGTGGTGTCATTATTGCCGGCGGTTTGTTGCTATGGGCTGTATGACAATGGGTTGTAATGTTGCGGGCGTTGCTCTGCATCGTGTGACGAATAGAATTTGTTTTTTGAAGTAAATTTATGAATATGAAGAATATATTTTTTGTAATCCTTGCTGCCGCCTTGCTTTTTGCCGGTTGCAAAAACAAAACGGAAAAAACGGAAACAGCTGTCGACACTACGGCGCTGCCAGCGTGTCATGTTCTAAGTGAAATGGATGATATGGAGGTCATAGCCATCCCCGACTGTGTCAATGAGATGTCTGCTGACCTGTTTCGAGGCTCCTACAACGACAGTCTGCTCGATGCACTGCTGCATGGCGGCTCAAGTCCGTCGGCAATCAATGCGTTCCTGATCCGGATGTCTGATGATTTTGGTGGCACGCGCCGCAACATCCTCATTGATGCCGGTCTTGGCGAAGAGGCTGGCGGTGCCCTGTTGGCGCAACTCAAAAAGAATGATGTTAAACCAGAAGAGATTGATGCCGTATGCCTTACGCACCTTCATGGCGACCATATCGGCGGCTTGCTGAAAGGTGGACAACCGGTGTTCCCCAAAGCAGAGATCTACC
The DNA here is from genome assembly GCA_946542135.1 of uncultured Bacteroidales bacterium. GTDB lineage: Bacteria > Bacteroidota > Bacteroidia > Bacteroidales > P3 > Colimorpha. Next base: position 1,203 of record CAMNKG010000012.1, read on the forward strand.
TTTCTGTCGACGAATTCAACGCTTGGAGCGACGATGGTCCTATGGCGCAGCAAAACGACCTATGGAAACAGGTGCTGGCCTGCTATGCCAACCAGATACGACTTTTCAAGGACGGCGACAAGATAGTCGACGGGGCGATTACGGCCCATCTGGCACCGGGTCACACGCCGGGTCATACGATCTACGAATCGGGTTTATGCTTTTTTGTTGGCGACCTTGTCCATGCTCAGGATCTCCAACTCAACTATCCCGACTTCTGCGCCCGCTACGACAACGACCCCACCATGGCCACTGCCACACGCAAGCAGTGGATTGACATAATCGGTCGCGACAGCGCTTCCTATTTCTGCGGTGCCCACTGCTACGAGCCGTTTATCATGCTGGCAGGCAAGCGTTAGTGGAGGAACTATTCTTTGGGCAGAGTGATTCTGAATGTTGTGCCTTCTCCGGGGGTGCTGTCGACGTCGATGCTGCCCTTGTGTAAGGCCACCACCTGCTGCACGTAGCTTAACCCGATGCCGAATCCTTTCACATCGTGCACGTTGCCGGTCGAGACGCGATAGAAGCGTTCGAAGATGTGCTTCTGGTCTTCCTTGCTGATTCCTATGCCGTGATCTTTAATGGAAAGGACTATTTGTGAGTCCTTGACCACTGTCGAGATCTCGATTTCGATTTGCGTGGGCGAGTATTTGATAGCATTGTCTATCAGATTGTATATCATGTTTGTGATATGCAATTCGTCGCCAAGAATGAGTGCTGGCTGGGCCTCAAGCTGGCACCTCAGGCTGCCGTTGCGGTTGGCTATCTGCGGCCGGAAGTTGGCAGCCACGCTTTCGGTCAGCGCGTTCAGGTTGATCTCTTTCAGATTCAGCTGGAAATTCTTGCTCGACATTTTCGAGCTCTGCAGTATCGTCTCCACCAGCATCCTCATGCGGCGGTTCTCGTCGCTGATGATGCCGATATAGGTGCTGTTGCTGGCTGGGTCAGAGCCGATGTTGGGGTCTTGCAGCATCTCGCACGCCAGGCTGATGGTGGACAGCGGCGTCTTGATTTCATGGGTCATGTTGCTGATGAAGTCTGTCTTCATCTCGTCCAGTTTCTCTTGCTTCACGATGGTGCGCATCGAGAGGAAGAACAGCAAGAGGATGAGGAAGATGAGCACGAAGCTGATGGCGAAATAAATGGTGGAGTTCTCTTTGAGCAGCAGCGACGACAGGGAGAAGTTAAGCACGATGAAGTATTCGTTGGGCGACATCATTCCGTTGGGATGAATGCGGTATTTGAAAGGTGACTCCCTGAGTTTCTGCTCTTGGCCTTGGCTGTTGCAATAGAGGAAGTTGTCGCTGGTGTAGTCGTAGAGACCAATGTAGGGCTTGATGTCAACGCCGTTCACCATCAGGTTGTTGGTGATAAGCGAGTCGAGTAATTCGTGGTTGAAGGTGCTGGATGTCATGATGTTGTCGACGACATACTCGGAGATGTCGTCAACGAAGCGGTTGTAGAATTCGTTGCTGTTCACCAAGCGGTCGCGCGTGGCCAGCAGGGAGTTGTAGTGGGCAATGGCGTTGGAGTCGCTCGACGACACCGACGCGCCATGCAGCAGCCGGATGCTGTCCTGTAGCGTCACGCCGACCTCAACCAGTGTGGTGTCGTAAAAGATGGTGTAGTTCTCTTTGATAATCTGGCGCATTCGGTCGTTGAGCTCTTCTACGCGTTTGTATTTCAGTAGTTTGTAACGGTCCTTCTGCTCGATGTAGTCTTCCACCTTGAGCCTGTTGAGCTGGTCTATCACATCATCCATGGCGTTGTTCACGCTGATATTGAATAGGTTGTCGCTCACCGTCACGGTGCGTTTCATTTGCACGTATTGCACCACCATAAGGCTCGCTGCCGCAAGTGTGAATAGGGTGACCAGTAATGTGAGAAATGTCTTTTTCATGTCCCGTCAGTGGTGATATTGAGGCGATTTATATTGCAGGGCCTTTATAATTGTATAAAGACCAATACGATGTCGTCTTTTATCTGTTGATTCTATATTATATATTGTTTAACTTAATTATACGATGTATTCTCTTTTAACGTCGCATTCTCTTTTTTGTTTCGTAAGAAATCATTTTTCTTTTTTTTGATTTTTGTCATGGTTTTTTGAGGCATACTGATGGTTGAAGATGGCTTCACTTGTTTTCGGTTTTTCTTGTTTATGAGAAAGTTTTCAACATGATAAAATATTGAATTTTATATTGATGCGCTCTTTCTGGTAAATTATGACGGCATCTCTTTTTCATGTATTTTTGAAAATATTTGTACTTTTGTACCCCGTAGTTCATTATTTATATTATCTCCTCATTGCAGCATCGCTTCACGGCTATGCTGGAGGTTAATCTTTTTTTTATGAAACACGGTTTCGACAACGAGAAGTATCTCAAAATCCAATCAGAACACATTAAGGAGCGTATCTCCAAGTTCGGCAACAAACTTTATCTTGAATTCGGTGGCAAACTGTTCGACGACTTCCACGCCAGCAGGGTGCTTCCGGGTTTTGAACCTGACAGCAAACTCAAGATGCTCATGCAGTTGCGTGACGACGCAGAGATTGTTTTCGCCATCAGCGCTCGCGACATCGAAAAGAACAAGGTGCGTGCCGACTTGGGCATCACCTACGACGACGACGTGCTGCGGCTGCGCGACGAATTTCAGAACCGCGGGCTGCTTGTCAGTGCAGTATGCATCACCCAATACCACGGCCAACCCAGCGCTCAAGCTTTCCGTGAACGCCTGGAACGCCTGGGTATCAAGGTCTATTACCATTATCTTATTGAGGGTTATCCCACCAACGTCGATCTTATCTGCTCGCCCGAAGGTTTTGGCCGCAACGAGTATATCCAAACCACGCGTCCCCTTGTGGTGGTGACTGCCCCCGGCCCCGGAAGCGGCAAGATGGCCGTGTGTTTGAGCCAGCTCTATCAGGAAAACCGTCGCGGCATCAAGGCGGGATACGCCAAATTCGAGACCTTCCCGATTTGGAGTATACCCCTGAAACATCCTGTCAATGTGGCCTATGAGGCCGCTACTGCCGACCTCAACGATGTGAATATGATCGACCCCTTCCATCTGGAGGCCTACGGCAAGACGGCGGTGAACTATAACCGCGACATCGAGATTTTCCCGGTCCTCAACGCTATTTTCGAGGGCATCTACGGTGAGAATCCCTACAAGTCGCCAACCGATATGGGCGTCAATATGGCTGGTTTCTGTATCTGCGACGACGAGGTATGTTGCCAGGCCTCCAAGGATGAGATTATCCGCCGCTACTATGCGGCCCTCTGCAAGTTTGCCCAAGGGCGCATCCCCGAAAGCGAGGTGGACAAGAACGCGCTGCTGATGAAGCAGATGAAGATAACTACCGACTTCCGCCGTGTCACCGTCGCCGCTCGCCAGCGCGCCGAGAAAGAAAATGCACCGGCGGCAGCCATCGAACTCGAGGACGGCACTATCATCACCGGACACTCCAGCCCACTGTTGGGCGCCTGTGCCGCCATGCTGCTCAATGCGGCCAAACATCTGGCATCTATAGATCACAACATCAAACTGATATCTCAGAAATACATTGAGCCGATACAGCACACCAAAACCCAGCTGCTGCATGGCAAGAATCCGCGCCTGCACACCGACGAGGTACTCCTCGCACTGTCTATGCTGAGCCTCACCGACGACAACTGCGGCAAGGCCTTGGACACCTTGCCTCTCCTCAAGGGATGCCAGGTGCACACCACCACCATGCTGGGTGAAGTAGACCAGAAAATATTCAAGAAACTCGGCATCGACGTCACCTCCGACCCGCAACCTAAGAAAAACAGTTAATCACGATTGTTGTAACATAATAATCATATTTAAAAACAGAAATTCATATGAAAGTAGGTCTCATTGTAGCTATGGATAGCGAGTACGAACAGGTGCTCCGCCTTCTGGGTGGCAAACCCGATGGCACGATAGGCAGCAACGGCACCCAGGTGTCGCTGCGCCGTTGTGGAATAGGCAAAGTGAATGCCGCTATTGGAACCATGCACCTCATCAACAACGACAAGCCCGACTGCATCATCAGCACGGGTCTTGCCGGTGGCATAGGTCCCGATGTCGAGGTGTGGGATGCCGTTGTCGCTGCCCAAACAGCCTATCACGACGTATACTGCGGCATGGGGTGCGAGCAGGGGCAGGTTCAAGGTTTGCCTACAAGGTTCGACTCCTCTAAGCCCCTTGTTGACCTTGCCATGAGCATCAAGCTCGACTCCGACGACAAAACGACCTTCCATAAAGGACTTATCTGCACGGGTGACCAGTTTATCACCAGTGCGGAACCCGTGGCGGCGATACGTAAGTCCTTCCCCGATGCTCTGGCCTGCGACATGGAGTCGGCGGCCATCGCCCATGTGTGCCACCTGATGAAGATGCCGTTCCTCAGCATCCGCATCATCAGCGACACCCCCGACCGGGTCAAAGAGCACGCCCTGCAGTGGGAACAGTCGCTCAAGGTCATGACGCATCGCTCGTTCCGCATCATCGACGAATTGCTGAAAATTGTTCCGGAAAGCATCTGACCAAGAGTGGTATAGACTTGTCTGTCACCAATCCTTTGCAAGGCAAAACAAGTCAAAAGCCACCGAAGTGAAATTTTTTTTGCTTCCGGCAAAATAAAAACAGACAGCTGTCGTTTTGTATAAGTTTTTAATGGCTTGGCCCCGTAGTTCAGCTGAATAGAACGTCGGATTCCGGTTCCGAAGGTCGTGGGTTTGAATCCCGCCGGGGTCACAATGGTTAAAGAATTCTTTAAAGACACCAAGCCTTTTGGACAACTGGTAGCGCTCTGCGTACTCGTTGTCCTTTTTTTTGTTGTGGCATCGGGCATTACGGCGTGCGCCGTCCTTTTCGGCATGGATGTCGGCAACAAGACACACATGCTCCTGCTGCAGGTGCTGACGCAGGCGGCAGTGTTCTTGCTCCCTGCCGTCGTTTTCGTCATGCTGTTCTCCGCATGCCCCGGGCAAACGCTGCAACTGCGTTTTTCGCGTCGCATGTGGTGGCTCGCCCTGGCCGGTGTGGCGGTTTTGCTGTTGTCGGTGCCCTTCTCCGACTGGCTTACGCAAGTCAACGACTCCTGGCATTGGTCAGGGCGTTGGGCTGCCCTCGAGGAGTCTTTGCGCGAACAGTCCTCAAGCAGCCAGGACTTCGTCGACAGGGTGCTGTCTCAGAAAGGGGTCGCCACGCTGCTGCTTAATCTTTTTGTTATGGCGGTTGTCCCTGCCGTCTGCGAGGAGTTTTTTTTCCGAGGCGCCTTGCAGACCGTCATGATGCGCTGGCTGCGCAACCCCCATGTCGCCATAGGGGTCACCGCCGCACTTTTTTCGCTCATGCACGGTGAGTTTTTCGCCTTTTTGCCGCGTTTCTTTTTGGGTGTTCTGCTGGGCTACCTGTTCTATTATTCTGGTTCCATGCTCGTGAATATGTGCGCCCATTTCTTCAACAATGCTGTCGTCGTCATCGTCTACTACCTGTACGCCGAAGGCGCCATCAGCGGAAATGTGGTGGAAAACATCAACGCGCCATGGTATGCGGTGGCGGCAGGAATGGTGCTCGCTGTCGCCGTTTTTTATGCTTTTTTTGTTCGCCCAAAAATGAAAAATATAAGTGCCGTATCATGTGACGGCGAAGAAGTTTCGGCTGTTCATGACTGATTTTTTTTAGATGTGCGGAACGGTTTTATTTTACTGTGTTTTATGTTGTTATTGCATGTGAAGAAAGTATTTTGCAGGGAAAATGAAAAAAAAGTCGTTGTGTTTGAAAAAATATTAGTATTTTTGCACTCCGAATTTTTGAAAATAACATATTAAAAATTATTGATATGACTAAGGCAGAAGTTGTGAATGAAATAGCCCAGAAGACGGGTATTGAGAAAATAGCCATCATGACGGTCGTTGAAGAACTGATGACGGTCATTAAGGATTCGCTGACGGAAGGTGAGAATGTTTATCTCCGCGGTTTCGGAAGCTTTATCGTCAGAAAAAGAGCTGAGAAAACGGGTCGTAACATCTCCAAGAACACCACGGTGATCATCCCCGCTCACAATATCCCCGCTTTCAAACCCGCCAAGGCTTTCATGGCTGATGTTAAAAACAATACGAAATAACTTTTAAAAATTTTATATTATGCCCAACGGTAAGAAACACAAAAGACATAAGATGTCTACTCACAAACGTAAAAAACGTTTGCGCAAGAACAGACACAAGAAGAAATAAGCCCCTGACTTATTCTTCATTCGACATCTAACAGAAACTAAAACAAATTACACAACGCCTTTTGGGCAGTTTGTGTAATTTGTTTTGTTTTTTACCTCATCCATTGTGGCGCTAACATTACGTATAAAATGGATAAAGAACTGATTATATCATCCTCCGATTCCGACGTGCAGATTGCTTTGCTTGAGGACAAGCAACTTGTCGAACTGCATAAAGAGAAGAAAAGCAACCATTTCACCGTCGGCGACGTCGTCATCGGCAAGGTTCGCAAAATCATGCCGGGCCTCAATGCTGCTTTCGTTGACCTCGGCGACGAAAAGGATGGCTTCCTACACTATCTCGACCTGGGACCACAATACAATTCGGTGGCCAAATACCTGCGTCTGGCTATGAACGGCGACGCTTCGGTGCGTACTCTCGAAAACTTTAAGATTGAGCCGGTGTTCGAAAAGACCGGTAACCTCTCCAATACATTGAAAGTCGGTCAGTTCCTGCTCGGTCAGATTGCCAAAGAACCTATCTCTACAAAAGGTCCCAAGATTTCGGGCGACATCTCCTTTGCGGGACGTTACCTTGTCTTGGTGCCATTCTCCAACAAGATTTCCATCTCGCAGAAAATCAAGGGCTCCGAAGAACGGAGTCGTCTGCGTCGACTGATACAGAGTATCCGGCCTAATAACTTCGGCCTGATTGTAAGGACGGTGGCAGAAGGCAAGTCGGTGGCGGAAATAGATTCTGACCTGCGTATGCTGATGGACAAGTGGGCTCGGATGACTACGAAGCTGAAGACTGTGGCCGCTCCTCAGATGATTGAGTCTGAACTTAATGCCACCTCGGCTTTGCTCCGCGATGTGCTCACCGACGATTTCAACATGGTCTATTGTGACACCGAGGAGGTCTATAACGAGGTGAAGGAATACATCAAGACCATCGCCCCTGAGAAAGTGGATATCGTCAAGCTTTACAAACTTGAAACGCCTATCTTCGAACAGTTTGGAGTGCAACGCGATATCCGACGCGCTTTCGGCCGTATCGTCACCATCCGGTCGGGGGTATACCTCTATATCGAGCATACCGAGGCCATGCACGTCATCGACGTCAATAGCGGCAACCACATCAAGGCCGGTACCGGTCAGGAAGACACAGCCCTACAGGTAAACATTGAGTCGGCCAAAGAGATAGCTCGCCAGCTGCGCCTGCGCGATATGGGTGGCATCGTCATCGTCGATTTTGTCGACATGGCAAAGGCTGAACACCGAAGAGAACTTTTCGAGGTGATGACTGCCGAGATGAAAAAAGACAAGGCACGCCATACCATATTGCCGCTGAGCAAGTTTGGCCTGATGCAAATCACCCGTCAACGTGTCCGTCCTGCCATCGAGGTCGATGTCCAGGAGAAATGTCCTTTCTGCGACGGTACGGGTACCATCAAGTCCAGCCTCGTTGTCGTTGATGAGATAGAGTCAAACCTCCGCTACCTGGAGATGTCGCAGAACGAGCGTAAGATAGAGATAATCACCCATCCCTACATCCAGGCCTATCTCACCAAGGGTTTCCGCTCGCTGCGCCGTCAGTGGCAGCACAAATACAAAATGCGCATCACCATCAAACCTTCAGAGAGCTATAACCTCTTGGAATATAAATTCTTCGACGGTAAAGGCGAAGAAGTGCAGATGTAAAGTCATTTTGTCTGATTCCGATATAAGGGGAGTCTGACATCCTTCTCTGCCACAAAAACTGACAAGACCCCATACAATATGTGTGGGGTATTGATTTTCAGTTCGATGGTTTGTTTTTCGTTCTTTTCAGGGAAGATTTTCCTGTCGGGCATGATTTTTTATCGTGCGAAAAGTCTTGTATTTTCCAAAAAATCATTAACTTTGCACGTCATTTTACCAGTCATTATTCGTTGGAAAAGTGACGGTTTTGTGATATTTTATTATTGATAATGAATAAAATATATTTATATTATTAATCTATGCAAAAAAGTAAAATTGGACTCGATTTTGAAAAAGTAGCGCATGCCAGAAGTGTGGCCCGTAAGATTGCTGACCAAGTTCAGGACTTCGTGGGCAACTACACTACGGTCGCTGTTGAACGTACAATCTGCCGTCTTTTGGGTATCGACGGCATTGATGAGAATGAGGTTCCACTCCCTAATGTTGTTGTCGACGAATTGAAATCCAAAGGATTGCTCTCGCAAGGTGTGGCTTTTTTTATCGGTAACGCTGTGATTGAGACGGGTAAAACGCCTCAGCAGATTGCCGAAATGATTGTTGCCGGCAAGCTGGATATCACGCAGTTGCCGATGCACTCGGTGGCTGAGACCGCCAAAGCCATCCAGCCCTATGTCGACGAGAACGTCACACGCATCCGCAACAATCGTCTGCGTCGCGAGAACTACATCAAGACCATTGGCGAAGGCAGCAAACCTTACCTCTATATCATCGTGGCAACGGGTAACATCTACGAGGACGTCGTTCAGGCACAAGCCGGTGCCCGTCAGGGTGCTGACATCATCGCCGTAATCCGTACCACCGGTCAGAGCCTTCTCGACTATGTGCCTTATGGCGCCACCACCGAAGGCTTCGGCGGTACCTTCGCCACCCAAGAGAATTTCCGTATCATGCGTAAAGCCCTCGACGAGGTAGGCGAGGAGGTGGGTCGCTACATCCGTCTGTGCAACTACTGCTCCGGTCTTTGCATGCCCGAAATCGCTGCCATGGGAGCCCTCGAAGGTCTCGATGTGATGCTCAACGATGCGCTCTATGGCATCCTTTTCCGCGACATCAACATGCAGCGCACCCTGATTGACCAGTATTTTTCGCGCATCATCAACGGCTTCGCCGGCGTTATCATCAATACCGGTGAGGACAACTACCTCACCACCGCCGATGCCTACGAGGAAGCCCACACCGTGCTGGCTTCCGACTTCATCAACGAGCAGCTGGCCCTTCTGGCCGGTCTGCCGGAAGAACAGATGGGTCTCGGTCACGCTTTCGAAATGGATCCTATGCTCGAGAATGGGTTCCTCTACGAATTGGCTCAGGCTCAGATGCTTCGCGAGATATTCCCCAACGCGCCGCTGAAATACATGCCGCCAACCAAGTTCATGACCGGCAACATCTTCCGTGGCCATATCCAGGATGCCCTCTTCAACGTTATCGGTCAGTGGACCCATCAGGGCCTCCAGCTGCTGGGCATGCCCACCGAGGCTATCCACACGCCCTTCATGAGCGACCGTTACCTCTCTATCGAGAATGCCAAATATATCTTCAACAACATGAAGGATATTGGCGAAGAGGTGGAATTCAAGGAAAACGGTATCATCCGCAACCGTGCCAAAGAGGTGCTCGAAAATGCCACCACGCTGTTGGAGAACATGGAGCGTGAAGGTCTCTTCACCGCCCTCGAAAAAGGCATCTTCGCCAATGTCAAACGTCCCAAGAACGGCGGCAAAGGCCTTGACGGCGTCACGCTGAAAGCGGACAACTACTTCAACCCCTTCGTGGAGATTATGAAAGGCAAGAAATAATAGCACAGGACCTTTCAAACCATTATACTTTTAAACCCTTAAACCCTACAACAATGAGTGAAGGACTTTATTCAATGGAGGCTAAGGATTACGACAAAACCTTAGACTTGACCAAGATAAAACCATACGGCGATACAATGAACGACGGCAAGACGCAGCTGAGTTTCACCCTTCCCGTCCCGGCTGGCGCCGAAGCCGAAGAGGCTGCTAAACAACTGCTGAAGAAGATGGGCTTCGAGAACCCCCTGGTGGTCTACAGCAAGGAGCTCACCGAAGGCTTCACCTTCTTCAACTGCTACGGCAGCTGCACCCACACCGTCGACTACACCACCATCCATGTCCCCAAGGTGGAATCTACCACCATGGAGATGAAAGAATGCGATGAGTATATCCGCGAACATATTGGCCGCAAGATTGTTATCGTTGGCGCATCGACGGGTACCGACGCCCACACCGTGGGTATCGATGCCATCATGAACATGAAAGGCTATGCCGGCCACTACGGTCTGGAACGCTATGACATGATCGATGCCTACAACCTTGGCAGCCAGGTGCCTAACGAGGAATTCATCGCCAAAGGTGTGGAACTCCATGCCGACGCCCTGATCGTGTCGCAGACGGTCACCCAGAAGGATGTCCACATCAAGAACCTTACGGAGCTGGTCGAAATGCTTGAGGCTGAAGGTCTGCGCGACAAGGTGATACTCATCTGCGGCGGTCCCCGAATCAGCCATGAGCTGGCCAAGGAGCTGGGCTACGATGCCGGCTTCGGCCCCAACACCTATGCTGACGACGAGGCCTCCTTCATTGCCCAGGAGATGGTGAAACGCGGAATGAAATAAATTGCCGCGACATCATAGAAGATAACAGTGGAATAATAACTTTTAAACCCTAACATAATGGATAAAAACGAAATCAGAACTTTTATTGCCCGTCGTGCCGCTCAAGAGTTGCATGATGGCGATGTGGTCAATCTCGGCATCGGTCTGCCGACCTTGATTCCCAATTTTCTTCCTGAAGGAGTGCATGTCATTCTTCAGTCTGAGAATGGTATGATTGGTATGGGTCCTACGCCTGAAGAGGGCAAGGAGGATCCGTGGATGATCAACGCTGGTGGCGGTTTCATCACCGCCGTTCCGGGAGCATCGACTTTCGATAGCGCTACTTCGTTCGGCATCATCCGCGGCGGTCACGTCGACGTTTCCGTCCTGGGTGCCATGCAGGTCGACGAGCAGGGCGACTTGGCCAACTGGATGATCCCCGGCAAGAAGACCCCCGGTATGGGTGGCGCCATGGACCTTCTGGTGGGCGCCAAGAAGGTGATCCTCGCCATGGAGCACACCGCCAAGGGCAACCCCAAAATCCTCAAGAAATGCACGCTGCCTCTCACCGCTAAGGGTCAGGTGAACATGATCATCACCGAGATGGGCGTGATGGAAATCACCCCCAAGGGTATCGTCCTCACCGAAATCAACCCCGAATTCACCGTCGCCGACGTACAGGCCGCTACAGAGGCAACGCTGATTGTCTCCCCCAATCTCAAGGAAATCAAATAAAAACCACACACAATGGGATGTGGACTTCACGTCCACATCCCTTTTGTCTTTTCATGAAGTGAACAACAACCAAAAACAATCTCACGTGAAGAAGACTTTTCTTATCCTCGCCATGATCTTTGGCGTAGTGGCCGCCCAGGCTCGCCAGCTGCCGACACCGACATCGCTTTTCGACAATAGCCATGTGGAATTCAAATATTACGGTTTCTATGGCATCGTGGAATACACCCATATGTTCAACTTCGCCAACGAGTCGCCGCAGTATCTCAACCCGTCAACGGGCACCGTTGTGACCTTTGTCGACAAGTACCACCTTAACGGCATCACGGCTATCGCCGGTTGGCAATGGCGTAAAGAATCGGCTATCGGTTTGGGCTTTTCCTACTTCAGCGACCCGCAAAGCTCGTTCTCGCAGATCCCTGTGTTTATTGAATTTCGCAGCCATTTCCTGCGCAGCCGTATCACGCCGTTCACGTCGGTACAGGTGGGCTACAGCATCCCTTTCGGATCCAAGAACAGCATCGAAGAGTATACCCGCATCGACGAGGGTGGCATCACCTTTGGCATCACGGCCGGCGCCCGTTTCGCCATCACGCCCAAGCTGGGCATCAACCTCTACGCCGGCTATCAGATGATACACCTCAATAGCGTGGAACGTGGATTCAACATGGTGGCTTCCACCAAGATGTCGGAGCTGTATGATAACCTCCGCTTCGGCATTGGCGTGAATTTCTGACCCCTGCCATCGCCACGTCAGTCAGACCCTCTCACCCGAAGCAGACTACAAAACCCGAGAACGCCTAACCGGCACCAAACCAACAACCATTATCATTGAACATCATGAACAAGAACCTTCTCACCTTCGTCCTCGCCCTTGCGGTGTGTGGCGCTGTCAATGCCCAGTTCAAGAAAGGCAATTCTGCCGCCGACGAATTTGTACAGGACGAATGGCGCGATGTGGATGTCTTCGAACAACATAAACTCTATCCTCGCGCCAATGTCATCCCTTACTCCAACGAGAATGACATAGAGAAAAACAAATACACCAGCTCGCCCTATTATGTAGACCTCAACGGCTCATGGCGTGCGGTGACAACAGACTATAGCGGACGGCCACAGCAGATGGAGAAAAAGGATTTCTCCACGCAGACATGGTCCGTCGAGCAGGTGCCTTCGGCACATTGGCTTTCGGGTAAGAAAACCGTACAAAGTCCGCGGCCCAAAAACAACGCGGAAATCCCCCAGTCGGGCAATTATGTCACTACTTACAGCCGCGAATTCGAAGTCCCCAAGACGTGGAAAGGCTACAACGCTTACCTCAACCTTCAGGCCAAGTCGGCCTATTATATCTGGCTGAATCAGGAATATGTAGGCTACAGCGAGGATTCTCGCGACATCAGTGAGTTCGACCTGACGCCGCATCTGCGTTATGGCAAAAACAACACCTTGGTCATACAGGTGGTGGGAACCTCCGACGGCTCACTGCTGGAATCGCAGTATGCACGCTCCTTCAACGGCATCACCTCCGATGTCTTCATCGTGCTGAAACCCAGTGCCAATGTGATGGACTATAGGTTGACAGCGACCTACGAGCCGCAAAACGGCATGGGAACGCTCTCTACCAAGCTGAATATCTTCAACGCGGCCAAGAAAGGCCAGTACTATGTCGAGGTGGAGGTTTGGGACCCCAAAGGCCATCAGGTGGACAAGATGGGGCGCTGGACGGTTTTTGACAAGAAAAACGAAGTGGAACTCAACCTCGAACGCTCTGTGGCGGGCGTGGCCCCATGGAGCGACGAGACCCCCAATATGTATACCCTGGTCATCCGTCTGAGAGACCAGAAAATGAACCTCGTCGAGACGGTGGGATGCCGTTTCGGCTTCCGCACCGTGGAGGTCAAGAATGGTACTCTTACGGTCAATGGTGCACCCGTGACGTTACGCGGCACGCTCTACGCTTTCTACGACACCAAGGGCAACGGCATACCCTCGCGTGACCAGGTGCGTCAGGATCTGAAACTTATGAAGCAGCACAATATCAACGCGGTGCGCACGGTGTTCTATTCGCCGGCGGCGCCGTGGTTCTATGAGATGTGCGACGAATACGGAATCTATGTGGTCTGCGACGCCAACCTGCAGCCGTTCTCCACCACGTCGAAGGCTGTCGCCACCGACCGTGCCTATATGAATCTCTTCATCTCGCGTGCTCAGAATATGTACGAACGTCTCAAGAACCATCCTTCGGTGATAGCCTGGTCGCTGGGCGACAGCCCTGACAATGGGGTGTGCATGGAACATGCCTATCGCACGCTGAAACAGAAGGACAAGACGCGTCCGGTGCTCTTCCCTGGCGCTGGCTATTCTGAAAATTCCGACCTTGTGTCGGCCAGCAATATGGACTACGACGACTTGAAACTCTTTGCTGCAAAGCAGCAGCCTAAAGCGCTCGTCATGTCCTCATTTGGTTCGCCTAAAGGCAACTCCTATGGCAGCATGGAGCCCCTGTGGGAACTGGTGCGGCGCCACGGTGCCCTGCAGGGCGGCTTTGCATCGTTCTGGAATCCTGTCGACTACTACGACGCTGCAACCCAGAAAGATGTTTCGATGACGGGTCTTGTCACCGCCGACCGTAAGCCGGTGCCCTATCTTAGCGAGTTGCGCAACATTTACCGTCCTTTCTCGGTGCAGTTCGTGGCTATCAGCCCCGATGCCGCCGAGTTCAACGTGACCAACCTGCTCTCGTTTCTGACGCTCAACGACTATATATTGGAATACAATATATTTTCTAACCTCAAAAGCCGCATCATCGAAGGCGAAGTCTCCGTCTCGCTGAAACCCGGCGAGTCGAAGAATTTCAAACTTAAGATTCCAGCCCTGACGCTTTATGCCGGCGAAGAGCTCTTCATCCGTTTCACTGTGAAGCAGCGTACCGAAACGGAAGCCATCCAGAAAGGAAGCGAGTTGGGCGTTGTAGAGTTCCCACTTCCTATGAAGGAGGTCAAGAAGGAGAAACTTCCTGATTTCGACCGCGAAGAGCTTTTCCTCACCAAGGCCGACGCCAACACCGAGGGCGGTGTGATACAGGTCTTCAACGACAACATCGAACTTTGGTATGATCTGGATAAGGCTGAAATTGTGGCCTATAAGTTCCACGACAAGGATTACCTTCTCTCGGCACCGCAGATCAATTTCTGGCGAGCCCTCACCGACAACGACAAAGTGGACAAAAACGCCTTGCGGTTGTGGCAGTCCATCGGTCCAGACCATATGATGCGCAACGTCGTGGCTACCCACTACCGCAAGATTGATGCCTATACCGTGGCTATTGATGCCATGCTGCGCTTCACCGACCCCAACGGTGTCGTCTTTTTCGATGTCAAGCAGTCCATCGCAGTACTCTATACGGGTGATGTGCTGATTGACAATGAGCTGGTGGCGTCAGAGCAGGTGAAGACATTACCCAAAGTGGGTCTGCAGATGTGCCTGCCGCGAACCCTCGACACGGTGCGTTGGTTCGGCTTGGACAAGGAGACCTATGCCGACCGTCGCTCCTCTGGTGTGGCCGGCACCTACAAGCGCATGGCCAAAGACATGTTCTTCCTCTATGACAAGCCCCAAGAAAGTGGCAACCGTGCCGGAGTGCGTTGGGTGTCGGTCGAGAACGGCCAGACGGGTTTCTATTTTGACATGCTCGACACCAACTTCAATTTCAGCATCTATCCTTACAGCGACCAGCAACTTACGGATGCGTCCAACGCTGGAGCGTTGCGCGAACAGGACTATTGGACCTTCAATATAGACTACCGTCAGGCTGCCGTGGGTTCTGCTTTGGCAGGCACTGAGGTCGCCGACAAAGATCTGGTCGATGCCCGCAACTACCACTTCCGCATCCACATGCGCGCCTACGACCTCGACGAATACAACCCCTACGACTTCTGTCGTGTGGAGTATCCTGTCATCGCTTCGTCGGTGCTGCCGATGCCGACTATCGCCACCAACCGCGAGCGTTTCGACCAGCCGATGACCATCACCCTGACTTCGCCCACACCCAAGGCGGACATCCGTTACACACTCGACGGCACCACGCCCGACGAACATTCGCTGCTCTACAAGAAACCTTTCGTCATCCAGAGTTCCTCTTATGTGAAAGCCAAGGCCTTCAAGTCAGGGTCAACACCGTCGTTTACAGCTATCAAACGGTTCAATTTCGACTATATCGTCAACGCCTCCTTTGTCAACAAACCCAATACGCCTTACAACTACGAGATGGAAACAATCCTCTTCGACGGCGAAAGGGGCGACATCAGCGAGTTGTCGCGCGGATGGTTAGGCTTCTCAGGCAGCGACCTCAACGTGGTGTTTGAATTGAGCAAAGCCATTGAGCTGCAGCAGGTCGAAGTGCGTTTTGCCCATGTGCCTGACGCGTGGGCTTTTGCGCCTATCGCCGTCCAGGTGTTCGTCTCCTCCGACGGAGAAAACTATTCGCCTGCCATCGATGCCAAACTCAAATATGCGCCTGAAGAAGAATCCATGAACAAGGCACAGCTGGTCAAGGTGGTTGTCGACGTCAACAAGGCCGACGTGAAGTTTGTGCGCTTGGTGGCACGCAATATGGCGCGCATACCCGCCTGGCACAAGGCTCGCGGGCTGCGTCCCTGGATCATGGTCGACGAGGTGCAGCTCAACGAAGTCATCCATTGATAAGAACAACTTATTAGTAATAAGATTCCATTATAGACAATACAGTTATAGACAACACAGTGAAAAAAAGTAAAAGAATCATAGCCCTATTGGTAACGGTGCTGACTCTTGCCTCGTGCGAGGTGGAGTTCTCGCCCAACGACCGTTGGTCTAATATCCCCGTGGTCTACTGCCTGCTGGACCAGGACGCTGATACCACCTATGTGCGTGTGCAGCGCTGCTTTATGGGAGAAGGCAACCAGTACCATTACGCCGCCAATCCCGATTCCATCAACTATCCTGAAGGTGCCCTGACCGTGCTGATAGAGGAGTGGAACACCTGGGTCGACAATAGCGGCAACTTCCATCCCTATGGTGAAACGCCGCGCAAGACCTACAACTTCCAATATGCCGAAATCGACGGCAAAGACACTGGCTTTTTCGCCACCTCGCGTCATCCCGTCTATTGGTGCCAGACAGGCGGCCAGTTCGACACCAACAGCATTTTCCGCCTCAAAATCGTCGACAATGCCACGGGCGATACCATTGCCAAGGGCGAGACGCGCCTCATCTATGGCAATCTCAGACTCAGCAGCCCTAACAATGTCACTCATTTCCAGTTTACAGGAACGGCTGGCAGCAAGACCTGCGACATACGCTGGTCCACCATCACCAACGCCCGCCAGTATCAGCCTATGGTGCGCTTCTTCTATCGTGACTTTATCGTTGACCGGAGCTCCATCCCTTACGATACCACCATCACCAACCATTACATCGACATCCCTTGCAACAGGGTGAAAAGCAACATGCGCGACCCCTATTGCTCAACCATATTGGAGCAGAACACCTTCTTGGGCGAGATAAAGAAACAGCTCGAAGGCGACACTTGCAACAAGAATGTCATCGACACGGTACATGTCTATATCCATTGCTGCACGGAAGACTTGGCAGCCTACATCTACTCCTCCCATCCTGGCGGATCGCTGAACCAGGAGCCCTTCACCTATACCAACATGGAAGGCGGATTGGGCATCTTCGCTGCGCGCCGCACCCACATCTACTTTCCCATCAAGACGCCACTCAACTCTCAGTCCGACTATATCCGCGCCCTGAAAGAATTGGGTGTGGGCTTCTGACACTGCTGCCTCTATGACAATCCGCAACACAGATCGTTATTTTTTTGATTCCATGACGAAAAGCATTTGGTCAATTGTCAAAAAGTACGTATCTTTGCATTTTGTATTTTGAATAATATAATATTAAAAATCAATAAATTAAATAATTAAAGATGAATATCACCAGAGAAAATTTGGACGATTTGAACCTTTTGATCAAGGTAGAGATCGGTGAAAACGACTATGCAGAGAAAGTTAGCAAGCAGTTGAAAGAGTATCAGAAGAAAGCCACCGTGCCGGGATTCCGCAAAGGTATGGCCCCGATGGGCTTGATACAGCGCATGTACAAGTCGGCCATTGTTGCCGACCAGGTGCAGGAACTCCTGGGCGAGTCGCTCTACAAATATCTTGACGATGAGAAACTGGATATCATCGGCAGCCCTCTGTCCAACGATGAGAAAACAGGCAAGGTAGACTTTGAGAAAGCCAAGGACTTCATCTTCTGTTTCGACGCTGCCCTGATGCCTCAGGTGTCGCTGCAGTGGGACAAAGTCGATGCCAAACTCTATCAGATCAAGGTGAACCCCAAGGATATTGACAAGCAGGTCGAGGAAATCGCACAGCGCTATGGCAAGTTCGAGACTCCCGAAACCATCGGCGAGAAAGACTATGTCTACGGCAAGGCCGAGGAACTGGACAAGGATGGCAACGTGAAAGAAGGTGGCGTCAGCACCTTCACCTCGTTCGACCTTTCCTCGCTCAAGAATCAAGAGGAGATGCTTCCTCTCTTCGTCGGCAAGAAAGCCGAGGACAAGATCGTCTTCAATGCCGGCAAGGCCTTCTCGGCCGCTGATGTTGAGAAGAACTTCCATCTCGACGCCGCTGCTGCCAAGAAATTCAAATCTGATATGCAGATCACCGTCAGCGGTTGCTCTCGCATCACCCCCCACGAAATCAACGACGAACTCTTCGCCAAGGTATTCCCCGACCAAGAGGTCAAAGACCTCGCTGCTTTCCGCAAGCTGCTGGGCAAGGAACTCGAGAAGAGCTACAACGAGCAAGCTGATATCTTCTATGTCAACGAGGTGCGTCGCCAGCTGATCGATAATTTCGACAGCCCCATGCCCGAAGCTTTCCTGAAACGTTGGATTGCTGGCCGTGGCGACAAGGATGTTACCCCCGAAACTGTCGAGGCTGAATGGAACGACAAGTATCTGCCCTCGCTGAAATGGGAGATGGTAGACGCCGCCCTGAACAAAATCAAGGCTATCGAACCTACTCAGAACGAAATCGTTGACTACATCAAAGATATCCTCAAGAAGAACGATACTCCTCAGGAAGGCGAGGATGCCAAAGCTCAGGAAGAACGCCTGGAACAGTCGGCACGCACCATCGCCAAAGACCGCCAGAATGTCCAGCAGATTGTCGACCGCCTCTACGCCCAGAACAGCTGTGCACTCTTCAAGGAACAGCTGAAACCTGAGGCCGAGAAGGTCACCATCAAGGACTTTGCCGAGAAGGTGAAATAATCTTCTTGTTTTGAATCACTTTAATGGCGGAGCTGCTCAAGGCTCCGCCATTTGTTTCTATAAGCTTAAAAAGACTTCATCGCAACTCGCTACCGTTTTATTTTGCATCATCCGACCATGAAACTGATTCATCGACTTCTATTATTGTCTCTTTTGTCTCTTGCTGCGACAGCAAAGACACAGACCCATGATGTCTTCAGCAATTCCTATCTTTCTTTTGGGGCGGGCCCCAACCTTTATTTCAGCACTTCAGGCACTGCCTTCGGCGGCGGTGGCGCTCTCACTTGGGGCAAGTGGCTTCTGACCACCACGGGTATGCGTGCCCAGCTCTCAGCCCATCTCGCTGCTACCAAGGAGTCGCAGCAGATGTATTACTATGGTCATTTTGATGTCTTTTTCGACCTTTTTACCGCCATCAAAGGACGCAATCCCAGCGACCGCTACCGCAGCTACCTGGCGTTGGGTGTGGGTATGGTCCACAATGCCGAAGGCGACAATGATTTCTGTGGCGTGGCCGGCATCGGCGGCGATATGCGCATCGGCGACAATTGGCGTATTTTCGCCGAACTGGACGCCTTGATACACCCTTCCGACTTCGACAACAATCTCCGTTCGTCGGTGATAGGGACGCTGCAACTGGGTGTGATTCGCGACATCGCTTTCAACCCAACACGTAGCCGTTCTCGCTTCGAAACCCAGGGTTTCAACAGCGACTGGTTCTTTCAACTCTCTGTCGGTGTCAACTCGTTTAATTATAAAGGAATACAAGACTTTGAAGAACGTTTGGACCTGCTGACGCCCACCTTTGCTTTCGACGTGGGCAAACGCCTGACATCGCGTTGGTTGATACGCTTTGGCTTGTCGGGACTCTATACCAAGAGCAGCGAGGAGATTTTCTCGTTCTATAACATTCGTGGCGACTTGATTTTGGACTTGATGGGCCTTATCAACCCCGAAAATGTTAATCCTCTGTTCGATGTGCAGCCTTATGTCAGTGCCGGCATCGTCACCCGTCTTGACGACCAGTCGCATTTCCTTTTCTCTCCGGCTGGCGGCATACGCCTGATGGTGCAGCCGGACCAACGCAACGAAATCTTTATCGACGGACGCTACCTTGTCACACCGCCGCGTTTTGCCCATGTCGAGACGGCGCAAAGCACCCTGTCGGTAGGCATGGCGACGCTGATGGTGGGCTATGGTTACAAGATGGGACACCAAAGTTTTCGCTAATCTTTTCTGTTTGAAAAATAGCCGTCTATATTCTTTTTCCTGAAAACCGCAACCTCGTATATCATGCAGAAAGTCCTCCTTGTCACACCGCCGTTCACACAGTTCAATACTCCCTATCCGGCAACGACGCAGCTGAAGGCTTTTCTTGAAAGCGAGGGATATGCCTGTGAGCAGCGTGACTTGGGCATCGAGGTGGCTGCAGAGGTTTTTAGCGCTGAGTTTCTGTCTGCCGCCTTCCCGCCGGGACACCCTGCAGGACGGGACTATAGTGCTGTCATCGACAGTGTAATGCGTTTCCTGCGTGGCGACGACGACACACTGACTATGCGTATTGTCAACGGCAGTTTGTTGCCCGATGGCGATTGGGGCGGCAGCGACGAAGATATGGAGTGGTCCTTCGGCGTGGCAGGCACGCACGACAAGGCGCGCTATATGGCTACACGTTTCCTGGAAGCCGTGGCCGAGGCGCTGCGCACCTATGTCGACCCCCATTTCGAGATGGTACGCTACGGTGAGCGTATCAGCACCTATGCCGAACGCTTCGACGAGCTGTCGGCAGCCCTTGCGAAGCCCCTCACGCGCATCGAAGACGTCATGCTGCGCAAGCTTGAAGTGTACATTGCACAGGTGCGGCCCACCGTTGTTGGATTTACCATCCCCTTTCCGGGATGCCTGCTGTCGGCTTTGCGGTGTGCGCAATTCCTGAAAATGGAATATGCTGATATTGTGGTCGTTTTCGGGGGCGGATTTCCCAATACCGAATGGCGGCAGCTCGACACGCCCGCCTTGTTCGACTATGCCGACTACGTAACCCTTGATGATGGTGAACTGCCGCTGTTGCGATTGTTGCGCTACAAGGAAGGCCTTTTGGACAAGCAGCAGTTGCTACGCACCTATTGCCGCGAGAACGGCCGCGTGCGCTACATCGACGACCGGCAGTCAGACATGCCTGTTCAGGTTCGTAACGACGCGCTCCCCGTTCCTGATTTCGGCGGACTTCCTCTGCATAGCTATCTCTCGTTGGCCGACATGGCCAATCCTATGCAGCGCCTATGGAGTTGCGGACGTTGGAACAAGCTGATGATGGCCCACGGATGCTACTGGGCCAAGTGTGCCTTTTGCGACACCACGCTCGACTACATCCAACGCTACGATGCGCCACGAGCAGCGACCGTGGTAGATCGCATGGAGCGTATCATGCAGCAGACGGGCTGCAGCGGATTCCATTTTGTCGACGAAGCCATTCCGCCACGGCTGTTGGGCGAGGTGTGCCAAGAGATACTCCACCGCCGGCTGACGGTCTCTTTTTGGGGCAATATCCGTTTCGAGAAGCGTTACGACGCCGCGTTATGCCGTCTGATGGCCGATGCCGGCTGCATCGCTGTCAGCGGAGGCTTGGAGGTGGCGTCCGACAGGCTGCTGCAATGGATAGGCAAGGGCGTCACGGTGCAGCAGACCATGCAGGCCGCCCGCCATTTCCGCGATGCTGGCATCATGGTGCATACCTATCTGATGTATGGCTTTCCTACCGAGACGCTGGAGGAGACCATCGAAGCGCTCGACAATGTACGTCGCATGTTTGCCGAGGGCTCTCTGCAGTCGGCCTTCTGGCATCGCTATGCCATGACGGTGCATAGCGACTCCGGCCAGCATCCCGAGAAATATGGCGCACGGCGTAGGGCAGGGGAGACCCCTCATCCTTTCTGCAACAACGAAATCCCCTTCGAGGCACCGTTCAACTACGACCTCGACGCCGTGGGCGATGCGTTGCGTGTGGCTACCTATAATTATATGAATGGATTAGGCTTGGACATGCCGGTGCGCAAATGGTTCAGAGACCTCCTGCGCCCCGAAGCCCCGCATCACAAGAAGAGATAGCCCCATCAGTTTGCAACGGGAGCGAGAGTCAAGTGGTTCTATGGAAGTGTTTTAGTGGTCTATGCGTTTCCAGATGGCGTCTTTGCCGAGGGCTGGTCGTTTCCAATAATAGCGAACCTCAACGTCGCGGCCGTTGCTGGCCATCTTGCCTTTGATGCTGTACGTTTTGCCGCTCACAGGATCGTAGATGCTGCCGCCAATATATTCCCCGTCCTTGAAGGTGAGGTTCCAGAAGGTCACCAACCCTATGATGGGGCGGTTGCGTTTGGATTTGTCCTGGTTGTTGAGGTCCAGCACAGGTGAGCCGTCGGCGTTCTTGGCGCTGGTCCAGGTGTATTTGCCGAAATAGGTGCCGTTTTTGGCACGGAAGACTTGTATTTTGGCTTTGTTGTCGCTGTTGGGTGACGTGACGCTATAGGTTCCGACGATGGCATCGGCTTGTTGGGCATGGAGTGTGGTGGCTGCTGAGAGTGCTATGAAAAACAGCAGCAGGTTTTTGATTTTTCTCATAACATGGTTTATTTTCGATTCACATTACGCCACCTCTTCACTTTTATTGTGTGTCCCTCCTCATTTTTTCTGCTCAGCGCTGCACCTGTAACTTGAATATATGCTCAGTGTTGCACTTCTAACTGGAAATTAGTGAAAAATGGAATTGCTGCAGCGGGCAATATGATCCATTATTTTGCGTTATACAAATACTATAATACATCATAGAAAAAAATATATATTTTAAAAGACTGATTGCCATGCCAATGTTCTATACACCTAAGCCTCGCCAATTCCACTATGCGCCACGGCTCTACGATCCGGAGAAGGAAGAATGGGAGGCTTTGAAGACCAAATATCGCTTGGAAAAGGGACTTCCATTATCGGACGACACCCCAACGGACATCGATGTCCAAGCTTCGCAAACTCAGGAGGTTACGGATAGCTACCTTGACTACTTCAAACGTAAAGTCGAACAATTGGACCGTCAAGAACGTAATGAGAAACAGAAACTCACGATAAATGACTTGTTTCGCAAACGTGAGACACCACAGTTCCATTACGTGTCGCGCTTCGATGAAAACGGACAGCTGAAGGATGTCGACACCCCGTCGCACAGCGAACCCGTCACGCAACGCCGCATCAAGCACCGCTTCGACACCGACGAGATGGACCGCCTCAAGCCTGTTCCTGCCGGCAAAATCATCATCTATACCCTCGCGGCTTTCATGCTGTTGATATTCATATTTTTCTGATTTTTGTTTCCCCGAACTGATGCCTATTGCTTAGGCTATCAGAGATGGCTTTATTGGCGCTAAGGTGCAAAAAACTGAGCGTGCACGGTAGAAATGGATTTTTTTTTGTACATTTGCAAAAATTTTTTTTCATGTTAATAGAAGTCTTAAAATCTAAAATACATAGAGTTACTGTTACCGAAGCCAATCTGGACTACATCGGTAGCATCACCATTGACTCACAACTGCTTGATGCCGCAGGCATGATAGAGAATGAACGTGTGGACATATACAACATTACCAATGGTGAACGTTTTTCGACTTATATCATTGCTGGCGAGGCTGGTAGTGGTGTTATCGGCATCAACGGTGCGGCAGCGCACAAAGCCCATGTCGGTGACCTCCTGATCATTGCCTCCTATGCCTCGATGGACTTTGAGGAGGCCAAAAAGTGGCATCCTACGGTCATCTTTCCGCAAAACAACCATATACAATGAAGAAAAAGCTGGGAAACATACTGAAGTTTGTAGTTTTTCTCGGCATAGGGATATTTTTTATCTATTGGTTTTTGCTCAAACTGAGTCCCGAAGAGAAATCTGCCATCTGGCAGTCCTTCTTGTCGGCACGCTGGGCATGGGTGGTAGTGGTGATGGCAAGCGTCGTGGTGGCACACATGCTCCGAGCCTTGCGATGGCGGCTGCTGTTCAAACCCATGGGCCTCAATCCGACGGTCAACAACACCTTCGGGGCGGTGATGGTCACTTATCTTGCCAACCTAGCTTTTCCTCGCTTGGGCGAGGTGATGCGTTGCGCCATGTTACGCACCAGCGACAACATCCCCATGGAGAAATCTATAGGTACGGTGGTGACGGAGCGCCTCTTCGACACCCTCATGTTTGTCGTGGTCGTGCTGCTGGGTTTTCTGCTGATGTTCAAGAGCGTGAAAGATTTTCTCTACGATGCGCTGTCGCAGAAATTCAGTTCGCTGCCCACTCTGGCCGGTCTGGCCGTCGGTGGCGTCGTGCTGCTTGTGCTTCTCTTTGTGGCTTACCGCCTGTTTCATGAAAAACTGATGCGTTATGCCTTCTACCGCAAGATGCATCAGCTGCTGCAGGGCACCGTGGATGGTGTGAAAAGCATTCTGCATCTGGGACCCAAGGCTTTTTCGCTGTTTTTGTTTTACAGCGTCTGCATCTATTTCCTCTATATTGCGGGGGGATGGATTATCCTGCAAGCTTTTGCCGAGACCGATATGCTGGGTTTCCAGACGGCTTTTGTCATCTATCTTTTCGGGTCGATAGGGATGATGATCTCGCAAGGCGGTCTGGGCGCCTACCCCGTATTGGTGTGGCAGGCGCTGGCACTCTACGGCATCTCCGAAGCCACCGGGCTGGCTTGCGGCTGGCTGCTGTGGGGCGCACAGCAGGTGGTGGTGCTCGTCATGGGCCTGATCTATCTGGTCTATTTCTCGCTGCTGAAAAAGAAAAAAGTCGTAACTGTCAAGTAATCGAACAGATGAATTTTTTCCAACATATACAATCCAAGATAGTGACGCTTCCGGAACTCCTCGACCGGTTGCAGCAACTCCGTAGCCAGGGTGCTCCGGTGGTGGTGTTCACCAACGGTTGCTTCGACCTGGTGCATCAGGGACATGTCGACTACCTGTCGCGCGCCCGCGACTTGGGCGACCTCCTTGTGGTGGGCCTCAACAGCGATGCTTCTGTGCGACGGCTGAAGGGCGAAGAACGACCGATCTCCCATCAAAACAGCCGAGCCCATGTGCTGGCGGCTTTTGAGTGTGTGGATTTCGTGGTGCTTTTCGACGACGACACCCCGTTGCGACTTATTGAGTCGGTGGTTCCCGATGTGCTGGTGAAGGGTGGTGACTATGACCGCGCCACCGTGGTGGGCGCCGACTTTGTGGAGCAGCATGGTGGCAGGTTGGAACTGATACCCCTCGTGCCGGGCGAGTCGACTACGCGAATGGTGGAACGCATGAGGCAGTGAAGTCCAAGGGCATTGCGACGGTTGCCGCGGCCATTTTCTTTGACAGAATCAAAAAGTTTAAAACCCAATAAAAAACATATCGAAAATTGAGAAATAAAATCTTTATATTCCTGATGCTTATGGTGGTGCTGCATGGCGCCGTCCAGTCGCAGTCACACAGGCGCTCCTCGCATCGTCAGTTTGATCTCGAGCTGCGTGGCGGCATCAATCTCAGTCAGATTGACGGCGACGGTTCGGGCAATTACGACAAATTCGGTTTCCACGGCAGCGTGAACACCACTTTCCCGCTGAGCGACGACATGCGCTGGCGCTTCATGGTCGAGATAGGCCTTTCACAGAA
>CAMNKG010000013.1 GCA_946542135.1 uncultured Bacteroidales bacterium
CCTTACCACCGCCGAGAGGCAGGTTGGTGAGGCTGTTCTTGAAGATCTGCTCGAAACCTAAGAATTTCAGCATGGAAACGTTCACCTTGGGGTGGAAGCGGAGACCGCCTTTGTATGCACCGAGGGCGGCATTGTACTGCACGCGGTAGCCGAGGTTGGTCTGGACTTCGCCGTTGCGGTCAACCCAAGTCACGCGGAAGGTGAAGATACGGTCGGGTTCAACAAGACGCTCGACGATCTTTGCCTTTTCGAATTCAGGATGCTGGTTGTAGACTTCTTCGATAGATTCAAGAACCTCGCGGACAGCCTGCAAGTACTCGTTTTCACCCGGATGTTTGGCTTCCAGGTTTGCCATAATTTTGTTTACTTCCATGATATTTAATGATTTGTATTAAAATTTGATTTTGAATTGAGAAAACAAATGTACTACATTTTCTTTAATCGCAAAAAGTTTTTTTGATATTTTTTGCGATTTAGAATGTATAACATTGATGCACAAAGTCGGAGAGGCGTTGTTTTACGTAGTCGCGGTCTTCGATGAAAGACATGTGTGCCACGTGGTCGAGGATGAGCACTTCGGCGCGTTTGGGGAGCAGGGCTTGCGACAGGCCTACTTCGACAGGAATGCGGGGGTCGTTTTTACCATAGACGAAAAGCACGGGACGCTCGATGGCGGCGAGCACGTGGACGCGCGAGTTGCGCACCTTCATGCCCCGCTGGGCGGCGATGATGCCTTCCTCGCGAGTTTCAAGGCATTGGTCGCGAAGCTCTTTGATGTCTTGCATCATGGTGGTGCGTTTGGTGTCGTCGAAAAGGTTGGTGATGAAGTCCACAATGAAACCGGCGCGGTTGAGGTGCACCTGTCGGCACACTTCGTCGCGGCGCGCCCGTGTTTCGCCACTGTCGGCCATGGCATGGGAATGGAGCAGGGCGAGGCCTTTGAGCATGTAGCCGTAGCGGTCGGCGAAGGCAAGGGCGACATAGCCGCCCAGCGAATGGCCGGCCATCACGCAGCGTTCCACGCCGCAGGCATCGAGAACGGCTTTGACGGCGTTGGCCATAAAGTCCATGGTGTGGACGTCGGAATAGGTGGCGCTGTAGCCGTGGCCGGGAAGGTCGATGGTGATGACGCGCAATGAGCGCATATAGGTGAGTGTGAACGAACACCAAACATTCAGATTTTGAAGAAAACCATGAAGCAAAACGACAGTCTGTTCATTCTCTCTGCCGTCATCGCGATAGTGGATTTCTTTGCCTTCGAAGAGTATTGTCTTGTGTTTTTCCATTGCCTGCAATTGTTTGTGACATAATGTGATAAGTGCTTTTCCTTTCTTGGCGTTGCATGAGGGGAAAACTGCCGTCAGGGCTGCTTGGCTGACGGCGCTGAGGCACTTTTTTCAGGCTACAAAAGTAGTTTAAATATTTTTAACAGCAGACGTTGTGGGGAAAAAGAAATCCGCAGGTGATTGTTAGTAACTTGCTTGTCGGGAGGCGGCTGAACCGTTGATGAGGCTGCGGAGTGTTTCGTCGAAGCGGTCGCTATCGATTATGGAGACGGCGATGGGTATGAAGAAGATGGGGAGGTCCTGCAAGGCTGACCGGCAGTCGGGGTTGAGTAGTCGCATGGCGTCTTTTTCGGTGGTCACAATGACTTTGGATTTTTCTTCCATGGAGCTGAAAGCCTTGCGTATATGCTGGCAGTCGCTCTGGGTGAAGGTGTGGTGGTCGGGGAAGGGCATGGCGACGACGGTGCATTGTTTCTCAAGGTGATGCTTGAGGGGTGCGGGATGCGCAATGCCGGTGACGAGGAGCACCTCTTTGACGGGCTGCCAGGGGCTGCCGTCGTAGAGCGGGACGGGAGGCTGATAGTCGATTTGTGAGAAGAAGAGTTGCTGGTTGTCGTGCAACTTCAGCCGGCGCTGGTATTGGGTGCGTTTGACGAGGCTGAGCATCGGGGGGCATTTGGTGACTACTATGATGTCGGCACGACGGCTGCCGCTGCGAAGCTCGCGCAGGTTGCCGAAGGGGAGAATACGGTCGTTGAAATAGGGGTCGCCATATTCGGTGAGGAGTATCTGCACGTCGGGGTGGGTGCTGCGGTGTTGGTAGACGTCGTCGAGCAGCACGAGACTTGGCGGCAGCGGCATCTGCGACAAGCGTCGTACGCCCTCGTTGCGGTCTTCGCACACCGCCACGGTGAGGGTGGGGAATTTGCGTGCCATCATGGATGGCTCGTCGCCAATCTGGGCTGCCGTGCTTTCGCCGTTGGCGAGAAGGAAGCCTTGCGTCGTGCGTCCATAGCCGCGGCTGAGCAGTGCCACATGGCGGTCGGCAAAGCGACGGATGAGGTATTCGGTGTGGGGCGTCTTGCCGGTGCCGCCCATGCGCAGGTTGCCGATGCCTATGGTGGGTATCGCTGTTCGAGCCGAACGCTTCAGTCCGCAGTCATACATCCTGTTGCGTATGGCCACAATGATGGCGTACCACATCGTCAGGGGCCATAATAGTAAGCAGACTATGAGTCGCGCGGTTTTCATCTTACATCGGGATATAGCAGGTATTTCTTTCTGGTTTCCTTGTATTGCGACAGGGCGGGTTCCCAGCTGGCGCGGATCTGCTCTTCGGTGAATCCTTGCTTCAGCTGTTTGCGTAGCTGGTCGGTGCCGGCGAGCAGTTCAAAAGAGTTGGTGTTTTTGAAGAAGGTGTCGTACGGGGTGAGGGTGTAGGCCCATATCAGCCATCCCAGGTCGAGACGTGCCGGAGCTTTGGCGTTTCGGAGGTCGAAACCACTGCAGCGTTGCCCGTTGAAGGGAGGGTTCTCGCTGACGCCTTTGATGGGGTGGGGGGTGAAGCGGATAGGAGGCACCTTGTTGTCGCCGTTGGTGAAGGTGGAGGTGTGGCATTCGATTGTGAATTGGGGGCTGCCGATGATTTCGAAGGGTGTGTCGGTGCCGCGTCCCACGCTGATGTTGGTGCCCTCGAAGAGGCACAGCGAGGGGTAGAGGGCAATGGACTGCGGCGTCTGCAGGTTGGGCGATGGCGGTACAGGCAGCACGTAGCTGCTGTCGCGGCGATAGTTGAGCATCGGGACAACCGTGAGGTTGCACTGCCGGCCTTCCTTGAGCCATCGTTCTCCGTTGATCATGGTGGCGTATTCGCCAATGGTCAACCCGTAGACGATAGGCACGGGGTGCATGCCGATGAAGGACTTGTATTTGGGGTCGAGCACGGGGCCGTCGACGTAGTGGCAGTTGGGGTTGGGCCGGTCGAGGACGACGCACGGCACGCCGTTTTCGGCGCAGGCCTCCATGACGTAGTGGAGCGTGGAGATGTAGGTGTAGAAACGGCATCCCACATCCTGCAGGTCGAAAATGACGCAACCTACGCCTTTCATCTGCTCGGCAGTGGGCTTCTTGTTCTTGCCGTAGAGCGAGATAATGGGCAGGCCCGTGCGGGGATCCTTGCCGTTGGCGATGGTGGCGCCGGCTTCGGCGTTGCCACGGAAACCGTGTTCGGGACAAAAGATTTTGACGATATGCAGTCCGCAGGCTCTCAGGGTGTCGACCAGATGGGTTGTGCCTGTCAGCGACGACTGGTTGCCTACAACGGCGATGTTGGTGTTAGGGTTGCGAAGTCGCTTGATGTGGTCGGCTTCTTCGGCCGTTGGACGGGTGAGCATGCGCACCAGATTGTCGGCCCCGGTGTATAACCTTTGGTTTTCGGAGGCGACCACCGATACCGACTGGGTGTTTTCTTCCGACGGTTGTGCCTGACATGCCACGGGTATTTGCAACAATGTTGCAATACAGCATATCAGTATGGTTTTGAAAGGCTTCATGGCGTTGGATGCTTTACTGTTTGCCCGTGTGTCCGAATCCGCCGGCACCACGTTCGGTGTCGGTGAGCGCTTCGACTTGTATGATTTCGGCCTGTTCGTGACGTGCGATGACCATTTGGGCTATGCGTTCGCCGTCGTTGATGACGAAGTCTTCGTTGCCGAGGTTGATGAGGATGACGCATATCTCGCCGCGATAGTCGGCGTCGATGGTGCCGGGACTGTTGAGGACGGTGATGCCCTTCTTCAGCGCCAATCCGCTGCGGGGCCGCACCTGCGCCTCGTAGCCCGCCGGCAGCTCTATGAAGAGGCCTGTCTTGACAAGCGTGCGTTCCATCGGTTTCAATGTTATCGGCTCTTCGGGGAGGAAGGCTCTGAGGTCCATGCCGGCCGACTGTGCTGTTTCATATTTTGGCAGTGCGTGGTGGCTGCGGTTGATTATCTTTATTTGCATAGTCTTGTTTTTTGCGTGTATAACAACAACGGACATTCGCTTGTTTTATTGTGATTTTTCTGCTACAAAGTGTGGGAGTGACGCTATAAAACAAAAGAGGCCGTCAGCTGGCGGCCTCTGATTCTTTCTATATGTATTGGGTGGAATTTACTTTTTGACGAGCACCTCGTCGATCATGCCGTAGTTTTTGGCTTCTTCGGCGGTGAACCAGTGGTCGCGGTCGCTGTCTTTCTCCACTTGTTCGAAGGTCTGGCCGCTGTGGTCGGCGATGATCTCGTAGAGCTCTTTCTTGAGTTTCTGGATCTCGCGGACGGTGATTTCCATGTCGGAAGCCTGACCTTCGGCGCCACCCATGGGCTGGTGTATCATGACGCGGGCGTGGGGCAGGGCGGAGCGCATGCCTTTCTCGCCGGCGCAGAGGAGTACGCTGGCCATCGAGGCGGCGAGGCCGGTGCAGATGGTGGCAATTTTGGGGCTGATGAGCTGCATGGTGTCGTAGATGCCGAGGCCGGCGTAGACGGAGCCTCCCGGCGAGTTGAGGTAGATGGAGATATCTTTCTGGCTGTCGACGGACTCCAGGAAGAGGAGCTGTGCCTGAATGACGTTGGCGGTGTAGTCGTCGATGGCGGTGCCAAGGAAGATGATGCGGTCCATCATCAGGCGGCTGAAGACATCCATCTGCGTCATGTTGAGCTGGCGTTCCTCGATGATGTAGGGTGTCAGTGAGTCGGTGACGAGCGGGGAAGCCATGGCGCTGCGGTTGATGGCTGAGGTGTATTTGCTGTAGGTGGTGCTGCTGATGCCACAGTGGCGTGTGGCAAATTTTTCGAATTCGGTCATATTATTGTTTTTATTTGTTTTTCGGATTGATGTGTGTTTGTTGCTTTTTCCGGTTAATGGTTTTCCCCGGTTATTGTTTTTCCCCGGTTAATGGTTTTCCCCGTTTTTTCCCAGCAGGTCGGGACGTCGTTGGCGTGTGCGTTGCAGGGCTTGCTCGTAGCGCCACTGTTCTATCTTGGCGTGGTTGCCGCTGAGCAGTATGTCAGGTACCCGCCAGCCGCGGAATTCGGCAGGGCGTGTGTATTCCGGCGGGGCAAGGAGACCGTCCTGGAAGGAGTCTTCGAGCGCCGACTGTTCGTCGCCGATGACGCCAGGCAGGAGTCTGACGACGGCGTCGCAGATGACGGCTGCTGCCAGTTCGCCACCAGTGAGGACGTAGTCGCCGATGGATATTTCACGTGTGATGAAGTGCTCGCGCAGACGTTCGTCGACGCCTTTGTAGTGCCCGCAGAGAATGATGAGGTTCTCTTTGAGCGAGAGGGCGTTGGCCATGGGCTGGGAGAACTGTTCGCCGTCGGGGGCGGTATAGATGACGTCGTCGTAATGGCGCTGGGACTGCAGCTTTTCGATGCAGTTGGCCAGAGGTTCTATGGCCATCACCATGCCGGCATTGCCGCCATAGGGGTAGTCGTCGACGCTGCCATAGCGCGAGAGGGAGTAGTCGTGGAGGTTATGGAAATGGACTTCCACGAGCCCTTTTTTGCGGGCGCGTGAGATGATGGACTCATCGAAGAACATGTTCATCATGTTCGGGAAGAGGGTGAGGATGTCGAGGCGCATTAGCGGACGCGTATTTTCTGACCTATCTGAAGGACTTTGGTTTCTTTGATGCCGTTGAGTTTGCAGAGCTTTTTGATGGTGGTGCCGTTGCGGGCGGCAATCTTGCTCAGGGTGTCGCCACTGCGCACTTTATAGTATTTGGCGGCGGTAGTGGCTTTCTTCTTGGCTTGCGGAGGTGGCGGTGTGGGTTTGGCGTTGGGGTCGCGAGGCTGGTTCTGCGCCAATGTGGTGCTGTTGTTGGCGGCAGTGCCGGCTTTGTGGTTGACGCTTTTCAGTCTGGAGAGGTCCGGCGAGCTGTGCGAGCTGCCCGTCTTTACGAAGTAGGAGGGGGTGAGGACGATTTCGTCGCTGAGCAGTTTGTGGTTGACGCAGTCGAGGAGGTATTCGGGGTTCATGGCCTTGCCCATGTAGCGTATTTCGAGGTGGAGGTGGCTTCCGAAGGAGCGTCCCGTGTTGCCGCAGAGGCCTATGACGGTGCCGGCACGCACGGTGTCGCCAGGTGTGACGTCGCGTTGTGAGAGGTGGGCGTAGTAGGTTTCAAGACCATTGAAATGGCGCACGACGACGAGGTTGCCGTATGAGTTGTTCCATTTGGAGATGCGGACGATGCCGTCGAAGCAGGCATAGACGGGTTCGCCGGTGGGCATGGCGAGGTCCACGCCGTAGTGCCAGCGGCGTTTGCGGGCTCCGAAGTGCGACGAGAGGCGTGAGATGTCGCGGGTGGGGAAACAGAACTTGCGGTTCTTGGAAGGGTCGGTGAGGTGGATGTTTACGGCATCGGGGAGCTCCTCTTTGCTGGCATAGTGGATGACTTCGAAGTCCATGGTGGCGTAGAGGATGTCGAATTCGCTTTCCACGCCTTCGCCCATTTGCTCGGGGCGATACATCTGGTTGGCTTGTATCAGCTCTTCGTCGTCATCGTCCTCAGGAAGGGCCAGAGGATTTGTGGCAGTTGGGGTGGTGGCGTTGTCTTTCTGGTCTATCACGGCGTTTTGGTATTCGTCGTCTTCGTCTTGGTAGATGACATCCAGCTTGTTGACATTGACCACTTTTTTAGTCTCTTTGTTGTTCTGCGCCGTGGTCAGCAGGGGCAGTGCCGAGAAAAGAATAAGAAGGCAGCTATATGTTATTTTTTTCATTAGGAGAATGTGTGAATTAATGATGACAGCCCTGTAGCGGGAAAGAAGAAAGAGTGTCACAGAGTGGTGCTACACTGGCTCATATGATATAAGTTTTTCTTTAACAGAAAAAGTGTTTCTTTATTGTGTCTGTCGTGTTTTTTTGGATTTTTTAAGGTCTGCAGTGCTTGGCGCAGCAACGCTAAGGAAAAGAAAAATTTGTACAGTATGAATAATTTATGTACTTTTGCACCTCTTTTAGCAATCATCATTATGGAATCATTCATGCAAAACATCGGAGGTTGGATGGTCGAGGCCATCAAGGCTGTCAACGGTTGGGTGTGGAGCCCTCTGCTTGTGGGTTTGTGTCTGTTGTCGGGACTGTATTTCTCGCTGCGCACGCGCTTTGTCCAGGTGCGCCGTTTGGGCGAAATGGTGCGGCTGCTGTTCAGCAACGACAGCAGCCAGAAGACGGGTATCACCTCTTTTCAGGCTTTTGCTATGGCGCTGTCGGGCCGTGTGGGAACGGGCAACATCGTGGGCGTCGCCACCGCCATCGGATTCGGAGGCCCGGGTGCCATAGTGTGGATGTGGGTCATAGCCTTCTTCGGTGCCGGAAGTGCATTCGTGGAAGCCACCTTGGCGCAGATTTTCAAGGAGAACCACCATGGCGAGTTCCGCGGCGGTCCGGCTTACTATATAGAAAAGGGCTTGCGCAGTCCTTTGTTGGCAATGGTTTTTGCCACCCTTGCCGCTGTGGCTTGTGGTGTTCTTCTGCCTCCGGTGCAATGCAATGGTATCGCGCTGTCGTTCGAGCGCACCTTCCATGTCGATGCGTGGATAGTGGGTCTGGCTGTGGCCTTACTGATAGGCCTTGTCATCATCGGAGGCGTCAAGCGCATAGCCAACGTGGCTCAGATTGTGGCTCCCTTTATGGCGATGCTCTACATCGTGCTGTCGCTCGTGGTCCTGGTGGTCCACTACCGTGTGGTTCCGGGTGTCTTTATGGATATGCTGCGTGGTGCTGTGGGTATCAATCCTGTGGGCGGTGCCTTGATAGGCAGTACCATAGCATGGGGCGTGAAGCGTGGCATCTATTCCAATGAGGCGGGTCAGGGTACCGGCCCTATCGTTGCTGCTGCCGCCAAGGTGAGTCACCCCGTGAAGCAGGGTTTGGTGCAGGCTTTCTCGGTCTATATCGACACGTTACTGGTTTGTACGGCTACGGCGCTGATGATTTTGGCGTGCAAAACCTACAATATCATCGACAGTGTGCAGCATGTGGGTGGCGTTGCCGAGGTGAGTTACTTGTTGCAGAATCCCGGAGCGCCAGAGGGCGAGCCGGGGGTGTTCTACACTTCCAATGCTCTTGGCACGGTCATCGGCAACCGCTTGGGCGACATGGTGATATCTGTGGCACTGTTTTTCTTTGCGTTCACCACCATTATGGCGTACTATTATTATGCCGAAACCAACCTGATCTATATCTTCAGCCGCGTGCGTCGCCGCCGGCTGCGCAGATTGTCAAAGATGGTGCAGGCCGAGCGCGTTGCTACGGGTCCCAAACCCAGCGCTGAGGGTGCGCGGTGGCTTAAAGAAGAGGAAACTATGCTGCAGGATGCAGAACAGCGTTATGAGGAAGCCGACCTTCATTTCGGCGATGATCGCTCAGAGAAGACGGTGGTGTGGCTGTTGCGTATAGGAACCATCGGCGCTGTGTTTTGCGGTTCGCTGGCGGGCTCGGGCATCGTGTGGACGCTGGGTGATATCGGTGTCGGCGCGATGGCGTGGATCAATATCGTGACCATTCTGATCCTCTCGCCCAAAGCGTTGCGGTCGTTGCGCGAATACGAGCAGCAGCGCAAAGCGGGGAAAGAACCTGTCTTTGATCCTGAAGCCTTGAAAATCAAGCATGCCGATTTCTGGCAGCACATGGCTTAGAAGGAGAAGCGTACCGTGATACCCCCTTTTGTTGTGGAGTTGGGATAGGCGTTGGAGATGTAGGGTCGGTTGATGTTGGTCTGGAAGAAGGCACGCAGCGTCAGCGTCGACGAGAGTGCATATTCGGCCCACACCTCGGCAACCCAGATCCTGGAGCCTGACGATATCTGGCTGGTGTTCTGGTTGATTTTACGGATGACGGTTTTGTTGCTGTTGTAGGTCAGGTTGAACTGCAGCACGAGGTCGCTCTTCAGGTCGTGTACCTTGTCGCCGGCTTTGATGTGGAACTCCAGGTCTTTGAAGCGGTAGCCCGTACCCATGGTCAGTCCGTCGCGTGTGTTTTCGGTAAGTTGGTTGTTGGAGAAGCTGAGCGCCAAGCTCCGGTTTTTCTGTATGGAGAGGTTCAGCAGGAAGCTGTTGACCATGTTGACCGACAACTTGATGAGCGGGTTGAACTGTTCGCTGATCAACACGCCTTCCATGCTTACGGGGGCAATATAGTCGCCATTGTTGTTGATGATGCTCTCGTTGCCGTAGTCGTAGCTGTTGTCGACACCCGAGATGGCGGCGTCGGTGTAGAAATTGCCGATGGTGTATACGGCGTTGTATTTGTGTGAGATGGTGATGTTGGTGAACCATTTCTTGAGGAACTCCACTTTGTTGAGGCCCGTATAGTTGACATTCCAGTTGGGCAGGGGCATCTTCAGGAAGGGCGAGAAGCTTGTCTTGGCTGGGTCGTTGCCGAGATAGGTGGACAGGAATGCTGTGAGTAGCACCGTTTGCTGGTTGGCGCTGTAGCCGGCGGGGTAGTAGAGGTGGTTCATCGTGTCGAGCACCATGTTGCTGTTGTAGGGGTCGGGGTTCATGTCGGCGAGTCGTTGCGCCACGATGCTGCGTGCTTCGGTGAACTGGCGGAACAGGTCGTCGCTGTTTTTGAAGGCGGTGTTGAAGGCCCACAAGGTGGAGCTGTAGGAACCTGTCATGATGTATGACAGCGGACCCTCTACGCGGTCGGTCTGGGAGAGGTATTTGAAGTAGAAGTCTTCGCGCGACGAGTAGTTTTGGGTGGCTTCGAGCTGAATCTTGAAATCGCGCAGCGGCTCCACGGAAGCCCTGAAAGAGAGGATGCGGTTGCCGCTGATGAGGCTCGGCGTGTTCATGAGGGTGTCGTGCGAGAGGAGGTCGTTGCGGAGTAGCGTTTCGATGGCGCCGTTGCTGTTGTCGTCGTTGGGCGATGCGGTGGGCAATCCGAAGACGAAGCCTACGCCCGGGGTCCAGTAGTTCGACGGGTCTAATCCAATGATCTTCGCTTCGCCCATAAAGCCTGCTATAGAGGCACCCCAGGTGTTGTTGTACTGTATGTTGACGTCTTTTACGCTGGTGGCCAGTCGGATGCCGAAGTTGCCAATGCTGCGTAGCATCTCTTTGCGTGCTTCGCGGCGCAGCGAATCGGCAAGGGCGGTGTCGGTCTTGCGTTGCTCGATGCCGCGCTTTTTGTCGACATCGTTTTTGTCCTTGTCGGCGTCTTTGCCTTTTTTCGTGTTGTCTTTCTTCTTGGCGGGCTTGCGGTCGTAGGCCTTCTTGACCCATTTCAGCTTGTTGTAGAGCGTTTGGAAGTTGCCTTGGACACCCATGTTCATCACGGTGGAATTGCTGATGATGCTGCCTTGGTTGGCCAGGGCCTGTGTGGTGCCGGCATAGGTGTAGCTGGTGCGGTAAGAGAAGGGTGTGCGCAGGAAGTCGAGATAGGGCAACTTGTTGATGGGGAGGTCCCAGGTGATGTTGATGTTCTGCTGGAAGTTCTGCATAGTCCCGCCGCGCATGATGGCCATCCACAGCGAGTCGTTGCCGGAACGGTCGACGACTCCGGGAGGCTCGTCGATGCGGGCATTGGCGGTGGCGTTGTAGGTGATGTGGAAGCTGCGTGCCAAGTCGTACTGCAGATTGTAGTCGCGGCGCCAGGTGAACTGCTTGAAGTATGAGGGGTTCATGATGACCAGTGCCGCCGACTTGTTGCGCAGCAGGGTGGCCTCGATGTCGCGATAGATCTCGGTGGTGAAAGAGATGTTTTTGGGTTGGTAGTAGAGATTGAAATCGCGGAAGATTTTGAGGTTTTTGTTTTGGAACAGTTTGACTTTGTCGAGGGGTTTGAACTGTTTGGGCTGCGCCACCGAGAAATTGTAGGAGAAGCCGCCTCGGTGCTGGTCTTTGTTGTAGTATTCCAGGTCGTCGTCGCTGGTGCGCTCGCCGCTGTAGGCATAGGAGAAGGCGAAGTTTTCGATGTCGTAGAAATGCGGTTTCAGCGCCGATTTGCCGGTGCGTTCCTTGCGGATGTTGGTGAGGGTGATGTTGGTGGTGGATTTGCGCTGCTGCGTCATCGAGCGTATCGAGTCGCGTTCGGCCTGTGTCTGGTAGGTCTTGAGGTCGTCGCGGAGTTTGACGTCGGGGTCGAGGGGATTGTACTCCGGTGTGCCTATCTGGTTGTTGTAGTCAACATAGAGGGGAATGTGCATACCCCATTCGTCGGGCAGGAACTTGCCGAGTTCGAGGTTCAGTGTCGATTGGATATTGAAGGTGTTGATGAGTTCCAGCTTGTTCAGTTTGTCCTCAAGGTTGCCGAAGCCCGAGGTGGTGTAGGAGGTGTAGAGCGACAGGTTGCCGGCGTCGGCAAGGTTGGTGCGTGCCAGCGCCATAGCGGCGATGCCGCCACGGTTGATGTAGTCTGACAGGCGCAGCTCGTTGATCCAAATAATGGCGCTTTTGGGCAGCATGTCGTTGCCGTCGTCGAGGGTCTGTTTGCGAGGGTTGCGCACGCCAACCATGATGACTTTGACTTTGCCGAGGTTGGGCGAGCCGACAACGGTGTATTTCTTGCCCGACACCATCTCCGAATAGGCGGCATAGGCCGAAATCAGGTCGCCACTGCCGGAACGGATGCTGCGGTTGCGGTTGGTCTTGATTTCCACCAGCTTCTGAAGGTCTATCTCCACGTTGTTGGCTTCGGGCCAGATGAGCTCCTTGCTCACGGCTGGGGTGCCCCACGGCGTGAGTTGGAGGGGCACTTCGTATTCATAATAATTATTGGTGTAGTCGCTACCCAGACGCACAAAGAGGGTGAGGTCGCCGTCGTAGAGGTTGTCGGTCTCGAACTTCTTTTCGGCGTGGACAAACATTTTCAGCTTGCCGTAGTAGCGTAGGTCGTACTGCGAGTTGCGGTAGATGGCGCGGGCGTCGCCGGCATTGAGCTCCTGGATGTCGAGCGAGAGGGCCTGCTCGTTGAGCTCGGTGTAGGACGACGAGGTGGAGTACCAGGACTCGCGTTCTATGTTGGGCGGCAGGTTGTAGGGCACGGGTTCGCGGCTTCCGTTCTCTTCGATGTTGACGGTGGAAAGGGTGAAGGTGGTGTTTTCGTTTTGTCCTGTCGGATAGTCGCCGGGTTGGAGGAGGTCTTCGCTGTATTTGCGCCAGGTGCCATAGACCAGCTCGAGGGTTCCGAAACGCAGGATGACGGGCTCCTCGAAGTCGGTGAGGAACATACGCATGAAGCGTATCGACTGGAAACCGTTGATGTTACCGATGGTCTGGTCGGGTTCGCGGATGGGGATGCGGAACTGGTACCAGCGGCAGCTTGTCATCGCGCCGTTGGCCAGCTGCACGTTTTGCGCGTCGTGGATGTCGACGATATAGTTCTGGCCTATGACCATCTGGTCGGGACGCAGGTCGACGACATATTGGTAGTAGTTCTCACTTTCGCTGAGGGTGTTGTCGCGGTTGATGTCCTCAACGTCGGGATAGGTGGTGTTCTGCGTGGTGTACGACTCCGGGTTGTCGGCGTCGGAGGCGGAGTTGCCCTCGGGATTGTTGAAGAGTTTGTAGCGGTCGTTGATTTTGACGTTGTCGCGGTCGTAGACCGAGCTGCGGTAGTAGCGGTAGTTGTCGCTCGAGGGGTCGGCAACGGCCTGCAGGTAGGCTTCCGACGAGGTGCCGAAGGTGTTGGCAATCTGGTTTAGGTAGTCGGCAAAGAAACTCTGCTCGTCGCCGAGGTCGTCGCTGCTCGAAAGCCCGTCGTAGCCCACATCTTGATAGTGGCGGGCTGTCTCGTTGTTGTCGAAGGCGTTGACAACGGCCTGCATGACGGGAACGCGCCCCCAGATGGTGGTGTCGACGGGATTGGCGGCGAAGGCATCAGGGGTGTTGCCGGTGGGCAAACCGTTCTCGAACCCTTTGCGTCCGTCGCGAAGGATGTCCTCGCTGATGTCGCCCAGGTTGATATAGAGCTTGCCGCCTGTTTTCGACATGTCGGTGGCGCCGGTGGCGGGGTCGATGAAGGGGTCCATAAGCCAGAATTCTATGGTTTCGATATTCTGACTTTCGAAGTCGGTGTAGGTCAGTTCACGCATGATGCCGCCCCATCGTGAGCGTGGATTGAGCAGCTGTCCGGAAGCGTCGATACCGGAACTGAAGGGCGTGGGGTTGACATCGTAGTTGTAGGGCCCTTTCTCGGAGGGGTAGAAGGCCAGATTGAGCTCCTGCAGGCGTGTGTTCTCGCTGGCGTCGAGGCTTTTGTTCGGAAAGACTTCCTTCTGGCTGATCTGGCGTGCATAGGGATGCGAACGGTCGTTCTCGTCGATGTTGTCGGGACAGCCGGATTCGAAGAAGATGCGACCTACGGAGTACCAGGCCAGTTTGGCTCGGTTGTAGCCATAGGCGAGGCCGGTGCCGATAGCCGTTTCGGGAAAGAGGGGTACCGACATGCGGTAGTCCTGCGGCGTCGAGGCCAGATGCCAGTAGGAGTAGCCTTTGAGGTCGATGTTGCTCTCGGCGCCTTCAAAATCGTCGATATAGGTCACCTTGCCGTCGTCGCTGCCGGTATTGGCCATGCCGGGAATGAAGTGGGCGAATTCGGCCTGAAGGGTGAGGGTGGAGGGCGCCTTGGTCTGCAGACCGGGAAGGCGGTCCATGAATTTCGTTATCCAGGGCACGTCGCGACGGTAGTTGAAATCAAGACCCCAGATGGAGTTGGAGGTGGGCTCGTCGCCGAAATTGTTCTTCTGCGTCAGCGGCTTCTCCCGCAGGTTCATGAAGGTGGCGCCGAGGTTGATGTCGGGGTCGAACTCATAGTTCAGGTGCATGCCCAGCATGGTTTTGGTCATCATGCTGAAGGAACTGTTCTCGCTGCTGACACTGATGGGGGTGCCTGATGCCAGAAGGCTTTCGTTGATGATGCGCACCGTTCCCATGGTGTAGTCTACGGTGTAGTCGACATTTTCGATGAGAGGCATGCCGCCGGCGGTGACGGTCACAGAGCCTTGTGTTACGCTGTAGCCCAGCTGTATCTCGCCGCTCACCGAACTGGTGTAGTAGCCCTCAAGGTAGAACTTGTTCTTGTCGGCATACTGCTGCGCCAGTGCCTGCGTCATGGTGTAGAGCGAGTCGAAACAGTAGCGGTTGGCGAGACTGTTGTCGCCCAGCATGGCGCGCAGGTCCTTGCCGAAGGGTTCTACGTAGGGGAAGAAGATGCGGCCCGTGGTGGCCTGGATGGTACCGCCTTTGAAAGCGGCGCTGTCAAACCAGTCGAAGACGCCGTCGGGGTAGTAGTAGCTCTGCGAGGCGTCCATGCGGTCCAGCCCGAACACC
This sequence comes from uncultured Bacteroidales bacterium, assembly GCA_946542135.1. Taxonomy (GTDB): domain Bacteria; phylum Bacteroidota; class Bacteroidia; order Bacteroidales; family P3; genus Colimorpha. The sequence continues at coordinate 14,606 of CAMNKG010000013.1, forward strand.
TCGACCAGCGGGGTGCCTTCCATCGGCCCCTCGGTGAAGTAGCCTATGCCCACTCCGCCCTCAGGGTTTTCGTAGAGCACGTTGAGACGGAAGTTCTCGCGACTTATCTGTGTGCTTTTCAGGAAATAGACGTTTTTCATCATCAGCTTCCAGAGGGGGTTGCGCGGGTTCACGGCGGAACTCTTGATCAGCTTGACAACTAACGTGTTGGGGTCGTTGACGCCATCGGTGGTGAGCTCGCCGACCTGATAGACGGTGGTGTCGCCAATCACTTGGTATTGATAGGCCACAGCCAGGATCTGGTCGTTGGCGAGGGGCTGCGAAAGGGTGATGAAGCCCAGCTGCGAGTTGAAGGTGTACTCGTTGCTGGGTAGCAGACGGGCACTCTCCACCTTTTCGTAGTCTGCACCGCCCGAGAATCCAAGCCCTTCCATGTAGGAGCTGACGTTGTTGATGCTCCGTATGGCACTGGTGTTGATGAGTTGCAGCAGGTTGTTGCTGGTGTTGCTGTTGGGCAGCACCGAAGTGCCGGCCACCACTCCGGGACTGTGCACGTCGTGCTCGCCAAGGTCGGTGAGGGCCAGAATGTTGCGGTTGTTGGTGACGGCGGCGCCGATATTGGTGCGCCACACTTCAAGCCGTATGATCTTGATGTTGCTGTTCACCACAGGAAGGGTGGACATGGCTTTGTTGTAGTTGTCGTAGAAATATTGGGAGATGAAGTAGTGACGGTTTTCTTCGTATTCGTCGGCGCGGATTTCGAATTCCTGGGCCGAAGCGCCACCCTGCACCTGCATGTTTTCTGTCGAGGTCTCTTTCTGGCTGGCAACGGCGTCGACAGTCAGGTTGCCGAATTTCAGCTTGGTATGGACGCCGAAGAGGCGCTGGCTACCCTTGATGAGCGTCGTGTTGAGGGGGAAAGAGATGTCGGCGGCTTCGAAGAGTTGTACGATGTCGTCTTCCTTGCCTTCGTATTTCAGCTTGATCTGGTTCTCAAAGTCGAATGTGGCCTGGGTGTTCCAGTTGATGTCGGTATTGATGAGGTCGCCGATCTTGGCATTGAGGGTCAGCTGGATGTTTTCGTCGAAGTCGAAGTTGGTGACGCTGCGCAGCGACTCGTCGCGCGAGGGATTGTCGGTGAAGTTGTTGACCACCTGCAGCGTCAGGTCGGCGCTGCCCTTGGGGGTGATGCTGATCTCGGGCTTGTCCATCAGGCTCTCCAGCTTGCGCGATATCTCGTTGAAACCGGGTATCTTGCTCAGCAAACCGCCGTCTTGCGTGGCGTTGTTGTTCTCCTGCTGTTTCTGGTTCCAGTAGTTGTCCATGAGCTGCTGCATCTGCCAGTCCTGGTATTCGGCGAAGGTCATGTAGTCGCGGCTGATGACGACGCTGCCGATGCGGGTGGTGCGGACATAGCTGTGGCTGGTGGGGTCGTATTCCACCGTGGTGGTCTGGTTGGAGGGATTGTTCAGGAAGAGTGGGCTGTGGGGCGTGTTGCCGTCGTTCGATGTGGGTATGGGAAAATGCAAGCTTGTGCTGTCGTTCTGGGCCGATGCCGTCAGCGCCGACAGCGTCAGCAGCAGCAACAGCAACGCTGCCAGCAGGCGGCTGTCGAAGTGGGATGGGTTATATGTCCGATGGGTTGCTGTCAATGTTTTGTGGTGATTTGTCGACGTGGGGTGTGGTAAGCTGTGTGTGAGAAATGTGTAGTGTGTCAGATGCCGTGAGCGAGTGCCTGTTTGATGATTTCTTCCACCGATGCCGTCGGCTCTTTTTCGGTGACAAGGGCTATCACCTTTTCCGATGCCGGACGTGGAAAACCGAGCATCACCAGTGCCGAAAGGGCTTCGGCGGCGTTGGCGCTGGAAGTGGGTGCTGCGGCGGCGCCCGAAAGGTCGGCGGCGGCATAGGGGTCTACCTTGTCGCGGAGCTCCAGCAGGATGCGTTGTGCCGTTTTGGCGCCGATGCCTTTCACTTTCTGCACGCGTTTCACATCCTGGTCCAGTATGGCGCGGGTCAGCTCGTCGACGGTCAGCGACGATAGCATGACGCGCGCTGTGGCGGCGCCGACGCCGTTGACGCCTATCAGTAGGCGAAACATGGAGCGCTCCGCCTCCGACGAGAAACCGAAAAGGAGGAATGCGTCTTCGCGTATCACTTCATGGACCATCAGTTTGACCTCGTCGAGGTCTTTGATCTCGCTATAGGTGTTGAGCGTGATCTCGAGCAGGTAGCCCACCCCTTGGCAGTCTACGACGGCGTAGGCTGGAGTGGCTTCGTCAAGGTGTCCGCGTATGTAGTTGTACATAATCTGTTCTTTTTTGGTGTTTTTTGTGGTGTCTGTTGTTGGCGGCAAGATGCTGTGCTACTGTTCTTCTCTCCATTCGAAGGCTCCCGCTGATGGGGGATGTGCCCTGGGGTAGCCGTCAAGGTCGTAGGGAACCTTGAGCCTGGCGTCGTTGCCGGCACCGATGGCTGGCGATTCCGTCAGCAGGTGGAAGTCGCCCATGCGGGCGTTCTTGAAGCGCGGGTCTTGGTTCAGCGTCAGGTTGGCTACCCTGACGTCGGGAACACCGCTATCAAGGCTGTGCCCGTTGCTGTCGATGACGGCGCAGTGCACGATGCTGTGCTCCAACCGGCAGTTCAGTTCCGCCGTCGGCAGGTAGTCGAACATCAGCTCGCTGGCACCGTTATGGGTCGACTGGCTGCCGTAGATGATGCAGTTGTAGAAGTAGGCCTCAACCATGTCGCGCGGAAAGATGGCGGCATCGCTGTAGGCGTAGTAGTTGTTGAGGACCACGGCAGGGGCCTTCCGGCTGCCGTAGCGCCAATAGTTGGCAAAGGTGGAGTTCGTAAAACGGTAGCGGCCACCGTATTGCAACGACAGCACGGTGCTGCCGCAGTTGCACACCAGCAGGTTGTCGCCCACAATGTAGGCTCCTTGGCCCACGATGCCGGACAGCGAGTGGTTCATGACGACGCTGTTGCTGATGTCGAGGGTGGGGTTGGGGTTGACGTTGGTGTCCACCACGATGCCCACCGTGCCGTTTTCTATCCGGGCCCACTCGATGTGGTTGTCTTTGCTCCCCGACGAAAGCCAGACATAGCCCCATTGGCCGGGCAGGCTGTCGTACCAGCCGTCGTGTCGTATCGAGGTGAAAAGCACGGGCCTGTCCTGTGTGCCCCGCACGTCTATGGTGGCGCTGTCGTAGACCCATAGGTAGCTCTTGTCGCCGAAATAGAGCTCGTCGCCGGCTTGCAGACGAAGGGTCTCGTTGCTGTTGACGACGGCGTAGCCGAAGATGACGTGTGGCAGCGTGTGGTCCCAGTTGTCGCAGTCTATGATGGAGTAGGGGTACCACAGGGTGTCGAGGTTGCCGCGGGCGTTGGTGTAGAGGCTGTAGATGCGGTGTGTGGGCGTGTGGTACACCGCGTTGCGTCCATAGGCCGTCAGCGGCAGAAACTGCTGCCGGTTGTTGTACGTGAAGACGATAGAGTCGGTGATGAGAAAGGGCGCCTGGCGGTCGTTGGGGTTGATGGTGGCTTGGATGAAGATGAAGATGCTGTCGTGGGGCGCTATCTCCACGTTGCGGGCCACGGCTCCGGTGTCGCCGTCAACGTTGATGCGAAACCGCGACGTGGTGCCGTGTAGGATGCTGACGGCATCGATCAGCAGCGTTTCGTCGTAGTGGTTGTAGACCTTCATCTGCCGCGTGGTGGTGGCCATGGTGGTGAAGACGGTGTCGAACTTCACCGTGTCCTCCGAAAAGCTGAGGCGGGCCTCAGGGTCCGTCAGATACTTCTCTTCTTTGATGCACGAAGAGGCCAGCGTGGCCAGCAGGATGGCGATAAGAAGAAACGGTCTGTTTTTCATGTGTCGATTGGGTTGACGGGGCTGTTTTAGCGTGTGTAGAGGTCGAAGATGTCGTTCATGCGTTTCATGCAAACGGGACAGAAATAGGCGTAGTCGCGCATCATGCAGTGCGGGCAGGGCCGGTAGCAGCCTTTCTCCAAGTAGCCGGCGCCTTCATAGGCCCCCACAGGTCCGCATTCGCGCGTGGTCATCTTGCCTTCTGGCGCTGCGGTGGGTATGGGGGTGCCCTCGGCCACCAAATGTTTCCATTTCTTGTCGAAATCCTTCAGCGACGTGATGTTGGGCTCCGTGGGTTCGCAGTCTTCGTAGCGCCGGTTGTAGTTGGGGTCGTCTTCCACATATTCGTCGGCAAGACCGCCGATGCTGTGCCCCAGTTCGTGGGGCAGTATCATGGGCGACCATTCCTGTACGGCACTGAAAGCGTAGTAGTTGTAGATGGCGCCGCCACCGTAGGTGTCGCAGTTGGCCATAATCAGGATGTGGTCGTAGGGGCATCCGGCTATCAGGTTGTGGAGCTGGAAGAGGTGCGTCGTCATCAGGTAGCGGTCCATGTCGAAGATGTTATAGGTGGATCCTACGGCGCTGTTAACGTAGCGGTTGGCGTTGGGGTCGCTGACGCCGCTCTCGTCGGCAAGGTAGCCGATGCCCCACACGTTGAAGTCGGCAGCGCGGCTCTTAAAGGGCTCTTCGGCAAGCAGGTACGACGTGAATTTGTCGAAATCCTCGCGCATCTTGCGGCTGTCTTTCTTGCCGTAGCCTTCGGCAACGATGACGATGTCTATCTTCTTGTGCATGTCGCCGCTGTAGTGCAGCTTGATGGGGCTGACGGCTCTTTTCAAACGCTCCGGACGCTCCTTTTTGGGGTCGAAACGGAAGGTGGAGGCGGTGTGGAACACGTTCTTCTCGTCGCGCTTCTCTAAGCAGATGTCGACAGCCTTTTTGGGCAGCGGCATCAGCATCACCTCTTCAAAGGTGGCTATGCTGTCGCGCTCGCGGCTGGCAATGGTGTGGCGGTATTCTTCAAACAGGGTGTTGTAGCAGCGCGTGTACAGCGTGCGCCCCGTGGCGGCGTCTTTGACCACCAGGCGGTAGGTGCCGTTGTCGAAGGGGTCTATCAGCTGCGTCAGCGAGCCGGCCCACTGGTCGTTCTGTATGGCAAAGCGCTCCAGCGTGCAGGTGTCGTGCTTCAGGCATCCGCTCCTGATGTAGTCGATGCGGAGCGTGGCATTGTCGAAATAGTCTTTGAAGCGCGCCGTCTCCTGCGCTTGGGCCTGTACGACCGTGAGCAGTGTCAGTAGTGTCAAAAGCAAGGTCAGTTTTTTCATCATTTTTTACGGGGTTTTTGAAAAAAAACATATCCTATAACGCCCCGTTCCAATATTTATTATAGTCGCTCCGAGAAATAAATTTCATTTTTTGGTTTGTTATTGTTTTTTTGTTCGTATTTTTGCAATTTCAAAAAATGCGAACAGATGCTTCTAAAAATCTATAGCGACAACCCTAACTACCATGATGTTGACCGTGTGGCGAAGGTCCTCAAATCGGGCGGTATCATCGTCATTCCTACCGATACGCTCTACGCTTTTGCCTGCAGCATGGAGTTCAAAAAGTCTGTCGAGACCATCGCACGCCTCAAGGGATTTTCCCTCAAAAAAGCTAAATATTCGATGCTTTGCGACAGCCTGAGCCAGGTTTCGGAATATGTCAGACCCCTCGACCGCGACCTTTTCCTGCTGCTCAAGGAGTCGCTGCCCGGCCCCTTCACCTTCATCATGGACGCCAACGGCAACGTGCCGCGCAACTACCTTAACCCGAACCGCACCATCGGGGTCCGTGTGCCGGCCAACCCTATCACCCAGGCCATCATCGAGGCCGCCGGTTGCCCCTTGATCGGCACTTCGGTGCGCACCCTCGACGAGGATCGCGAATCGGAGTATCTGACCGACCCGGAACTCATCCACGAACTCTTCGGCCGCCAGGTCGACATGGTGGTCGACGGCGGCATCGGCGACGATGCACCTTCTACGGTGGTGGACTGCAGCGACGGCAACGTCGAGGTTATCCGCTATGGGAAAGGAGTGATAAACCTATGAATATCAAAATCAACATCAACCGCCAGCGCCAGTCGGGCCCCTGGGGCTTCCTCACGCGTACCATCATCCTCACCCTGGCCATCATCATCGCCATCCGCATCCTGCCCGGCGTCCGCATCGTGGGGGGCAGCGTGGCGGCAGCCATCCTGACGGCTCTGGTAATCTCGCTGCTCGACAACTTTATTCGCCCCATCCTTATTTTCATCACGCTCCCCTTCACCGTCGTGTCGCTGGGTCTCTTCATCTTTATCATCAACGCCATCATCGTCGAGATGGCCGCCGCGCTCGTGCCGCCCTTCCAGGTCGACTCGTTCGGCTACGCCTTGCTGTTCAGCCTCATTATCACGGCGCTGAACTATCTGCTGGAGCTGCCTAACCGCTGGCTCAACCGCACCACCTACAACCCCCGCGACAACTCCGACACCGACGACGACGGCTTCACCCCCTACGAGGAAGTGGAATGAAAACCATTCAAACACTCCCCCCATCAACCCCATTAAACCCATTAACCCCATCAACCCCATAAAAAAGTTAAAGTTAAAGTTAAGGTTAAAGTTAAAGTTAAGGTTAAAGTTAAAGTTAAGGTTAAAGTTAAAGTTAAGGTTAAAGTTAAGGTTAAAGTTAAAGTTACCGTTAAAGTTAAAGTTAAAATCAAAATAGTATGCAAGCATTCACTAAAATATCTGAAATCAAAGCAGCCGTCGCCAAAGCTAAAGCCGACGGCAAAACCATTGGCTTGGTACCCACTATGGGCGCCCTCCACGAAGGTCACCTCTCGCTCATCCGTCGCGCCGCTCAGGAAAACGACGTCGTCGTCGTGAGCCTCTTCGTCAACCCGATCCAGTTCAACAACAAGGAGGATTTGGCCAAGTACCCCCGCACCGTCGACGCCGACCTCAAACTCATCGAAGGCGTTGAGGGTACCATCTTCGCCCTCGTCCCTTCGATCGAGGAAATGTACCCCGAACCGGTCAAGGATGTATACCACTTCGGCCCGCTCGAAGAGGTCATGGAGGGCCCCCAGCGCCCCGGCCACTTCTCCGGTGTCGCCGTCGTCGTGCGTCGTCTCTTCGACATCGCCACTCCCGACCGCGCCTATTTCGGCGAGAAGGACTTCCAGCAGCTGGCTATCATCCGCAACCTTATCGAGCAGATCAAGTACCCCATCCAGATTGTCGCCTGTCCTATCGTGCGCGCCGACGACGGCCTGGCCCTCTCCAGCCGCAATATGCGCCTCTCGCCGGCTGCTCGTGCCATAGCCCCCACCATCCACAACACTCTCGAACAAGCCGCCGAAATGGCTGAGTATGAGGATGTGGACGACGTCAAGGAGTGGGTGATGAGCACCCTGGCCTCTTTCCATGAGGTCAACCCCGACCAGTGCCCCGACGGTCTGAAGTTCGAACCCGAGTATTTCGAGATTGTCAATGCCCGCACCCTCCAGCCTATAGAGAATTGGGAGGATGCCGGCAACGACGGCGCCGTAGGCTGCATAGCCGTGTGGCTCGACGGCGTCCGCCTAATCGATATCGTCAAATTCTAATTTTTTTTCGGGTTGCTGTAAATTTCGGCCGAAGAAAGATACATATATCTAAACGCTAATTTCTGGATGTTATGAAACGCGGCAAAATAATCTGCAAGGAACTGAAAGCCATTCGCCGTCACATCGCCGACGAGAACGGTATTGATTTGCAGCAACCCGAATGTACCCATACCGGCGACTGTTCCGGCACCTGCCCGCGTTGCGAGGCTGAAGTGCGTTTCCTCGAGCAGGCCCTATCCCAGCGCCTAAAGCTTGGCAAGGTCGCCACCGTCGCGGGTCTCACGCTCTCGCTCTCTGCATGTGGCGGCGCCGCGTCACCAACCCTCCTCTCCGATACTCCCCCCGAGTCAAACTGCCTCATCGACTCCGCCCTCCCCACCGTGTCAAACTGCCTCATCGACTCCGCCCTCGATACGCTCCCCTCTGCCATCGACTCTGACACCCTCCCCGACATTGTAGTTGGCTTCTCTCTGCTGGATACGATACCGACAGACGAAGTTATCGAAACCGACAATCCCGACTCGTCGCCCACCCAGTCGTCAGCACTTCGCCGTCCCGATCTGGCTTCGTCGGATGATGTGTTGGAAGGGGAGGCGGAAATCTTCCATTTTGTGCAGGTGGAAGCTGAGTTCCCGGGTGGCCAACAGGCTCTGGTGGATTATCTTCAGCACCATCTGCACTATCCCGAAGACTCCAGCGTCGTCGGCACGGTCGTCGTCTCTTTCGTCGTCGAAGTAGACGGCTCGCTGAGCAATTTCAGGTTGCTCCGCGATATCGGCGGCGGATGCGGCCAAGAAGCGCTACGGGTGATTAAGGCTATGCCTAAATGGATACCGGGCAAAAACAAGGGCCATGCGGTGCGTAGCTGGTGCTCGTTGCCCATTGTGTTCGAAAAATAATTGCAACTGTTATGAAAAAAATCTTCTCCCTCTTGCTCCTGGCTCTCTCCTTGGGACTGGCGCAAGCGCAGGACAATATCACCGACAGCATCGATGTGCTGCACTACGACCTCCGCCTCGATGTGGGCAACAAGTCTTTCAAGCGTATCGAAGGGTCGGCGGCGCTGACTATGCGCATCCTGCGCCCCGTTTCGGCCATCGCACTGGAACTCACCTATTCTGATGTCGACTCGGTTTGGGTCGACGGCATTGCGTCGCCTTTCCTCTACGCCGCTCCGCTCCTCTCCGTGCCGTTCCAGGGCACCGCAGGCGACACCACGACGGTCACCGTCTTCTACCGCAAGGGCCAGTATCTCGCTGCCGAAGGCTGGGGCGGTTTCTATTTCGACAACAACATCTACTACAACCTCGGCATCGCCCTCTACGAATACCCGCACAATATGGGCAAGTCCTGGTTCCCCTGTCGCGACAATTTCTACGACAAGGCTACCTATAGCCTCCAAATCACCTCCCAGCCGGGCTGGCGCGCTTTCTGCAGCGGCATGCCCCTCGGCGAAACGGCCAACCCCGACGGCAGCCTCACCTCGTCGTGGTCGCTCATCCACCCCACGCCTACCTACCTCGTCGGCGTCGCGTCGGCACCCTTCCATCTCATCCAGCGCTCCTACCAGAGCCTCTACGGCACCTATCCCGCTCTCCTGGCTTTCCTCAACCACGACAGCCTTAGCGTCTTCAACGCCTATCAGCACTTGAGCGCCGTCATCCCCATGTTCGAACAGTGCTTCGGACCCTACCGCTGGGACCGCGTGGGCTACGTCTCCACCCCTAAGGGCTCCATGGAACATGTCGGCAACATCGCCTTCACCACCTACTGCATGGCCTCCGCTGCCGAACCCTGTCTCGCTACCATGAGCCACGAATTCGCCCATTCCTGGTTCGGCAACCTCCTAACGTGCGCCAGCAGCGAAAACATGTGGATCAACGAGGGTGGCGCCTCCTTCTGCGAAGAGGTGGCCATCCAGGCCATCGCTCCCGCCGGCGACAGCTTGCGCTACAAGGGCTTCGCCGACGAAAACCTCAACAGCGTCCTCTGCTCCTCGCATGTCCGCGATGGCGGCTTCAAAGCCCTCTATGGCGTCACCCCCGACATCACCTACGGCTCCACGGTCTACAACAAGGGCGCCACCGTGTGGCATTCGCTACGCGGCTACTTGGGCGACTCGCTCTTCTATGCCTCTCTACGCCAACTCTTCAGCCGCTGCGCTTTTGCCAACATCGACAGCTACCAGCTCAGCGACAGCCTCTCGGCCTACAGCGGCATCGACCTCTCGGCGTTCTTCAATTTCCATGTCTTCCAGCCGGGGTTCAACGACTATACCGTCGAATCGCTCACCACCGATGATGACGGCCAAACCTCCATCACGCTCCGCCAACAGCACTACGGAACGGACGCCTTTATGGACCGTAACCGCGTCTGGGTCTCCTTCTTCGGCGACCAGCTCCAGCACGAACGCCGCCTCTTGTCCTTCGACGGCTCCCTCGGCCAGGCTTCTTTCTCCTTGCCTTTCCGCCCCCTCTTCGCCGTCGTCGACTTCGACAAGGCGCTCTCCAAGGCCTCCATCGGCACTCAGATAACGGTCAACAATAGGGGCACCTTCGAATTCCCTGTCTCTCATTTTGCATGCAATGTTCGCAAGGCGGCCGACACCAACAGCGCCTGGCTCTACGTCTCGCATCATTGGTACGCACCCCAAGGCGACACCTCTCCGCGCTTCATCCGCATGGCCGACCGCTATTGGTCGGTCGACGGCATCCTCCCCTCTACAGTCCAAATGAGCGGTTGGTTCCACTACTGCCGCTCGGGCGACGAAGCTACGCTCGACAACGACCTCATCCCCAATGCCGACACTTTCGCACTCGTCCGTCTGCTCTATCGCCCCGATGCCCAAAGCCCATGGACCGTGGCTTCGTCGCACTACGACGGCAACAGCCTCTCGGGCTATTTCATCGCCAACAACCTGAAGCTCGGCCAATACACCCTCGCCGTAATCGACACCGCCTACGTCGGCATCGCTCCCGTCCCACGCAATGCCGAAAAACTGAAGCTCTTCCCCAATCCCACAGCCGACGCTATGACCATCCTCTCGGATATCCCCGGCCAGCCGCTCTCTGTCAGCGCCGTCGACGCCTCTGGCCGCGAGGTCTTTACGGGACGCGTCCGCAGCGGCGTCGCCTTCCGCACGGGCCTCCCATCGGGCTTCTACCTCTTCCGCATCGCCTCCCTCGACGGCTCTATCAATGAGACGATAAAAGTTCAGATTAAGAATTTTTAACACTCCCGCTTCGTCCTTTTCTCCCTAACGGCATCTCCTTATGGCAAATGAGTAATCTTGAAAGCATAATCAAGGGGTGCCTGGATGGCGACAGAGGCATGCAGAAGGAACTGTATGAGCGTTATAGCCCACGTTTCTATGCCCTCTGCCGCCGTTATGCCCCCGACGATGCTGTCGCCCAAGAAATGCTCGTCGAGGGCTTCCTCCTTGTCTTCCAGCGCTTATCCACCTTCCGCGGCTCCGGCTCTTTCGAAGGGTGGATGTATAAGGTCTTTCTCCACCAGATTCTGCGTATCTACCATCGCGACCGGCGCCACATGGCTGAAAGCTTCGAGGACCACCATGAGCAACTCCACGGCACAGACAGCGACTTCGCCGCCGCTTTCGATGTCCGCGAGGCACTGCTGCGTGCCCTCCGTCAGCTCGACACCAATCAGCAGACGCTCTTCAACCTCGTCGCCGTCGAAGGCTACAGCTTCGTAGAGCTGTCCAAGACCTACAACCTTCCCGTCTCCACCCTCAAATCGCAATACTACAAAATCCGCGACCACCTCCAATCCCAACTAAGATCCTTCCTGGAATAACCCCCCAAAAATCACCCATTAAAACCACCACGCCCATTAAACCCATCCCGCCCAAATCTCCCATTAAACCCATAACCCCCCCAAAAAAACAGCCGTCCCAAAAAGTTAACGTTAAGGTTAAAGTCAAAGTTAAAACCATGAACATAGAAGATTTGATGAAGTCGCAATGGCAAGACGCCGAAAACATCCCCCCAAAAGCAGCATGGGATCGCCTGGAAAAACGCCTCGACGCCGCCACCCCCACGCCCAAAAGCAAGCCGTCAGGCAAAGCCCACGTCGCCATCCTGGCCTCCGCCGTCGTAGCATTGGCCGGCGTCGCCGTAGCCCTGCTCTTCGCCACCGGCCGTCTGGGGTCTCACGAACCCGCCCCTGCACTCGTGGCTCACAACAATGCGATCCAACAGCATATGCCCTACCTCGAGCAGAACAACCTCCCTACAGACAGACCCCCCCAGTCCGCAACATCCCCCGCCGCC
>CAMNKG010000014.1 GCA_946542135.1 uncultured Bacteroidales bacterium
TGTGCCGATACGCTGATTGTAGTAATGAGTAAAGCAAGTATTACGATTATCCTTTCATAGAACTATTCTTTCTCGTTCTTTTCTTTCTCGCTGTCGTCGCCGTAGCCGTAGCCGTAACCATAGCCGTAACCGTAGCCATAGCCGTAACCGTAGCCATAACCGTAGCCGTAGCCATAGCCGCCGTAGCGTTTCTTGACGAGCGGCACGTCGGTGAGGACGATAGCCATATTCTTGAATTTCTGCTTGTCGCTGAGTTCCTGCACAAACGGGAAAATACCTTTGCTGACCTTGCCGACACGCATCACATACATCGTCAGATCGGCGTAGCGGTTGACGATAGCCGAGTCGGCGACAATCTGCGCCGGCGTGGTATCGAAAATGATGTAGTCGTAACGGTCGCGGATGGTTTCGATCAGTTTGCCGAAACGTTCGTTCATCAGCAGCTGTGTGGCGTTAGGCGGAGTCTTTTCGCAGACAATATAGTCGAGGTTCTCCGACGACTCGCTGTGGGTGATGATGTTGTCGACATTTTCCTCCTTGCCCAGCAGGTAATGGATGATACCCATGCGGTTGTGGCGGTCGATGGTTTTGGACGTGCTGCGTTTGCGCAGGTCGAGGTCAATCAACAGCGTTCTCTTGCCGGTATATGCCAATGACAGGGAGAGGTTGATAGCCACATACGACTTACCCTCGCCAGGCATCGTAGATATAGTCTGCAGCACCTTTTTGTTGGGGTCGTTGAGGAAGAAGGGTATGTTGGAATGGAGGATACGGAAGGCCTCCGTAACGGTGTCGGTACCAGTGGCGGTAACGATAACCTCATCCTTGGTGCGGCTTTCAGGCTTGGAGGGTATCTCGCCGAGCACGGGGATGGAGAGCGCTTTCTCGACATCCGGTTTGCCGCGCAGCTTGGTGTTGAAGAAGGAGAAGAGGAACATGACCACCCCGGGGATGGCAAGGCCGAGCACGAGACCCACGAGGGCGAACATCATCATGCTGGGGCCCACCTTGGTTTGAGCGGCGTTTTCCACCACCTTGGCGTTGGCCACGGTGACGGCGAGGTTCATGGCGTTCTCTTCGCGTTTGGAGAGGAGGTAGAGGTAAAGTTCCTCTTTGATATTCTGCTGACGGCGCACCTGGTTGACGGCCTTGCTCTGAGTAGGCATGTCGCTGATTTGTTTCTGCGACTGCAATTCCTGCTGTTTTGCTTTGGCCAGACGCGTATTGACAGAGCTCAGCAAGTTGAGCACCGAGGCGCGGATGGCTTCACGGGTGGCGCTCATTTCCTGGAGCGAATTCTTGGCGATGGGGTTGTTGGCGCCAGCGCCCTGGATAAGTTTCTGGTAGTTGAGCAGCTGGTTGTTGTAGACGTTGATCATGTTCTGCACACCGGCATCGCTGATGATGAGCGACGGTATCAGCTCGTTGTTGTGGCTGTTGTCCTCGATGTACTCCTTGATATAGAGGATGACGCTTTTTTCAGCCTCGAGGCTCACCACCTCGTCGGCGTAGCGAGTGCCGCTCTGCAGCACGGTGCTTCCCAGGCCAGTCACATCGGGCAGTTTGGAGCTTTTCTGGAGCGACTCCACTTGAGCGTCGACCGTGTTGAGTTCGCCATAGATGAGGGCGATACGGTCATCGATAAACTGTTCGGTCTTCTGAGCCACCATGTTCTTGTCGTTGATGACATCCTCGTTGTAGACCGCAATCAAGGTGTCGACGACCTCGCGCGTGCGCTGAGCGTTGGCATCGGAGTAGGAGATAGAGATGATGGAGGCGATTTTGTCGACGCGCGACACCTCGAGGCGGCGTTGCATCGACTTGGCTACGTCGTAGAGGGGCGTGTAGCCCATATTGTAGGTCACATCGATATTGTTCTCGTTGAAGTTTTCCGTGCGGTCGATGGCAAAACTGACGTAGTCGTTGACCTTGACGATCTGGTTGAATCCAGCCTTTTGCTTCGACGACTTGGTTTTCTGCTTGTTGAAAGAGGTGATCTTGTACTCGTAGTTATTGCTGTCGATAGGCGTCACCTGCATAGAGATAGCCACCTGAACGCTGTCGACCTGCATGTTGAACACCTGGATGCGCATGGGGCTATCCTTATAGAAGGAGACCTTGCGGAAGGCGGCGTCGCGGGAGCACCAGCAGTTCATCTGCAGACGTTCCGCCGTCTTCATCAACAGAGGAGTAGACTTGATGATGTAGATTTCGTTTTCGAGCGACAGGGAGCTGTTGTCGAAACCCATGTTGGCGAAGATGGCGTCCATGTTCTGACGGTTGGCGCCCTTGCCGTTGTTGTCGTCACGGAGCAAGATTGTAGCGTTGTCGGTAAAAGCTTTGGGCTTGGACTTGTACATAAAACCCGCGATCACCAGGCAAAGAAACGCCGAGATGACGAACCAGTACCAGTTGTTGATGACGATAAACACAAGGTCGCGCAACGAGATAGCGCTTTCGTTTTCTTGTGCAACGCCCTGTTGTTGATTCAAATTCTGACTGTTATCCATAGGAGTTGTTTATTATTCAAGTTTTGTAAAAAGATGTTTATCTGTTGTTGTAGTATTTAGCCATGACCCAATAGTAGAACATCGACGAGAGGACGGAGAGCACCGAGAGGCCGCTCGAGATGTAGGTCATCACGATGGGGTCGCGGTCGGCGTTGCGACGTTTTTTGGTGTTAGGCTCCACATAGACGACATCGTTCTGGTGCAGATAGTAATAGGGTGAGTTGAAGACATCCTTGCTGGTGAGGTCCAGGGTGCCGATGATGCGTTGACCGTTTTCCTCGCGGATGACGGTAACGTTCTCGCGCTGACCCGTGATTTGCAAGTCGCCGACCATGCTGAGGGCTTCGAAGATGGTGAGGCGTTCGCCTTGCACCACCAGCTGACCCGGGCGCGACACGTCGCCCAGCACGCATACGCGGAAGTTCATCAGCTTGACGGTGACGACAGGGTCAATCAGATGGCCTTCGCTCACGAGGCGCTGTTCGATCATGTGAGCCAGTTCGGAATGGGTCAGACCCAGCACGCGCAGCTTGCCCAAGACGGGGAAAATGATGTCGCCATCCTGATTGACGAGGTAACCCTGCACGGAACTCGTGCCGGGGTTGATGACGGTGCCCGACGAGCTGACGGCAGACTTGTTGGTTTCTTCGTTGAAGGCAATGGTAGCCAAAGGCGTCTGGCTTTCGACATAGATATACAAGATATCGTTAGCCTGGATACCTTTGGAGAATTCGCCGGAAACCACCATGGCGGAATCGCGAGCAGCGTCTTTCACATAGGCAATCTCGCGCGTCGGTGTACACGAAGCCGCGACCACAATACCTGCAATCATCAGAATAGACTTGAATTTCTTGAACATCATGCGTTGTTTTTTATTTTTTCATTATTATTATATTTCACTCATTTATTTGTGTAACAAAAAATTACACTTCCTCCCCACAGCATATAGGGGTTGGAAAGACCATGCAAAGATACAAAAAATACGCAATTCACCTCGTAAAAAACAAAAAAACATGCAATTTTGCGTTATTTTTCGCGTTACGAACAGAAAAAAGACATGGATGGATTCATTCTTGCTGCCGGCTTGGGGACGCGGATGCTTCCGCTCACCAGCGCCAAGCCCAAGGCACTTCTTCCGGTGGGTGGGGTTCCCCTCCTCGAGCGCTGCATCAACCGTCTGAGCGAAGCAGGTTGCAAGCACCTTGTTGTCAACGTGCACCACTTTGCCGCGATGGTGAAAGATTTCATTGCGTCGCGACGATGGGATGTTGCCATAGACATCTCCGACGAGAGCGACATGCTGCTTGACACCGGCGGAGCCCTCAAGAAAGCTGCACCGCTCTTCAACGACGACAACATATTGGTTTACAATGTCGACATCCTGTCGCGTTTCTCGCTGCAAGCGATGTTGCAGCAGCATCAACAGACAGGCAACGACGCCACGCTGGCCGTAAGCCGGCGAGACACAAGCCGACAGCTGCTGCTTGACGACAGGGGGCGCCTCAGAGGGTGGCACAACCGCGACACCGACGAGACCCGCTGGGTCAGCGGACCCGCCACGACATGCGAAAGAGCCTTTAGCGGCATCGCCATAGTGACACCACGCCTCATCGGCACACTTCCTGAAGCCGACCACCCCTACCCTATTATTCCCGAATACCTACGGGCGGCCAAAGAGCAGGCCATAGGCACATTTGAACACGATGCCGCACAATGGATAGACGTGGGCAAGCCAGAGACCTACAAAGAGGCAGAACACTTTGTCAACCAATAGTCATCGCCGCCACCCCACCAACGCCGACAAACCCGATTGGCAATCGGCCATCGCCACCCATTCGACCCAAAAGAACAACACATGCATACCTTCCTTCACAACGTAGCCGCCACCCTCTGGGAACGCCACCGCAACGATTTGGAAAACATACTGATAGTCTTCAACAACCGACGTGCTGGACTTTTTCTCCAAAAAGAGCTGATGGCGTTGGATGAGAAGCCCTTCTTCCTGCCGCGTATCATCGGCATCGACGACCTGGTGCAAGAGCTGGGCGACCTGAAGATCACCCCACCCGAGTTCCTGCTGTTTGAGCTGTACGACATATACCGCACCGCAAGCGAAGGCAACGACAAACGCTTCAGCACATTCGAAGAGTTCATGTCGTTCGGCGAGATGCTCATTGGCGACTTTTCCGAGATCGACCTTTACGCCGTCGACGCCGCGAAGCTCTTCAACATACTGCACGAGCACAAGAAGATGGGCGAATGGGACATAGAAGGCGGCGCGCTGACAGAATTCCAAGCCAACTACCTGACATTCTACAAGTCGCTATACACCTTCTACACACGGTTGCGCGACGTCCTCACCGGACGCGGCGAGGCCTATATGGGCATGGCCTATCGACAGGTGGCCGAAAGGATAGACACCCTCGTGACGAAAATCAAGGAACATGACGTCTATTTCGTCGGCTTCAACGCGCTGTCCAAGACCGAAGAAAGGATCATTGACGGCTGTATAGCCCATGGTATCGGCCACGTGATCTTCGACGGCGATGCCCACTACGTCGACGACACAAACCAGGAGGCCGGTCTTTTTCTGCGCAGCCACCTGAACCATTTCAGCGGCATAGCGCCATTCCCGAACCACTTCGAAGAAAAGAAGAAAACCATCCACATCGTCAACTGTCCAGAGAACGTGCTGCAAGCCAAGGCCGCCGGCAGCATTCTTGACGGCATAATAAAAAATGCATTAAAAAAAGCGCCCGACGACCCCGACGCAGTGTCCAAGACGCTGAAAGAGACCGTCATCGTTCTTGCCGACGAAAAGATGCTGCTGCCGATGATGAATGCCATGCCCGCAACGGTGAAGACCGCCAACGTTACCATGGGTTTTCCCTACAATCTCACGCAGGTGCATCTCATCGTCACTCAGGTGCTGTCGCTGTATGCCAACCATCGCAACGGCCGTTTCCACCACGACGACCTGCTGGCGCTGCTCTCCAGCCCGCTCATCGGAAACCTTCTGGAGATGAACGACGTATACCACTCGGCGACCGAAATCGTCAACAAAGAAAAGATTATTTTCGCCTCGCCACAAGAAGCCGACCTCCTGATTGGTGCCGCCCCCGGCAAAGAACGCCTCATGTTCCTGTTCCATGGCGACCTTACGACGGTCGATGCCGTGCTGAACAATCTGAAACGACTGGCAGAGAACCTCTCGGCCCACGGCATCGACAAAGACAACGTCAAAGAGCGCGAGGCGCTGGCATGCCTACTGCAGATTCTCGACTTTTTCGAGCAGCTTCACAACGAGCGTCACCATATCGACACCGTCGCCACGCTGCAGCGCCTCTACGACCGCATGGCCAAACGTCGCTCCATCGCCTTCTACGGCAAACCTCTGAAAGGGCTGCAGCTGCTCGGCATGCTCGAGACACGAAGCATAGACTTTTCCAACCTCGTCGTGCTCTCGCTCAACGAGGGCACCCTGCCTGCCGGAAAGAGCGACAACTCGCTGATACCCTACATCATAAAACGGGAGTTTCAGATTCCCACCTTCAGGGAGAAAGACGCCGTGTATGCCTACAATTTCTTCCGGTTGCTGCAACGGGCCGACGAAGCCTGGCTGCTCTACAGCTCCGAATCGGCCGGCATAGGCAAAGGCGAACCCAGCCGTTTCATCCTGCAAATCAAGCAAGAGATGGCCTTGCGGTATCCGAACCTCACCGTCGACGAATATGCCGTGTCATGTCCCCGTGAGGCATCCTGTGAAGCCACCACCCAGGCAGTGGCAAAGAACAAGTCCATCATGGAACGTCTTGCCACCATTGCCAGCAAAGGCTTCTCGCCATCCATGTTGAACCGTTACCGCGGCTGCCCCCGGCGCTTCCTGCTCGAAGACGTTTTGGAAGCCCGCGAGGCCGACACCGTCAGCGAGACGCTGGAGTCGAACGAACTGGGCACCTTCATACACCAGATACTCTGCGACATCTACAATATCGACAAAGACAAGAAAATCAAAGCATCCACATTGGAGAAGGCGGTGAAAGAAATCGACACCCTGGTAGACAACAGCATCGAGAGCGAGGTGTTGAAGAACCGAGACCGTGAAGGCAAGAACCACCTTTACGGCGAGGTAGCCAAAATACAGATAAAACGATTTCTGGCCACAGAGATAGCCAAACTGCGATCCGGACGAAGCATCGAGATGGTGCTTACGGAAGATGAGATGAAGGTTCGCCTGCCGATGCCCGTGCAACCACACCTATGCGACATCAACATCAAAGGCACCACCGACCGTGTCGACATCCACGACGGGTATCTGCATGTGTCAGACTACAAGTCAGGCAGCGTCGTTGCCAAAGAGCTCGCCGTCGACGACCCCCAGCCCCAGCCACGCGACGTGCCCGACAAGTGGTTCCAGCTGATGACCTACGCCTGGCTGTTCCACAGGCAGCATCACTACGACAAGCCCTTCAAATCCGGCATCATACCGCTGCGACTGCTCGACACCGACTTCATGCCAGCGTACTGGTGCGGCAACGACCTTTTCAGCGTCGACGACATAGACCGGTTCCAGGTCCTGCTGCAGAGCCTTATCGAAGAGATTTTCAATCCCGACATACCCTTTGCCGCCGACCCCAAGGACAAGAAAAAAACCTGTCAGTACTGTCCCTTTGCCACCTCGTGCCGTCCCCAAGATGCCGAGTGAACGCCGGAGCGCAGCCCCACCGCAAAGCGTTCCACAGAGGGCCCAAGATGCCCCCTTGGAGCCCCAAAGACACCCCCTTAAAGAAAAAAATATATCTAAAAGTCATGATTTTCAAATTTTATTTGTAACTTTGCAAGTTCAACATAGCCTCCTATTTCAGTCCACAAACGTCATGAAAGCAGGACGTATGTTGCTATAAATGTGATTAAAAAAGAAACCTCAACCCTAAAAAAGTGTTGGCACACCAACAAAAAAAAGAGTCTCGTTTTATGAAAAAATCGATTTTTACACTCGTCATCCTCGCCTTACTACTGTCCAGCTGCAGCGGATTGTCCAAGATGAAATCCAACAGCAACAAGGTGCGCTACCAAGCCACGCCCAACCCTGTAGAGACACGCGATGACAAAGTGGTCGTCAAATTTGTCGGTTCCATACCCGAAAAGTATTTCAACAAAAACGTGGCGGTATTCATCCAACCCGTCTTCACGTGGAGCGGTGGTTCCACCCCCCTCGACCCCATCACCCTGAAAGGTGAGAACGTCAACGGAGAAGGCATCACCATCAACTACGAAAACGGAGGCCGTTTCACCTACACCGACGAGCTGGACTTCAAGCCCGGCATGGAGACCGGACGCGTCACGCTGGCACCCGTAGGCTACAAAGCCTCGACCACTGACGACGAAGCCAAATTTCCCGAGGAGATCCAATACACCACCAAGACATTCCCCACCGTGCTGATCTCCGATGGAGTCAACACAACCTCGACCTGGGTCGACATACGCGGCAACATCTCCATCTCACCCATCAACTACAACAAGACGCAAGGCGTTATCGAGACCGCCGACATCTATTTCCCCAACGGGCTCTCGACGCTCGACTGGAATTTCCAGATGAACCGCACCTTCAACTCGAAAGCACAACTTGAGCAGCTGCGCGACATCATGCTCGAGAACGGCCTACCCAAACAGATCACCATCACCGGATGGGCATCGCCCGAAGGCGAAGAGACGAACAACGTCGGCGTTTCCAAGAACCGTGCCGAGGTCGCCACCGTCCAAATCAAGCGAGTGCTCGACGAGGTGTTGCGCACCATGGCCTCACGCGCCAATGTGCCCTCGTACGAAATCGACCACTACAAATACGAACTCCAGAAGCAGATTGTCGTCTCGACGCGCGCCGCCGGCGAAGACTGGGTTCACTTCATCATCATGGTTGAAGAGTCCGACATCCAGGACAAGCACGCCATCGTCAACATCGTCGAGACGCAGCAGAACCTCATCAAGCGCGAGCAGATGATCAAGAACATGGCCGAGACCTACACCCAGCTGAACACCGACATTTTCCCCAATCTGCGCCGAGCCCAGATAGCGCTCTACTATTCCGAAGCCCGCAAGACGGACCCCGAGCTTGCCAAGCAAGCCTCGCTGAATCCTGCCAAGCTGACCTTTGACGAGCTGATGTATGCCGCCTACATCAACTACAACTACGAGACCAAGCTGAAATACTACAAATGGGCCACCGAGAACTACAGTTCGGAATGGGCCGGATGGAACAATGCCGGCGCTGTGGCCTTCTATCTTGGCGACTATGCCGAAGCCGAGCGTTACCTCAACATGGCACGACAGCTGAACCCTCACAATCCCGACGTGCTCAACAACACCGGACTTCTGTGTCTGGCCCAGAAAGACTACGCCCTCGCCAAATACTATTTTGAGGAAGCCTCGCGCCAAGGCAGCACCGATGCCGAGACCAACCTTCCCATCCTCAACCTCAAGAAAGGCAACTATGACGATGCCCAGAAGCAGCTGCGCAACTCCACCTGCAGCTACAATCTGGCCTTCGCACAGCTGATGAATGGCGAGACCAGCAACAGCATCCGCACCCTTGACTGCTGCCTAGACCAGAACGCCGAGGTCAACTATCTGCGTGCTGTGGCTTACGCCCGCTTAGGCGACAAAGCCAACGCCCTCAAGAACCTCAAAGCCGCCTGCGACGAGCAATACAACTACAAAGAACGTGCCGCTGTCGACGTGGAATTCAAAGACTATTGGGACGACGAGGAATTCAAACTGATAGTAAAACTCTGGTAAAGTGAAAAAGCAAATCCCCAATCTCATAACACTCTGCAATTTGCTTTGCGGAGTGTTTTCTTGTATTTTCGCCTATGAGGAAACGCTTCACATCGCGGCACTCTTCATCTGTCTGGGCATCTTTTTTGATTTCTTCGACGGAATGGCAGCGCGACTGCTTGGCGTAGCGTCCCCCTTGGGCAAAGAGCTCGACTCGCTGGCCGACGTCGTCACCAGCGGCGTGGCGCCAGGAATGATACTTTACGTCATCCTTGCACAAATCACAGACATACCGTGGCTGAAATACCTGGCCCTACTCATACCGCTCTTTGCGGCCTATCGGCTGGCCAAGTTCAACCTCGACACGCGGCAAAGCCACTCATTCCTGGGCCTACCGGTTCCAGCCAACGCCTTGATATGGGTCGGCATCGCGCTTTATTGCAGATTACCCTATAGCAACAACAGCTTGTTCTTCGACGGCGACCACAACACACTGGCCTTCATACTTATAGCCATATCACTGATCACCAATATCCTGATGATAAGCGAACTGCCCATGTTCTCGCTGAAGTTCAACTTCAAAGAGATGTCGTGGAAGAACAACGCCATCCAATACCTGTTTCTTGCCGGAAGCGCTGCGATTGCAGCCGTATGCATAGCAACACATATCATATGGCTCAGCATCTCATTCATAATATTGTGGTATATACTACTCTCCATCATAACACGCAAGCAAAGCAATGTCCATTGACCCACGAGCCATATCGATAGCCGACTATGACTATCCCCTCCCCGACGACCGCATCGCCAAGTTTCCCTTGGCAGAGCGCGACCAGTCGAAACTGCTCGTCTATCGCAGTGGCGATATCGACGAGTCGCAATTCTTCCATCTTCCCGAACTGTTGCCCGAAGGCGCCCTGCTGCTGTTCAACAACACCAAGGTCATCCACGCACGGCTCTTTTTCCGCAAACCCACCGGGTCGCTCATTGAGATATTCTGTCTCGAGCCTTGGAACCAGCCTATAGCGACGATTTTTGAAGAACGCCGACACTGCACGTGGCTCTGCTATATAGGCAACAACAAGAAATGGAAAGAAGGCTCTCTGACACGTGAATTCAAAATACGAAATTCAGAATTCAAAATTGAAGCCACGCGCCGCGTGGCCGTTGGCGATGCCTGGCTGGTCGACTTCGAATGGACGGGAGGCATCAGTTTTGCTGAGCTGATCGACGCCATCGGAGTGATACCACTGCCGCCATACCTGCACCGCGACGCTGACGAGAGCGACAACACACGCTACCAGACCGTGTACGCACGGCATGAAGGCTCGGTGGCTGCACCGACAGCAGGGCTCCACTTCACAGACCGCCTGCTCGACGAGTTGCATCGAAAAGGGTTTCAGACCGAATACATCACCCTTCATGTAGGGGCAGGCACCTTCAAGCCCGTATCGGCCGAAACCATTGGCGGACATGAGATGCATGTGGAGAAGGTACAAATCAGCCGCAAGAACATCGAGAACATCGTAGCCCATCTCGACAAAGACATCATACCCGTGGGGACAACCACAGTGCGCACATTGGAATCGGTGTACTGGTTTGGAGTCAAACTGGAAGCCGAGCCGACCCTCGACGAGATGCACATCCGGCAATGGGATCCGTACGAATTAGAGGAAAGACGAGTATCCACACTTCAAGCGCTAAGCAACGTGATGGCCTGGATGGACAGAAACAATACCGATATCCTCATTGGCGACACGCAACTGCTCATAGCGCCCGGATACAGATACCATGTCATCAGTGGACTCATCACCAACTTCCACCAACCAAAGAGCACGCTCCTTTTGCTTGTTTCTGCCCTTATCGGCGACGACTGGAAGCGTTGCTACCGTTATGCCCTTGACAACGGGTTCAGGTTCCTAAGCTATGGTGATAGTTGTCTGTTTCTCAACAATAGAAGCCGGTGAAACCTCTGCGCAACTTCATCGAGCTTTTCTTTCCACGTTGCTGTGCCGTATGCGGCAACCTGTTAGTAGGCGATGAGCATGAAATCTGCACACAATGCCTACTCAGCCTCCCCGAAGCCTATACCGCAGCCAGCGAAAACAACTATATAGAGCACCGGCTACAGGGTCGCATCCACCTGACGGGAGCTATTGTCCTGCTCGTCTTCCGCCGAGGCAACAGTGTACAGAAGCTCCTACACCAGATCAAGTATCGCGGCAACGAACAGTTGGCCATCACCATGGGTCGTCAGTTAGGACTTCGCATTGCCGAGAGTCACCGTTTCGACGATGTAGACCTGCTGCTACCAGTGCCCCTCCACCGACGCAAACAGCGCCGACGTGGCTACAACCAAAGCCTGTTGCTCTGCAAAGGCATCGCACAGACTTTTCCGCGTCCCATCATGACAGACAACCTAATGCGTACACGACACACACCATCGCAGACCCACATGAACCGCCGAGAAAGGTTAGAGAACATGAAGGAAGTATTTACCGTCAGAGATGCAGAGACACTGAAAGGCAAGCACTTGCTACTTGTCGATGATGTCATAACCACAGGGTCCACCACTGAAGCCTGTGCCATCCCGCTGCTATCCGTTGAAGGAGTCAGACTTAGCGTAGCAGCATTGGCATCTGCCGGTGATGTCTGATCCGCCTCCCTGCATTTCCTCATACAAAGAGAACGTGGACAAAGGAGGAGACTGCTCGCGCGCCTTCGTGAAACAGTAAGATTCTATAAAGGCATACTCTTTATACTCGTATTTAAACTCAAGTTTAACGGCGAATTATGCGAATTATTTACAACCTTAACGTTAACCTTAACTTTAACTTTAGGAAACCACTAATATTTTTTTTAACGGCGAATTGCTCGAATTATTTACAACGTTAACCTTAACTTTAACCTTAACGCTAACTTTAACCTTAACTTTAACCACTAATTTTTTTTTAACGGCGAATTGCTCGAATTACTCTAAGCCACGCAGGTAAAACGTAGGCTAACTGTTCGAAGTTGCGCGGGAATAAAAGCGTCGTGTGAAGTTTGCTTCACAATGAATAACAGTAAGTATATCCTCATAACATTATACACACCATGAGCACCTCGCAGAGATGTCTGCGGGGTGCTTTTATTGCCCAAATTTTAAAAAAAATTGGGCAATTCCATTTTTTTACATATCTTCGTTGTTTGAAAGAAACAGGCTATATTGCCAAAAACACCATAATAATCAATCGTTTGCATTCATAAACAGCATTACAAACATCATGAAATACAATCGCGTACTCCTCAAATTGAGTGGTGAATCCCTGATGGGGACACAAAGCTACGGCATCGCGCCGGAAATGTTGGAGCAATATGCCCAAGACATCAAACAAGCCATAGATAGCCACGTGGAAGTAGCTATCGTCATAGGAGGCGGCAATATCTTTCGTGGACTCAGCGGAGCCGCACAAGGTATGGACCGCGTACAAGGCGACTATATGGGCATGCTTGCAACGCTCATCAACAGCATGGCGTTGCAAGCCGAGCTGGAGAGACAAGGGCTGCGTACCGAGCTCCTCAGCGGACTGGCCATAGAGCCCATCTGCAAGGAGATGAGTCGCCGTCGCGCCATAGAAGCCATGAAGGACGGCAAAGTAGTCATCATCGGCGGTGGCAGCGGCAATCCCTTTTTCACCACCGACACCGCGTCGGCACTACGTGCAGTAGAGATACAAGCCGACGCCATACTGAAGGGCACGCGTGTGGATGGCGTCTATACCGCCGATCCGGAAAAAGACCCTACGGCGACGAAATTCGCCACACTCACCTTCCAGGAAGCGCTGAGCAAAAAGCTCAAGATCATGGACCTTACCGCCTTTGCCTTGTGCGAAGAGAACAATTTGCCCATCTACGTCTTCGACATGAACAAGCCCGGCAACCTGCTCAAGGTGGTCAGCGGCGAAGCCATCGGAACAGAAGTGAAAAAACAATAATCCACCCCACGCAATCATCAATAATAAACAATTACCATAATGAACGATCTATCGAAAGCTTGCATTGACGAAGCAAAACAAAGCATGCAGAGCGCCACCAACTTCCTCGAGAAGGAGCTGGCAAAAATCCGTGCCGGCAAAGCCAACCCCGGCATGCTCGACGGAGTGAAAATAGACTACTACGGCACACCCACCGAGCTGAGCCAGGCAGCCAACATCAGCACCCCCGATGCCAGAAGCATCATCATCCAACCCTGGGACAAATCCATCATCGGTGCCATCAACAAGGCCATACTCGATGCCAACCTGGGATTCACGCCACGCCATGAAGGCGACATACTGCGCATCGTGGTTCCGCCCCTCACGGAAGAGCGCCGCAAGGAGCTCTCAAAAGCAGCCAAAAGCGAGGTAGAGAACAGCAAAGTGAATATCCGTAACGCACGCCGCAACGTGATGGACAAAGTCAAGAAACTGAAAGACAAATCGGTTCCCGAAGACGAAGTGAAACAAGTGGAAAAAGAAATACAGGACATCACCGACAAGTTCATTGCGGAATGCGACAAAATCTTTGCCGCCAAAGACAAGGAAATCATGACCGTGTAAGGTCAACCGACACATGGATATCCGATATTTCGACACACTCGAATCGACCAATCTCTATTGTAAACTCCTCGACCCCGACAGCGTTGAGGAGTTTACAGTTATATGTGCCCGGACCCAGACCGCCGGCATCGGCCAGCCGGGGAACGTGTGGGTTAGCCAGCCGGGCGCCAACCTTACCTTCAGCCTCATCCTCAAGCCGTCATTCCTGGCTGCCGCCGACCAATACGAGCTGACGATGATGCTTGCTGTGGCAGTGGCCGAGAGCGTATCCCAACGGGTAGGCACACATCCCGTTGCCATCAAATGGCCCAACGACATCTACGTGGGCGACAAAAAGATATGCGGCATTCTGACGACGGGCCAGATACACAACATCCACCTTTCGCAGGCCATCTGCGGCGTGGGGCTCAACGTCAACCAGACCACCTTTCCTGCCTGGGTGCCC
Organism: uncultured Bacteroidales bacterium; assembly: GCA_946542135.1. Taxonomy (GTDB): domain Bacteria; phylum Bacteroidota; class Bacteroidia; order Bacteroidales; family P3; genus Colimorpha. The sequence goes on from CAMNKG010000014.1 coordinate 14,310, forward strand.
AACCCCACCTCGCTGAAGATATTGACCGGCACCGACCATGACATCGAGGGGGTGCTTGGCGACCTGCTGCGACAGATAAGCCTGCGCTACGAGCAGCTCAAGAGCGACGCCGAAGCCATACGGACGAGATACTTACAACTACTGTACTGGAAAGACAGAGAAGCCAGCTACGAGACAGCTGACGGCATCGTTCGTGCCACCATCACCGGCGTGGACCGCTTTGGGCATCTCCTTCTGAGACGGGCCGATGGCACCACGATGACGTGCGACATCAAGACCATCCGGTTCATAATATAGAAGCAATCCACGTCCCCACCGAAAGGCCTGCAACACAAGCATCGCCCCAACGTCAACCAGATTGGAAGAGAGTCTCATTCGTCAGCAACGCCGTCACAAACAATCATTGCACCTTGTCGAACGAGTCTTTAACGCCCTCGTCGTAAGGCAGGATCTCCTCGATGGCGTTATAGCCCGGATTGTAAATAAAATAGTACTGCGTGCTACCTTTGGAGCGGCAGACATACTCGGTCAGCATTTTTTCGACATAAAGCGTAGCACAATAGGAGCCCAGGCGACGGGCCGAGCGGTAGGCGTCGTTGACATCAATGCGGTCAAAATCAGTTTTCAGCGTCGCTTTGCCGTCCTGGATGGAGGTGATAGCGCCATGGAAAGACTCCTCGACCTCGTCATTTTTAAAGTACACCTCGCCAAGAGAGTCGCGGGCATCGAGCTGGATCCAGACATTGGTGCAGAAATGGCGCAGGTCGTAGTCGTAGGCATAATACATACCCTTCTTGGTACGGAAATCGCTGCGATGCGGTTCGACAAACTCCTCGGCCTCAAACTGCACGAAGTTGATAACGAAATGCTGGTCATCGGCTTTGGGCAGCTGAGAGGGATGGTCGACGACGACAATGGGGATGCGCGTGCGGCTCAGCGTGAAAAGGAAAGCCTGGTTGAATTGGGCCAGGAAGATGCTATCATCCAGTTTGTCAAGAACATGCGTCAGTGAAGCAATCACAGAGTCCTGTTCTCTGACGCTCATCAGCGAGAAACCCGGCACCGTGTTCAACGAGCTGTTGGTGTGAAGCACTTCGCGGGGCAAAGAGACATAAATCTGCTCAGTGGCAGTACTTTTGTTGCGTTCGAATTTGCGCAAGAAACTATTGGCATAGTAGAAATCGCCTTTGCAGGAGCAGAGCAGCGCCAGCAAAGCAGTAGCAACGATTAGCAATACAGGTCTTTTCATAGGCACATCATAAAACGATATTTTCTAACGCGCAAATGCACAAAATATTGCCTGGGAGAGAGAAATAATTGCCAAAGGCAGAACAAAATTTTGTCAATCGGCTCGCTTTTAGTAATTTTGCAAATCCAAACCAAGTCAGAAAAAACAAATAAATAATTATAAACAAATACAATACAAGATAAAAACATGAAGAAAGCAAGTGTAAAAGAAGAAATTATCGCCTATGGTCTCGTAGCATTGGGCAGCCTGCTCTTCGCCGTGGGCGACGTGATGTTTGTCAACCCCTACCATCTGGCCCCCGGTGGTGTGTATGGTCTTGCCAACGTGTTCCATGCCCTATGGGGATGGAAAATTTCTGTGTCAGGTATCTGCATGGATATCCCGTTGCTGATTATCGGCACCATCATCCTTGGACCCCGATTTGGCATCAAGACCATCGTGTCGGTCATCCTCATACCCGTATTCACCTATATTATAGAAAGTACCTACGGCTACGACCCGTTGATAGTGGACGATATCTTCCTGAACACCGTTGTTGCCGGTCTCATCTATGGTGTTGCCATCGGCGTCATTTTCCGTGCCGGAGCCACCTCGGGCGGCAGCGACATCATTTCGATGATCATCCACAAATACACCAAGATATCGCTTGGCGTGCTGGTGATGATAGTGGACAGCTGCATCTCGCTCACCACCCTGATTATCGGCGACATCAAACTGCCTATCTACTCTATCATCCTCATTTACATAGAGGGCAAGATTATAGACCTCGTCGTTGAAGGTTTCTCCACCTACAAGACATGTTTTATCATCACCGACCGTATTGACGAAGTGAAACGATTCATTCTCAACGACCTGCAACGAGGCGGCACCTGTTTCTCCGGACAGGGTCTCTACCAAGGCCACGAGCGCAAGATGATCTACGTCACCCTTGACCGTGCCGACCTGGTGAAACTGAAATCCAATCTGCGTCAACTGGACCCCAATGCCTTCGTCAACGTCATCGAGAGTTCCGAAATCATGGGCTACGGTTTCAAAGCCTTGCCTGAGGACTAAGCAAACCGCACAGCAGCCATGAAGATTCTCCAGCTCTGCAACAAGCCCCCCTACCCTGCCGTCGATGGCGGCACGCTGGCCATGAACAGCATCACGCAAGGGTTCCTGTCGAGGGGCGACACCGTCAAAGTGCTGGCCGTCAAGAGCGACAAACACCCCGTCGCCACGGAGGCCATGCCCGCCGACTATTTGCAGCGCACATCGTTCGAAGCCGTCTATATAGACCTCAACATTCATCCCCTCGAGGCGGCAGTGGCATTGTTGTGTGGCGAATCGTACCATGTCAAAAGATTCGTCAGCAAGGACTTCGAGAAGTCCCTGATAGCAGCCTTGGAGTCAGACGACTACGATATCGTGCACATGGAGAGCATCTTTCTGACCCCCTATCTGCCCGCCATACGGAGCCACAGCAAAGCACCCGTGGTGCTGAGGGCCCACAACGTGGAGCACAAAATATGGAGGCAGATCGCCGACGGCACACGCAACCCCCTGAAACGCTGGTACATTAAGAAGCTGGCGCTGGCATTACGCATGTACGAAGTCGAACACATCAACGATTTCGACGGCATAGCCTGCATCACGGCACACGACGCCGAGACCTTCAGAGCGCTGGGATGCCGTCGCCCGCTGACAGACATACCTTTTGGCATCAATCCCACAGAGCCAGCGCCCGTCGACGAAGAGCCCTCGACACTATTCCATATCGGCTCCATGGACTGGTGCCCCAACGAAGAAGGCATCCGCTGGTTTCTCAGCGACGTTTGGCCACAGATTCACAACGAGCTGCCACAAGTGCGACTCTTTCTTGCCGGGCGCAAGATGCCGGAAGACCTGATGCAACTGCAGAGCGACGGCATCGTGGTAGAAGGCGAGGTGCCCGATGCCAACCGATTCATGGCATCCAAACAGATCAACGTGGTGCCCCTCATGGCCGGCAGCGGCATACGAGTCAAGATTATCGAAGCAATGGCATTAGGCAAACCCGTGATAGCCACCACCATAGGAGCCGAAGGCATCGACTATACAGACGGCACCGACATCCTCATAGCCGACACCCCGCAACAATTTGTAGACCACATCCGACATTGCATCGAGGACCCCGAATTCCGCAAAACACTGGGAAACAATGCCAGAAAACGCATCATGGAGCGTTACACCAACGAAGCCTTGACACAACGACTGGTGGATTTCTACAATAAATTGTCGCGATAAGCGTTATCACACTAAAACCAACTAACGCAAGTAAACCACATCATGAAAAAATACATCATCATCCTGGCCCTAATGGCCTTCACAACGATAGCCAGCGCGCAAATCAAAATACCCGGAACCCGCTACACGTTCCAGTTTCCCACCGACGAATGGAAATTCCTGCAAACCACCAATGTAGACAAAAACTGTTCCGTATACCTCTACTCCTTCAACGGCCGCTACGTCGTTGACAACGCCGGCGACACCACGCTACCATTCATGTGCATCTATGTTCGCAAGCACTACGACGGTTCAGTCTACGACATAGCCTACCAGCGGTTCCAGCAGCATCCCTACCAGTCGCTCGACGAATACACCTTCGGCGATGGCGGCATCGGCTACCTGGCAGCATACACCGACCGTAAAGACAACAAGGACTATGAATTCCGGATGGTCTACATCAAAGACCGCAGCACCATCATAGAGGTGCGACTGGAGACCACCGTAGACAATTTCGAGGAATTCGACGAGACGTTTCAATCCATCATCAACTCACTGTCCGTCAAATAACAGAGTCGACATTTGCTTTCGCCGCCATGAAAAAAACCGTCATACTGACACTTCTTCTCAGCCTCGGCCTGCTAAGCGTAGAAGCGCAAGAGCATGCTGCCGACAACACGCACTATGCCAAACAATATGAGCGGCTGTACAAGCAATACATGAAAGACCCCGACAACGTGGCGCACAACCTGTCACTGGCCGAGTTCTATGCCGACACCATCAACCCGATGCGCAACTACGCCTCGGCGATGAAATACATCACCTTTGCCGAGAAGCATTACATCGCCATAGTGGAAGACCGCGACAAATACCGCGAAGTCAGCAAGCTGATCAAACAGAAAATCACCGTGGCCAGTGTGCGCCAGACCAAGCAGCACATCATAGACCTCTGCGCCAAAGTGCTCAGCGACGACACGCCCATGACAGAGGGCACCCTCAACAACTACGCCGAAGCCCTCAGCGGGAACCCCACGCTGCTACAGATGGTAGAGAACAAGCGTATACATATGCAATACCTTCAGGCCAAGAAGACAAACACCATGCAGGCTTTCAAAGTGCTCTACGACAGCTATCCTGCCACGTCGGAAGGTGAAGCCGCCGCACAAGAGCTGGCACAGTTGGCAAAACAGAAGGTAGCCACGGTACGCAGCGAAGACCAGGTTGACACCCTACTGGGAGCCTATCTTTACATCCCCTCGGTACAAAACGTAGCCACCGCAAGAAAGAGCGCCATAGCCTATGACAACCTGCTGAAATCGCCCACGCCGCAGGCCTACCGTGAATTCCTCAAGAAATATCCCGGGAGCAACGAATACGACGAGGTGCTGGAACGCGCCGACGACATGATGGCACAAGAATTCGCCGAGCTGTCCACACCGCGCCAGTTTGCCGACTTCGCCATCGAGAATCCCGACAACCCCCTCTCCGACAAAGCCATGGAGAGCCTCAAAAACATGATTACCCAAGAGCGCGACATCACCGCCCTGAAAATATACATGGAAGAGTTTCCGCTCGACGTCAACTACAACGACATCTACCTACAATACTACCGGTGGCACACCGAAGAAGGCAGCAAAGCCCCCATCGAGAACTTCATCGAGCGCCACCCTGACTTCCCCTACAAGATGGCCATTGCCGACGAGATGGCCAGCGGCGAACGTCGCGACCAATACAACATCAACAAACCCTACTACGAAGAGGAATTCAACAGCTGGAAAAACACCATCTACCAACTCACCGGCAAAAAAGTTTCCTTCGTTGCGTTGCAACGCACACTGCAACAATACATAGCTGCCAAAAATTGGAACAAGATAACCGATCGCATCGCCTTTTTCGGCATCTGCTTTGAAAAAGTGTGCGACGACGAAGTCGCCGAGCTCAAATCCATAGTCTTGGCCAATGAGAACCCGCGGCTGTCGAAGTCCGTCATGGTGCAACCCGCCTACAATCTGGAGCACCCCGTGCTACACCCCGACGGCAAGCACCTCTACTACCACCGCAACGACGACGGCACCAAGTCGCTCTATGTCGCCGTGCTTCAAGCCACCAAGAAAGGCTCCATCTGGCGCAGCATCGGCAAAGTGCGTTTCTCCAATATCGAGAACGTAGACGTCAGCGCCTACAGTTTCTTTGACCATGGCAACAAGATGCTTCTGGGCCAGAACGGCAACATACTGGTGGGAGAATTCAATGACACCGCATGGAGCGTGATGCAAATGCCCGAACCCGTCAACAGTGCCTACAACGACTTCGATGCCATCATGCTACCCGACAGCAGCGGCATGCTGATAGCCTCCGACCGTCCCGAGGGCTACAATATGCAGCGCTCGCGCAGCTACTTCCACGGCGACACCGCTTTAGCCTCCGACATCTATTACATACCCCTGACCAGTGCAGGATGGGGCACCCCCGTCAATCTGGGCATGCACGTCAACACGCCCTACATGGAATGCAGCCCCTCCATCAGCAGCGACCTCAAGACGCTCTATTTCATCACCGACGGAAGAGGCGGCTTAGGCTACGGCGACCTCTACTACACCACCCGCGACAATGTCGACGACTGGAACCACTGGAGTACCCCTGTCAACTATGGCAAGCAGGTGAACACCGGCTTCAACGAAGCGTCGGCCGTCCTCGACCCCAACGGCAATAGCCTCACCATCAGCAGCAACGCCCACGGCAAATACGGTAGCTATAGCGTCACCGCCATGCACACCATCAGCAGCAACCTCAAACCCATAACGCTCACCACGACAGAGATAGGGCTGACCTTCGACATCTACGACCAAAGCACCAGCAAGAAAGTGCTATCCCAGGCCACTGTGGCCGCCAACAGCAGGTGGACCTCATCGTTCTACAGCAACAAGCAATACGTACTCCTGCCCCACTGCAACGGCGTGCTGATGCCCGGCATTGTCTTCCAGCCATCGACGCAACAGCAGCTGAAAGCCGCGGTCTACGATTTCACGAGCCTCACACAACTCGCCCTCGACAACAAACCCTTGTTGCTTCCCGCACTCTGCTTTGAAGAAAACACCTCGAAGATGAAGCCCTATGCCGAACAGGAGACAGACCATCTTGCCGACTTCATGCTCCGACACCCGGCAGCCTTCGTAGAGCTGAAGGTCCACGTGGCCGGCGACGATGATGCCGCCTGCTTCGAGCTCTCGCAGCAGCGCGGCCAGGAAATCAAGAAACGCCTTGTTGCCGACGGTGTCAACCCCGACAACATAGCCGTGTCAGGCTACGGCAACAGCTTCACCAAACGCAGCAGCGCCACCACCTCGGTAGCCATCATGGTCACCGAAATCAACTGAACCCATCTGATTTTCACCCCTTCACCTCATTGCTGCGCGTTCCTCCCATCTCCTCCCCTCCCCTTTCCTCCCCTTTCCTTCCCTTTCCTTCCCTTTCCTTTCCTTCCCTTTCCTCCCCTCCCATCTCCTCCCTTTCCCTTTCCTCCCCTCCCCAAAGGAGCCACTTTTTGCCACACCGCAGCGGCCTTCCCTACCCGAACATCCACATTAAATTATAATCCAAATGAAACGAACAGTATTATTATTAGCGCTCATAGCGCTCGGGGGCATTGCATCGGCCCAGGGGTCCTATGCCCGACCCTATGTCACCATCGGAGAATGGTCGAATAAAACCTACATTGCCAACAATCTAATAGAAAGTTATGCTGATGTCAGTGTTTTTTTTGACACCACCTACCTGATTGTTTTCAACGTGACGACAAAAGCCAAAGACACCTTGGAAATGTTTGAGACGGCGACATATGACGGCAGTGGATTCATAGATTTCCATCATTGCGCCAACGGCAAGATTTACTATTCCGAATCCTCGTACCGTGCCGGGAGCACCTTGTCATGTATCGACATGCGTACCGACAAGGTGAAAAGAATCGCCTCCGACATCGTCTCCGACGACAACGGCGTTCCCCTTATCCACATAAAGAACGGCAGGCTGTACTATACCAAAAGAATCTGCATCAACGAAGAGGCACAATACGAGAGCGACAAAGAATATATCAACAAAGAATATTCCATACTCCTGTAGCCACCTCGCCAGCCGATAGCAGGGCAGCAACCGACAGCAAGAAAACGGCAGGGCCGACTCCACGGTTGAAGTGCGACCCTGCCGTTGTATTGTAAGTCGGCAGAATATGCCATTTGTTTAGAATTCCGCTGTTTTCGGCGTACGCGGGAAGGGGATGACGTCGCGGATGTTGGACATTCCCGTAACGAAAAGCATCAAGCGCTCGAAACCCAGTCCGAAACCGGCATGGGGGCAGGTGCCATAGCGGCGCGTGTCGAGATACCACCACATGTCCTTCATCGGGATGTGGCGTTCATCGATGGCAGCCATCAGCTTGTCGTAGTTTTCTTCGCGCACCGAACCGCCGATGATTTCGCCAATCTGCGGGAAGAGGACGTCGGTGCCCTGCACCGTCTTGCCGTCGGCGTTCTGTTTCATATAGAAAGCCTTGATTTCCTTGGGATAGTCGATCATGATGACCGGTTTCTTGAAGTGTTCCTCGACGAGGAAACGTTCGTGTTCGCTGGCCAGGTCGACGCCCCAGCTGACGGGGAATTCGAACTTGTGTCCATTCTTCACAGCCTCTTCCAGTATGCGGATGCCCTCGGTGTAGGGAAGGCGGACGAAGTCGGTGTTGATGACGCTTTTCAGACGTTCGATAAGACCTTTGTCAATCATATTGTTGAGGAATTCGAGGTCGTCGGTGCAGTGGTCGAGGGCCCATTTCACCAGGTATTTGATGAATTCCTCCTCGAGAGCTGTCAGGTCGTCCAGATCATAGAAAGCCATTTCGGGTTCCACCATCCAGAATTCGGCCAAGTGGCGCGGCGTGTTGCTGTTCTCGGCGCGGAAAGTGGGTCCGAAGGTGTAGATAGCGCCCAGCGAAGTGGCGCCCAGTTCGCCTTCCAGCTGACCGCTGACCGTCAGAGCGGTCTGCTTGCCGAAGAAGTCCTGCTCATAGTCCACTGAGCCGTCAGCCTTGCGAGGCACATTGTTGAGGTCCATCGTGGTGACCTGGAACATCTCGCCGGCGCCTTCACAGTCGCTGGCGGTAATGAGCGGCGTATGGAAGTAGAAGAAGCCCTTCTGGTGGAAAAAGGTGTGGATGGCATAAGCCATGTGGTGACGCATGCGCATGACGGCGCCGAAGGTGTTGGTGCGAGGGCGCAGGTGACCTATCTCGCGGAGGAACTCCATGGAGTGTCCTTTTTTCTGGAGGGGGTAGGTTTCGGGGTCGGCTTCGCCGTAGAGAAGGATTTTTTCAGCCTGGACCTCGACCGACTGACCGGCGCCCTGGCTCTTGACGAGTTTACCGTCGACGCTGATGCAGGCGCCCGTAGTGATGCGACGCAGCAGGTCGCCGTCAAACTTGGCGAGGTCAACCACCACCTGGAGATTGGTGATGATGGAACCGTCGTTGAGTGCTATGAAGGCCACGTTTTTGTTGCCACGTTTGGTGCGCACCCATCCTTTGACATTGATGGTTGTGTCTATCAGAGCGTCCACAGGAGCTTTGAGAAGTTGTACGATAGGTATTCGCTTGTCCATTGTAATGGTTTGTATTTTTGAGGATTGTATTTAATTAATTATCTATTTTTTTTTGCGATTTCATCAACTCGATATCCGAGTTGAATTTCATCAGTTGATTTTCCTGGTCGCGACGGCAGATAAGCAGCGTGTCGGGTCCCGCTGCCACGATATAGTCGTCCAGTCCCTGAATGACGGCATACTTGTCGGCATGCAGATGCACCATGCAGTTGTGAGAGTCGTACATAGCCACATGCCCGGAGGCGATGGCGTTGCCGTTGTCGTCCTTCGGCTTGGCCATGTAGAGAGACTCCCATGTTTCCACATCCGACCAACCGAACTCCGTTTCAAGCACATAGACATTGTCGGCCTTCTCGATGATGCCATAGTCGACCGAGATGCTCTGGGCCTGCGTGTAGACCTCTTTAAGGTGCTTGGCGGGGGTGTCGACGCCGAGATCGAAAAAGGTGTCGGCAATCTGGGGCAAATACTTGCGATAAGCCTCCATAAGCACCGGCAGGCGCCACACAAAAATGCCGGCATTCCACAGGAATTCGCCCGAGGCGATGAACTGGCAAGCCATCTCGAAAGGAGGTTTCTCGACAAAGGTGATGGCCCTGTGGATGCGCGACGAGGTGTCTTGAATGCCCGACTCGTGGAACTGGATGTAGCCGTACTTGATGTTGGGGTTGACGGGACGTGCGCCGAGGGTCACAATCCAGTCGTGCTGATCGGCCATGCAGATGGCGTCGTTGATGTTGCGGCTGAAGGCGGCAGCGCCGAATACGGCGTGGTCTGAGGGCGTAACCACAATGTTGGCGTTGGGGTTGATTTCGTTGATGACCGAGGCGGCATAGGCTATGCACGGTGCCGTGTTGCGGCGGAAAGGCTCGCAAAGCACCTGATAGTCGCTGAGGTCCGGTATCTGTTTGCGCACCTGCGACTCGTGGGTCTTGGTAGTCACGATGATGATGTTCTCGCGCGGGCAGATTTCTTCAAAGCGACGGAAAGTGGCCTGAATCATAGACTCGCCCATACCGACCAGGTCGATAAACTGTTTCGGTTTGGATATCGAACACAACGGCCAGAAGCGGCTACCGAAGCCGCCAGCCATGATGATGCAGAAATTGTTGGGGTTCTTATGTGGCATAGCTCAGACCGATACTTCTCCCTTGATGTGGGGATGTGGGTTATAGTTTTCCAGCGTGAAATCGTCGTAGTCGAAATCGAAGATGTTCTTCTTGTCGGGGTTGATGCGCATGGTGGGCAGCGGGCGCGGGTCGCGGGTCAGCTGGAGCCGGCACTGCTCGATGTGGTTGTTGTAGATATGTGCATCGCCGAAGGTGTGGATGAAGTCGCCGGCCTGCAAGCCCGTAGCCTGTGCCACCATCATGGTGAAAAGTGCATACGAGGCGATGTTGAACGGCACACCGAGAAAGATGTCGGCAGAGCGTTGGTAGAGTTGGCACGAGAGACGGCCGTTGGCGACGTAGAACTGGAAGAGAATGTGGCACGGAGGCAGTGCCATCTGATCCAGCTCACCGACATTCCATGCCGAAACCAGCAGGCGACGAGAGTCGGGATTGGTCTTGATCTGATCTATCAGTTGCGCGATCTGGTCAACCTGACGACCGTCGGCGCAACCCCAGGAGCGCCACTGGTGGCCGTAGATGGGGCCGAGGTCGCCGTTGGCGTCGGCCCATTCGTCCCAGATGCTCACCTTGTGGTCGTGGAGGTAGCCGATATTGGTTTCTCCGCGGAGGAACCACAGCAGTTCGTATATGATGGAGCGCAGGTGCAGCTTTTTGGTGGTCAGCAGCGGAAAACCGTCGGCCAGGCGGAAACGCATCTGGTAGCCGAAGACGCTTCGTGTTCCCGTTCCGGTGCGGTCGCTCTTGGGCGTGCCGTTGTCGAGCACATGCTGCAACAAATCTAAATACTGTTTCATTAATTTTATTGTTTACTTTTACGAAACGCACTTCGAAAAATTTTATTATGTTTAGTCTGAAAAATGTCAAAAAAACATCAAAAAAAGAGAAAAACGCAGTCGAAGGACGCTTTTGGGAGCTTTTTTTTATTTTATTATCGCGCTGATTTTAAACAACATAAAAACACCGTTACAATCTTTAGGACACAAAAAATGCTTATAATCAAAATATTCTTTGTATCTTTGCAAACGGAATTCGTGAGAAGGGGACGTGAGTCCCCTCTTTTATTCCACCACAGTGAACATCCACCCTACCGAGGCGTTCCTTACGGTCCAACCCATTCAGACCCAAACGGGGAGCCACACGACAAACAATATATGCGATATGATTGACAAAATGCATGTTCTGAACGTAATCGACACGGCGCTGCGCGGCACCGACAAATTTCTTGTCGACATGAAGATATCCAGCGACAACCGCATAGATGTGGCCATTGACGGCGATAACGGCATCGTCATCGACGACTGCATAGCGCTCAGCCGCCTCATCGAGAACAGCCTTGACCGCGACGTTGAGGACTTTGAGCTCAATGTAGCCTCCGCCGGTCTCGATTCGCCCCTCAAGCTCAAACGCCAATACAAGAAGAATGTGGGACAGGAGCTTTCGGTGTCCACCTTCGGCGGCGAAAACTTTGAGGGACTGCTCCAAGACGCCAACGACGACCAGATCACGCTCCAACTTCTCGGCAAGAAAAACAAAAACGCCGACCCCATCCATATCGACTATAACGACATCAAAACAGCAAAAATCATTATCAAGTTCTAAATACCAAGAATCGTTAGACTCATGAAGACGACAGACCTCATTGATTCCTTTTCGGAATTTAAAGA
>CAMNKG010000015.1 GCA_946542135.1 uncultured Bacteroidales bacterium
AATTGGCCTCGTTGGTGGGCATCGTCTTTGGTTCGGTGCTGGCCGTACGTTTCGCCCACTGGCTTTCGGCGCTTGTGGGATTGGATGGCGATAACGCTTATCTCATTTCTTTTTTCGTCATTTTTGTTCTGGTCATCGTGCTGTCGCTTTTCCTTGCCAGAGTGGTGGAACGATTTGTGAAACTGGTCCATGTGGGCGCTGTCAACAATTTGGCTGGCGCTCTTTTCGGCCTCCTCAAAGGCATCTGTATCGTGGGTGTCATCATCTATTATGTCGCCATCATCGACCTCAACGAAAAACTGCTTACGCGCGATGCCAAGGAGCATTCCATGCTCTATTCCCCCGTGGAACGCTCGGGTAAGAAATTGGCTGGCAGGATGAGTCTCTATGTGGAATCCCGAAAACAGGCTCACGAACAGCAGGAAGCCAGCAGAACTCGCTAATAACACCTCCGCCATGCTCATACTCGCACCCATGCAGGGTCTCACGGAATTGCTTTTCAGGAAAGTGTACGCCCATTGTTTTCCTGGCTCTTTCGACTTCGCGGTAAGCCCTTTCATCTCGTTGACTCACGGCATACTGCGAACGCCCGAGAAGAAACTTTCCGACATTCTGCCGGAATGCAACAGGGACTCCATTCCGGTCATCCCGCAGATCTTGGGACATGAACCTGAGGAATTTGTCAGCATGGCCAATCAAATCTTCGACCTCGGATATGATGAGGTGAACTGGAATCTGGGTTGCCCCATGCGCAGGGTGGCCCACAAGCACCGGGGCTCCGGGCTGCTGCCTTATCCCGACGAGATACGCCGGATTCTCGATACGGTGGTGCCTGCCATTAAGGGCCGGCTCTCAGTCAAAATACGGTTGGGCTACTACAGCGCCGATGAGTTTGATGCTGTGGCGCCTGTGCTCAACGATTTCCCGTTGGCATCGGTCACCATCCATCCTCGCATCGGCAAGCAGCTTTATTCCGGCAGGCCTGACTTCGAAAAACTCAAGGTTGTCGTCGCAACAATCAAACATACACTTGTTTATAACGGCGATATCGTTACTTGTGCCGACTATCGTTCCATCCGGACGGCTTTCCCTGAAATACAGCATGTGATGATTGGCCGTGGGGTGCTTTATAACCCTTTGCTGCCTTCCATGATTCGCGAGCGCTATGCAAACGATTTCCCCACTCCGGAGGGGACACTACAAGTGGTTTCGGCGCAGACATTTGTACGTGCGCTGACCGATGCCATCATGGATATGGACATCAGTCAACAGGCTAAGGTTCGGAAAATCAAGGAATATTGGTGCCTGTCGATGCGGTCGTTGCCTGGCACCGAGGAATATAAGCGCAGGCTGCTTCAGTTGGCCTCTTTGGAGGAAATCCTCGACCGTATTTTTGAGATGACAAAGTAGACGATGGCGCCGAGTCCTAAACCCAACAGGGCTCCACATACCACATCGCCAGGATAATGCTTGCCTAAGTAGACGCGGCTGTATCCGACAATGACGGCCCATAGCATTAGGATGTAGGGCATCCAAGGGTAGGAGTGTCCTTGGATTTTTTTGCGGCCACCATATGTAAGACTTAAAAACATGGCCACGGCAAAAGCGTTGGCAGCATGCGACGATACGAAACCGTAGCTGCCGCCCCGTCCGGTATGGAACATGCGCACATTCTCAAGGGCATAGCAGGGACGCAGCCGTTGGACGCCATCTTTGATGACGTTGTTGCTGATTTGGTCGGCCAGCAGAAAGCACAGTGCGATGCCCAGCAGCACCCACGCCCAGCTCTTGCGGTCGTGGCGCACCGTGACTAACAGATATATTGCCAGCAGGAATATCAGCCAACTCCAAGGCTGACTGAACACCCAAAGTGTCCAGTCGGCCATGGTGTTGTAGTGGCTGTTGATCCACCAGAAGACGGTTTCATCTAATGCTTTAATCTTCTCCATTGAGTTTTTTGAATATCAGGTCTTTCAGTTCTTGGATGTTATAGCCCGACACGGCACTGATCATGATGGTCTCCACGTTGCGGGGCAGCGTCCGCTTCATCTGTTTCATCATGGGCTCGTCGAGCATGTCGCATTTGGTCACTGCCAGAATGCGTTGCTTGTCGAGCAATTCCGGATTATATTTCTCCAATTCGGAGAGCAGGATGCGGTATTCTTTCTTGACATCCATGCTTTCGCACGAGACCATGAAAAGCAAGATGGAGTTGCGTTCGATGTGTCGCAAGAATCGCAGACCCAATCCTTTGCCTTCGGAAGCGCCTTCGATGATGCCCGGAATGTCGGCTATGCAGAACGACTGGTCGTCGCGGTATTTGACGATGCCGAGGTTGGGCACCAAGGTCGTGAAGGGGTAGTCTGCTATCTCGGGTTTGGCTGCCGAGACCACCGAGAGGAAGGTCGATTTTCCGGCGTTGGGGAAGCCGACAAGACCCACATCGGCGAGTACCTTGAGCTCGATGATAACCCACCGTTCCTCAGCAGGTTCGCCAGGCTGGGCGTAGCGTGGCGTCTGGTTGGTGGCGGATTTGAAATGGTCGTTGCCCAGACCTCCGCGACCGCCTTTGGCGATGATGGCTGTCTGTCCGGGTTCGGTGATTTCGCAGAGCTGTTCGCCCGTCTCGGCGTCGCGGCACACGCATCCCAGAGGCACCTCCAGAATCTCGTCGCGGCCTTCGCGTCCAGTGCAGAGGTTCTGACCTCCATTCTGGCCGTTTTCGGCAAAGACATGCTTGGTGTACTTCAGGTGCAGCAGGGTCCAGCGGTTGGTGTTGCCGCGAAGCATCACATGGCCGCCGCGACCGCCGTCGCCGCCGTCGGGACCCGCCTTGGCGTTGTATTTCACGCGCAACAGGTGTGCCGACCCGGCGCCGCCTTTGCCTGAACGCACCAGGATCTTGACATAGTCGACAAAATTTGAAGTCATGGCGGCTTCTATTTGCGTTTTTCTATCTCGGCTACGATGGCAGAGGATATCTCTTTGATGTCGCCAAAGCCGTTCACCTTGACATGCAGCCCTTTGCTTTCGTAATAGGCGGCAACGGGGAGTGTCTTGGCTTCATATTCTTTGAGACGGTTTTTGATGGTCTCTTCGTTGTCGTCGCTGCGGCCCGACACTTTGGCGCGTTCCAGCATGCGGCGTATCAATTCTTCGCGAGGCACGTCGAGGCTGACCATGCAGGTGAGTTTACGACCGTGTTTTTGCAGTAGGCGGTCCAGCGTTTCAGCTTGTGCCACATTGCGGGGGAAGCCGTCGAAGAGGATGCCGTTTTTGTCGTTGGCAATGACTTTTTCTATCATCTCCACGACGATGTCGTCGCTCACCAGGCTGCCGGAGTCCATAATGCTTTTGATGCGTTTACCCAATTCTGTGGCTTCAGCGATTTCTTTGCGCAGCAGGTCTCCTGTGGAGACGTGATTCAGGTGGTAGCGTTCCACCAATAAGTCGGACTGTGTGCCCTTGCCTGCGCCGGGGGCACCGAATAATATGATATTCAACATGATGTTTGAACTAATTTACAGAGACAATTTCGATATCGAAAACCAGTGGGCTGTTGGCGGGAATGATACCTACCTCGCGCGGACCGTAACCAAGTGCTGAAGGCATGATGATGGTCAGCTTGCTGCCGGCAGGCTGGTTGATGACGCCTTTCTCCCAACCTCTGATGAGCGGCTTTTCTCCTACCTTGTAGGTCAGCGGACCGTATTTGCGGTGCTCGTCGAAGATGTTGTTGCTTTTGGCGATGGGTTCGAGGCTGGTGTCGAACACCTTGCCGTCGAGCAGGCGGCCGGTATAGTTGATGGCCACATCGCGACCTATTTCAACTTTTGGGCCATGGCCTTTCTTGTTGACAACCACATAGAGACCTTCTTCGTCGGCCGTGGCTTTGATTTTGTTGGTCTTGACATACTCTTCGATCTGCGAAGCCTCTTCTTGGAGCATCTGTTGCATGTTTTCGTAGTAGTTGCTACGCTCTTCGTCGAATTCGGCTTTGGTGACGATGTCGGTGATGGCAATCTCGTAGTAGAGTTTCATGCCGGTGCCGGGCTTGTAGTATTTGGGGAAGCGCATGCCCCTGTTAGCCAGCGAGTCGGCTTCTATTCCGAAGATGGCTTTGTCGCCGATATGCATCATCAGCAGACCTTCGTTCAGGTCGCCGGGGAAGCTGGGATTGGAAACGGCGGGGTAAAGGCGGTCGGGCTCGATAATCTTGGTCAGCACCGAGTCCTCGAGGCGTATGGTGCAGACACCGATAATCAGGTCGCCGACTTTCACCTGTTGGGCTCCGTCGTTTTTTTCGATGAATTTATAAGACAGACCATTGTCGGTTGTCTTCATGCGGTCGCCAGAACAGCTGCACACCATACCCATGACGGCGGCAAGCATTGCCAGGCTGAATAATCTGAAAAACTGTTTCATTGTTGTTATTGTTTTATTATTGTATGATTTCATTCAATCGTAAGGTCAAGCACCAGGATGGCCTGCTGTGGTATTCTGTCGCCGTCGCCACCCATACCGTAGGCCAGGTTGGACGGCAGTATGACCATGGCGCGGCTGCCGAAATGCAGGGCTCTGACGGCTTCGTCGAGTCCGATCATCTGCTGGCGGCGTCCCGCCACGAAATGCTCGTCGACACTGTCGTAGATGACGTTGCCGTTGATGGCCTCGACGCGGTAGCGGATATGGACGCTGTCTTCATAGTTCACCTTCGGACCCTTGCCAACCTCGTATTCCATAATCCGGGCTCCGTTGACGAGGGTCTGCATGTCCCAATGACGGCGTGCCACATATTGGTCGATGGCGGTCTCTTCCGATTGGGCTATCGTCTTGTTGGCATTGATCATGTTTTCTTTCAGATCATTACCGCGATGCGTGGGTGCGACTACCATGGGCGGGTCGCCGTGGCAAGCAGCAAGGCTCAGCAGGATCGATACGAGGGTGATATGAAGTAAGGCGTGTCTCATTTGTAGAGGGTGCTTAATTCTTTCAGCATATTGTCTTCCAGTATTTTTATTGTTGTCTGAAAGTCGTAGGGCGAGGTGGCGCCGGCGGCCTGGGTGTGTCCACCGCCGCCAAAATGGCGTTTGGCGAAACTGTTGACGTCGAAGTCGTATTTCGATCTCAGCGAGAGGCGCACCTTGCCGTCGGTTTCTTTGACGAAGACGCCCACATGGATGGGCTCCATCATGAGGGTGTAGTTGACGAGGCCTTCCAGGTCTTCGGCGGTGCCTTGCAGCTGCTCCAAGTCGTCGGCGTCAAGGTAAAGATAGGCAAAATGTTCGGGTTCGAAAATCTTGAAGCGTTGGCTAAGCAAGAAGGAGAGGATGCGCATCTTCTTGACAGAGTAGTTGTTGAAGAGCCTGTTGTGGACATCGGCCGGATTGACGGGATGTTTTACCAAGGCCGCCGTGGCCTCGTAGAGCGAGGTATCCTCGCAGGCGTAGGCAAAACTGCCGGTGTCGGTGTTGATGCCGTGGTACAGGCAGCGGGCCACGGGGTCGGTCACGGAGCTGTCGCCGATGAGCTGGACAAAAATCCAATAAAGCAGTTCGCATGTCGACGAAAGGTCGGGGATGGCGATGATGGTGCCGAAAACCGTATCGTCCTGGTTGTGGTGGTGGTCCACAAGCATCTTGGTGGCTTGGCTGTCCTGAATGGCTTTGTTGAGAGGTTGTACGCGGCTGGGACTGTTGAAGTCGACGCCCAGAATCAGGTCGGCATCTGCGATGAGCTGCTCGCACTGCTGCACGTCGTTGGTGGCATCGACGATAAGGTCGCTGCCTGGCAGATAGCGTGCGTCGGCAGGGCAGGGGTGAGGCAAGAGAAGATGGATGGCGGGCTGTTGACGGCCGGCAAAAAAGGATGTGATAAGCCAGTGGTAACTGGCCAGAAGGGAACCTACGGCATCGCCGTCGGGATTCATGTGGGAGATGATTACGATATTTTGGGCTTTGTCCAGATGGTGGGCAAAGCGTTCAAGTAGTTCATTGTCAAGTGTTAGTGGCATTATTTTGTGTCGTTGTACTGAACACAAAAATACACTTTTTTATATTGAAACATTCAAGTTAAAAAAAAAATTATCAACAAGAAATAACAACATCAGAAAATGTCGTCGACGGTTACCATGCCATACCCTTTGAAACCATCCAGGCTTGGGCTTCCTTGTTGCCTAATTTGGCGGCTTTCTTGTAGCTGGCTGTCTCGCGGGCGCTGTTGCCCTGTTTGGCATACATTTTGGCGATGAGGCAATAGGTTTCATGGTCTTTGTCGTTGATGGCCACGGCTTTCTGGTAGTTTCGCAGCGCTTTGGCATAGTCGCCTTTGTCGCTGTATACCTGTCCGAGGCACTTGTAGGATTCCACATCTTTGGGATCGAGGCGCGACGCTTTCTGGTGATAGGCTATGGCTTCGTCATAGTTTCCTTTCTTGCCGTAGACGGCACCCAGCTGGTTGTAGGCAGGGATATAGAGGCTGTCGAGTCCGATGATGGTCTCATAGCACTGTATGGCTCTTTTGTCATCGCCGCGTTGCATGTAGGCGATGCCGAGAAAGTAGTAGAGCTTGATGGATTTGTTGTCGCGTTGCAGACCTTTTTTCAGGTAGCTGATGGCTGTCTCGTGGTTGTTTTTCAGGGTGTACATCACGCCGAGGTTGAAATAAGCGTCGACATTGTCGGGGTCGAGGGTCAGCGTTTTGCGGAATTCAGAGAGTGCCTCCTGTTCGTTGCCGCGCTTGTAGTAGATGACGCCCAGTGTGTTGTGCACTCGTGGCAGTTTGTTGTCGGTGGCGGAGGCTTTCTTGGCCCAGTGGAGCGCGTTGGTGAAATTTTTCTGATGTGTGTAGATCAGCGCCATAGAGCAAAAAAGCGAGGCGCTGTTGGGGTTGAGTTCGATGGCTCGTTCCGTCAGCGAAAGCAGTTGCTCTACGCCATTGAAGCGACCGCTTTTGGTGCCTTCAAAGTCACTGTTTTCGATATAGCACAGCACGAGGTGCTCGTGGGCTTCGGCGTTGTTGGCGTCCAGTTCTATGGCACGTAGAAATGCGTCGACGGCATCGTTGTAATGTAGTTTTTTCTCTTGTATTTTCCCGATGAGGATGTAGGGTTGCGGATTGTCGGGGTCTGCCGTTATGGCGTCGTTATAGTAGCTCAGGGCACGGTCTTGCAATCCCAGTTTTTCGGCGTTAAGACCTTTGTCTATAAGCGATTGTGTCTCGTCGTTTTGGGCTATGGCGTTATGGGCGAATAGCAGTATCAGTGTCAGGAGGGGTATGCGTATTTTCATAGAAATAGATGGTTTTGTTTGCAAATGGATGTATGCGTGTCTGTTGTTGGAGTCTTAACTTATTTTGCCCCAGGCAAAACCGCGTTTGTTTTTCTGCAGATAGAGCTGTAGGCAGCCGTGATTAATTGCTTTGAGTTCGGGGTCGTTTTCCAGTATTTCCTGCACGCTTTCGCGTGCCGCGCGGACGATGGGTTCGTCGTTAACGATGTCGGCCAGCTTCAGCTGCAGTATGCCGCTTTGTTGCAGGCCTTGCAGGTCGCCGGGGCCTCTCAGCTTGAGGTCGGCTTCGGCGATGCGAAAACCGTCGGTGGTGGCCACCATGGTATTGATGCGTTCCCTGCCGTTGTTGGACAACTTGTTGCCTGTCATGAGGATGCAGTAGGACTGCTCGCCGCCGCGACCCACGCGACCGCGCAGCTGATGCAACTGCGACAGGCCGAAGCGTTCGGCATTTTCAATCACCATCACGGTGGCATTGGGAACGTCGACGCCGACCTCTATGACGGTGGTACTCACCATGATCTGCGTCTGTCCGCTCTTGAAGCGTTGCATCTCGTAGTCTTTGGCTTCGCTGTCCATCTGGCCGTGGACGATGCTAACCTGATATTGTGGCAGCGGGAATTCGCGGACGATGCTTTCGTATCCGTCCATGAGGTCTTTCAGTTCCAGCGTTGGGGATTCTTCTATGAGGGGATAGACGACGTATATCTGACGTCCTTTGGCTATCTCGTTGCGCATGAAGGCAAAGACTTTAAGCCGTTGGGCGTCGGTGCAATGCAAGGTCTTGATGGCTTTGCGTCCTGGAGGCAGTTCGTCGATGACGGAACAGTCGAGGTCGCCGTAGAGCGTCATGGCCAGTGTTCGGGGAATGGGGGTGGCTGTCATGACCAGCACATGGGGCGGACGGACGCTTTTGGTCCACAACTTGGAGCGCTGTTCCACGCCAAAACGGTGTTGCTCGTCGATGACGACAAAACCTAATTGTTTGAATTGTACGTCTTTCTCAATGACGGCGTGTGTGCCTATCAGTATGTCTATCTTGCCTTCGCGCAGCTGCTCCTTGATTTTTCGTTTGGCTGCCGTTTTCACGGCACCCGTCAGCAGCGCGATGCTGATGTCCAGCCCTTCAAGCATGCGCTTGATATTCAGGTAGTGCTGGTTGGCCAGGATTTCGGTGGGAGCCATCATGCATGCCTGGCATTTGTTGTCGATGGCTATGAGCATGCAGAGCAGCGCCACCAGTGTCTTGCCGCTGCCCACGTCGCCTTGAAGCAAGCGGTTCATCTGGTGTCCGCTTTTCATGTCGGCGCGGATCTCCTTGACGACGCGTTTCTGAGCGCCGGTCAGTTCGAAGGCCAGTTTTTCGTGGTAGAAGCGGTTGAAGGCGTCGCCCACCACGGGGAAAGCATAGCCGTCGGTCTGCAGACGGCGGCTGTATTTGGCGTACTGGTAATCGAGCTGGAGGAAAAAGAGTTCTTCGAACTTCATGCGCTGCATGGAGAGCACCAGGTCATGATGGTCTCGTGGAAAATGGATTACCTCGATGGCGTCGGCCCTCGACGGCAGTTTGAATTTAGCCACGACGGCGGGAGGCAGCGTCTCGGGGATGCGCCCTTTTGCCATCATCAGCAGCTGTTCCATGAGTTTGGCTATGCCTTTCGAATTCAGACCTTTGGTCTTCAGCTTTTCGGTGGAGGAGTAGACGGGGTAGTATTTTTTTGTGGTGGCGCTTTCGCGGTCGGCCCTTTCGATGTCGGGGTGGGCGATGTTGATGTGGCCGTTGAATACCGATGGCTTGCCCATGACCACGTACTCCACATCGGATTTGAGAGACTCTTTGATCCATTTGATGCCCTGAAACCATACCAGCTCCACGGTGCCGGTGCTGTCGCTGAAACGCGCTGTCAGCCGGGTGCTTTTCCCCGAGGTGACGGTGTGCATCTCGTCGATAGTGCCGCGCAGCACAACGTAGGGTTCCTCGATGTCCATGTCGCGCACGGTGGAGAACTGTGAGCGGTCGATGTGACGGTAGGGGAAATACTCCAACAGGTCGCCATAGGTGTATATGTCCAGCTCGCGCTGTAGCAGCTGCGCCCTTGCGGGGCCCACACCCTTAAGGTATTCTATCGGAGTATCGAGAAAAACCATGCGATGTTGTGCTTTTTATTCTATTATGGTGTCTGTCGGGGCAGGAATCGGCTCAATGCGGCTTTACACCACGTACGGGGAGATGTCTTCGCCAAAGGCGGCCAGCTCTCTGACCATCGAAGAACTGATGGCTTCGAAACGGGCGTCGGCAAAGAGCAGGACGGTCTCTATCTCAGGGTCCAGCAGCCTGTTTATCGCTGCAATGTTCCTTTCGTATTCAAAGTCAGTCTGCGAGCGAACGCCGCGGATGATGTAGCGCGCTTGTTTCTCTTTGCAGAACGCCGTGGTGAGCGTGTCGTAGGTGGTCACCTCCACGTTGGGCATTTCGCGCGTGGCGTGGCGTATGCGGGCCAGGCGCTCTTCGATAGGCATGAAGCCTTTCTTGTCGCTGTTGACGCCAATGGCGACAATGATGCGGTCGAAGAGCGGGAGGGCACGCTGCAGGATGTTGAGATGCCCGATGGTCATGGGATCGAAGGATCCGGGAAACAGTGCTATTCGTTCCATTTTCTTTTTGTCTGGTTTCTTGAGGGTTGGGATGCCGGTCGGGGAGTGGAGGCGTCAACGGCGATGTTTCTTTCTGTGCGGTTTTCTGGAGTCGGACTCGCCGAAGACATAGAGCAGCCTTACGGATACCGATGAGTTGTAGATGTCGTTACACCACGTGTCGCTGCCGCCGGGCAGGGCGGTGTTGTATTCTGTGAAATACCAGTCCCTTTTCACGGGAATGATAGAGTGCTGATAGCGGAAATTCAGCGTCAGTCCACGCCACACGGGGAAGCGCAGGTCGATGACTGCCGCCAGGTCGTTTTTCAGAAAAGACATGTCGGAGGTGTCGGGGACAAAATATGTTGGCGAAAAGACCATCTCGCCGTGAGGCTGTTGCACCAGGCGGCTATAGTTGAGTCCGACGCCGAGGGTGATACCGCCATAGGGGTCGGTGAAGTGAACGGCCACGGGTATGTCGACATAGTTCAGCTGGAATTCCAGCAGGGCGTAGGGGTCGTTGGTCTTGTTGTAGGCGCCGCGTTGCGCGAAATCGGCTTCGAGCGAGATGTGCCACATGTCGTCGTCGGAAAGGGCCACTATGGAGCCCACACCGGCGGTGAAGCCCCACCGTTTGAAACCGCGCAATTCGTCGCCTCTCATCTGTGATGCCGTGGCCCCCAGGATGGGGTAGGCGCGAAACACCTGGCCGCGTCCGTGGTGGCGGCGGTGGCGGCGCTGTGCTTGTACATCGGTTGCGTCCATCGTCAACAGTGCCAGTAGAAGGAGTGATAGTGTAAAGAGTTTTCTGCTTTTTAGATTCATCGGATTTCGTTAAAATTCTTTTCCATAACGACCATGTTGAAAAAAAATTGTTGCAAAAAAAGATACCTGTACAAAAAAAAGCAGTATTTTTGCATTATGGAAACCACTCAGATAAATCTCACAAAAAGAAAGGAGAGAATTACTTATGAACAAGCCTTCTCTCTAAATGGCAAGACACCACCCCAATCTGTAGAACTGGAAGAGGCCGTTCTGGGCGCCCTGATGCTCGACTCCAACGCATTGAACAACACTATTCAGATGCTTCACGAGGAGTATTTCTACCGTCCGGAACATCAGATTATTTTCCACGCCATTCTGACCCTTTTCGAACAGTCGAAACCCATCGACCTGCTCACGGTGGCGCAGCAGCTGCTCAAAGAAGGCCGTCTGGAGGAAGTGGGTGGCAGCATGTACCTCTCGCAGCTCACCAACCATGTGGTCTCGGCGGCCCACGTCGAGTTTCACGCACGCATTCTCTCTGAGAAATACATACAGCGCGAAATCATCCGAATATCTACGCAGACGCTCACCGAGGCCTATGACGAAACCACCGATGTGCTCAGCCTCCTTGACAAGACTGAGCAGCTGCTGATGGATATCGACGAGAAGAATTTCCACACCGAATACCGCAATATGCCTGACGTGCTGAAAACTGCTTTCGAGCAGATTGAGTCGGCACAGGAGAACGACAGCTCCTGTAGCGGCGTGCCGTCGGGCTTTGTCGACCTGGACCGCATGACTGCAGGGTTCCAGCCCGGCACGCTGATCATCCTTGCCGCACGTCCCGCAATGGGTAAGACTGCTTTTGCGCTCTCCATAGCGCGCAATATCGCCGTGGAGATGAAGAAAGCCATCGCCTTTTTCTCGCTCGAAATGACGGCCGTAGAACTCGTGATGCGACTCATTAGCAGCGAGTCGGGCATCTCGGGCGACAGGCTCAAGAAAGGTGAGAAACTGCCGGAGTGGGAGAAGAACCAACTGTACACGCGTGCCCAGGTCCTCAACGACGCCCCCATCTACATCGACGACACGCCTCAGCTCTCCATTTTCGAACTCCGCGCCAAATGTCGCCGTCTGAAGCAGCAGCACGACATACAGATGATCTTCATCGACTATCTGCAGTTGATGCAGGGCGGCGGCGAACAGCTCCGCAACGGCAACCGCGAGCAGGAAATCAGCATGATCTCGCGCCAGCTCAAGGCGCTGTCCAAGGAATTGGGCGTCCCGGTGCTGGCACTGTCGCAGCTTTCGCGTGCTGTCGAGACCCGCGGCGGCACCAAGAAGCCACAGCTCTCCGACCTTCGCGAGTCGGGCGCTATCGAGCAGGATGCCGACATCGTGATGTTCATCTACCGTCCGGAATACTATCAGATACTGGAAGACGACAGAGGCTCCACCATAGGCATGGCCGACATCATACTGGCCAAGCACCGTAGCGGTGAAACCGGCGAGGTGCGTCTCAAATTTGTCAGCAAATTTGCCCGGTTCGAGAACCGCGACTACGAAAACCCCGTGGCGCTCAACTCGGGCTTGGGACCCAACGAAGATTTCGACCAGGGCGCTCCACGTCAGGAAATGTCTATCGTTATCGATTCCAAAATGAACCACGAAAACGACCAAATGTTTTAGAAATGAATTTTTTTTTGTAATCTGTTAGTTTTTTGCTATTTTTGCATTTTCAAAATTCCAACAGACTTATTACATATAATTTGAAATTCAAATAATAATAATATTTTATAAAATGGAAAAGAAAGATCTTCTCAAAGAAACCGTTCAACACATCGACATCAAAAAGTACAATTCCACCGAACTCATCGACGCCATGCGCCACATGTCGTTCACCTCGCGCGACACCGCCCGCGCTGCCGACATCCTGATGAAAATGTGCGCTGAAAAGGAATGCACCAACATCCTGACTATCGCCGGTTCCACTTCTGCTGCAGGCTGCATGCAGGTTTACGTCGACATGGTCAGAAACAAAATGATCGATGTCGTGGTCTCTACCGGAGCATCTATCATCGATATGGACCTCTTTGAGGCCCTGGGCTTCAAACACTATATCGGCACCAAAGAAAATGTCATCCCCGACACCAAACTCCGCGAACTCTATATCGACCGCATCTACGATACCTTCATCGACGAAGAGGAACTGCAGGCTTGCGACAATGCCACCTACGAACTGGCCAACATGCTCGAGGCGCGTCCCTACAGCTCCCGCGAATTCATCTACGAACTGGGCAAATGGCTGCACAATGGACGTAGCGTCAAGAAGGACAGCCTCATACAGACCTGCTACGAGTGTGGCGTGCCTATCTTCTGTCCCGCCTTCTCCGACAGTTCGGCTGGCTTCGGCATCGGTAAGCACCAGTGGGAACGTGCTCAGGCTGGCAAGCCTTATCTGAGCATCGACTCGGTGTGCGACTTCGTCGAGCTGACCAAAATCAAAATGGCGGCCCCCGAGACGGGTCTTTTCATGGTCGGCGGTGGCACGCCCAAGAACTTTGCTCAGGACACTGTGGTCTGTGCCGAGATCCTTGGTCACGAGGTGCCTATGCACAAGTATGCCATCCAGATCACCGTGGCCGACGTCCGCGACGGCGCCTGCTCTTCGTCCACACTGCTTGAAGCTGGCTCGTGGGGCAAGGTGTCGGAGGAACTTCAGCAGATGGTCTACGCCGAAGGCACTACCGTAATCCCCGCCATCGCCTCGTATGTCTATCATAACGGTCCCTGGCGTGAACGTGAATATAAAAACTGGCAGAAAATTTTCCAGGCATGAACGCCAATGTCCGAGAACAGATCAGCGAACTGATCAAGCGTGAGGTCGTCGTCGCCACCGGGTGCACCGAACCCGGTGCGGTGGCCTTGGCTGTAGCCAAAGCGCGCGAGACCTTGGGCACCATGCCCGACCATACCGAGTTGCTTCTCAGCAAGAATGTCTTCAAAAACGCTATGGGTGTCGGCATTCCGGGCACGGGCATGATAGGTCTTCCTATCGCCGTGGCCATCGCCCTCACCGCCGGCAAGTCGGAAAAACAACTCGAGGTGCTCACGGTGCCACAGCAGGACCTCGAGGAGGCTAAGAAGTGGCTCGCCAACCACGGCGACGACATCACCATTGGACTGAAATGTCCGTGCGAGGACAAACTATACATAGAATGCATCTGCCGCAAGGGCAGCGACACGGCTACGGCCATCATCTCCAAGCGCCATACCAATTTCATCTACGTGGCCCGCAACAACAACGTCCTTTTGGACAAGGAAAACGGAGCCATCTCGACCGATGGCGACACCGGGTCGGAGTTGAAGTTGAGCACCCGTATCGTCTACGACTACGCCACTACGGCGCCCCTCGACGAGCTGCTGTTTATCCGTGAAACGGTGAAGCTTAACGCCGCCGCCGCCGAAGAAGGCCTCAAAGGTTACGGACTGAACACCGGGCGCATACTGATGGAGAACGCCGAAGGCGACATTGTGCATACCGTCATAGCGCGCACCGTGGCCGCTTCCGACGCCCGCATGGATGGCTGCACGCTGCCAATCTACTCCAATAGCGGCAGCGGAAACCAGGGCATAGCCTGCACGTTGCCAATCTTCGAATATGGCAAGGCCAAGCACTGCTCCGAGGAACAGGTGACGCGAGCGCTGATATTGAGTCATCTGATGTCGATATACATCAAGCGGGGCATCGGCCGCCTGTCAGCGCTATGCGGCATTGTCAACGCCACTATCGGCGTGTCGGCAGGCATCACCTACCTGCACGGAGGCAGCTTTGACCAGATGTGTTATGCCATCAAGAACATGATCAACACCTTGGCGGGCATGGTGTGCGACGGCGCCAAACCGTCGTGTGCACTCAAGATGTCGACGGGACTTTACAGTGCCTTTGTCTGTGCCGAATTGGCGTTGCACAACCATGTCGTTGACGCCTGCGACGGCCTCTCGGAAAAAGACACCGACTTCTCAATCCGCAATCTGGGCAGATTGGGACAGGAAGGCATGGAACAGACCGACGATGTGGTGCTCGACATCATGACACACAAAGCATTCTGAACGCCATTACACATTTCGGTGTTGATATTTTTTTACGAAAACAGACGCTATCTGAAAAAAAACAAGTAATTTTGCCGTTCCAAATCAAATCAACAAATATCATGGATTATAGCAACAACAGAATGAGAGAAGAATTGTATTCACAAGCGATTAGTGCCGGAAAACGTAAATACTTCTTCGATGTGAAAGAGACCAAAGCCGGTGACAAATTCATCGTTATCGCCGAGAGTCGCAAAATTTTCGACAACAACACCGGTAATTTCACTTTTGAAAAGAATAAAATGTTCTTATACAAAGAAGATTTTGAAAAATTCCAGCGTGGCCTCACCAATGCCATCAGTTTCATTGAGACCGGTGTCATCCCTGAAGAGCCGGAGTCATACGAACGCCATTTCAGCCCTGTAGGCGAGAAGGATGACAACATCATTGACGGAATCGATTTCAATATCTAAATCTTATTATGGGAAAAATCATCTCAATAGCCAACCAAAAGGGAGGAGTGGGCAAAACCACAACGGCGACAAACCTTTCGGCATCGCTCGCCGTGCTGGAACATAAAGTGCTCCTCATCGATGCCGACCCACAGGCCAATGCCACTTCGGGACTTGGCGTCAACCCTGAAAAGGTTGAACTCAGTGCCTATGAATGTTTTCTCGGACAGGCTGCCGCACGCGATTGCATCGTTGAGACGGAAACTCCCAACCTTTGGCTGCTGCCGACCCGTATCGACTTGGTGGGCGCCGAGATAGACCTGGTCAACGAAAAACAGCGGGAATTCTACATTTCCAAGGCTTTGGCCCCCATCCGTGATGACTTCGATTTTATCATCATCGACTGTTCTCCTTCGTTGGGCCTGATCACCATTAATGCTTTGACGGCTTCGGACTCGGTCATTATACCGATACAGAGCGAGTATTTTGCACTGGAAGGTCTTGGAAAATTGTTGAACACCGTCCGTATTGTCCAGACACGCCTCAACCCGAAGCTCTCTATCGAGGGTCTTCTGATTACGATGTACGATTCGCGTCTGCGTCTGGCTCGTCAGGTGGTCGAGGATGTGAGAAGCCATTTCAAACAGATGGTGTTCGACACCTTGATATACCGCAACACCAAGCTGGCCGAAGCACCCAGCTATGGCCGTTCCATCATCATGCACGACGCTTCGTGCCCGGGCGCCATCAACTACCTCAATCTTGCCAATGAAATACTTCGCCGCAACAACATGACGAAGCCCGTTAATGAATAGTGAGCTATGCCAACAAAGAAAAAAACTACCGGTCTGGGTCGCGGGTTGGGCTCCATACTTCCTGATGTCGACATCGATGCCGCCATGGGAAGACCCAATCTGACCACGGCCATCACCACAATACCTATCGACAGCATTGAAGCCAATCCCTTCCAGCCGCGCAAGGAGTTTGACCAGAATGCGTTGGAGGAATTGGCACAGTCCATCCGCCAGCAGGGGGTCATCACGCCCATCACGGTACGCCAGATGCCTGACGGCAAATACCAGCTGATAGCAGGCGAACGCCGACTGAGGGCATCGCAGATTGCCGGCTTAAAGGAACTGCCTGCCTACATCCGTATCGCCACCGACACCCAGATGATGGAAATGGCTCTTGTGGAGAACATTCAGCGCGAAAACCTTAACGCGATGGAGATTGCGTTCTCTTACAACGCCCTTATCGAAGAGTGCCAGCTGACACATGAACAGCTGAGCGAGAAAGTCGGTAAGAACCGTTCCACGATCACCAACTACCTCCGTCTCCTCAATCTGCCCTCTGAGACGCAGATCGCCTTGAGCAGCGACCAGATTAGCATGGCGCATGCACGCT
Organism: uncultured Bacteroidales bacterium; assembly: GCA_946542135.1. Lineage (GTDB taxonomy): Bacteria > Bacteroidota > Bacteroidia > Bacteroidales > P3 > Colimorpha. Next base: position 16,637 of record CAMNKG010000015.1, read on the forward strand.
GCCTCGTCAATGTTGAGGATACACAGACCCATCTCGCGCTGCTTCACGACATCATCAACAAGCAATTGTCTGTCAGGCAGACCGAACAGCTGGTGAAAGACCTTGCCAAAACCAAGACGCCACCAGTGGCCAAGAAGAAAGAGGACCTGCCGGAAATACATGCTGCTTCACGCTCCTCGTTGAGGCAGTATCTGCAGTCGGAAGTGGAAATCAAACGTAGCCGTCGTGGCAAAGGTACGTTGACGATCCATTTCAACAACGACAAGGATTTTGAACGAATCATAAAACTTATCAAGGAACATTGATTCGAGCGCTGTCATATAGAATCAACCATAAAAGAGTAGGGCTTTTATGCCTTGCTCTTTTTCTCGTTATGCAGCATGGTGGCGTTCGGGCGCAATCAACTACGGCTAAGGATCACAGTCCCAACAAGGCGCTCATCCTGTCGGCTGTTCTTCCCGGCGCGGGTCAGGCCTACAATCATCAGGCGTGGAAGATACCCATTGTCTATGCCGCCTTGGGTGGCATGGGCTATTATACATTATATAATTATAGGGAGATGAAGTCCTACAAGGACGAGTACCTCTATCGCGTGAACCACGACGATACCCCCTTGGAGGCGGACTACGCTGCCTTTCCGACATCCAACATCTACAACCTGTATGAGACCTACAACAAGAGTTTCCAGTTGTCAGTAATCATAACGGTGGCTGTCTATGGGCTGAACCTGATAGATGCTTATGTCTTTGGTCACCTGTTTGATTTTCAGATCACCGACGATTTGACGTTGAATGTGTCTCCTGAACTGTTGCCTTCAGGTGGTGGCAAGCTGTGGGGGAACAATGGCTTTTCCTTTGTTCCTGCGGCAAGCATAAGACTGACTTTCTGATGGATAGGCGGCAGACGGCGACTATTTGTATTTGAATTCTTCTATTTCGCGGCGGTCGCGTTTTGTGGGTCTACCAGCACCGCGGTCGCGTTTTTCGAAGGAATACTGGCGGGCCATTTGGATGCGCTCGTATTCTTCTTTGGGCGTAAGGTCCGTCATGTAGTTTTCCACCAGCTTGGCACCGACGCGGTTGCCGAGCAGCGCTTTCACCTGTATGGTGCGGTGCGTCTGCTCGATGTTGAGTTCGTAGATTTCGCCTTCGCTGACTTCGTGAGACGGCTTGACCGGCATGCCGTTCATCTTGACGCGGCCAGAGCGGCAAGCATCGGTTGCCAGACTCCTCGTTTTGAAGAGTCTGACAGACCAAAGGTATTTGTCGATGCGTACTTCGTCCATAGGCTTTTATTTAGCACGGAAATAGATGTTGAACGGTACACCGTGGAAGTCCCATATCTCACGCATCCTGTTCTCGACGTAGCGACGATAGGGATCGCGCACATACTGTGGCAGGTTGCAGAAAAAGACAAACTGAGGATAAGGGGTGGGGAGTTGTGTGATGTACTTGATCTTGATCCATTTGCCTTTGACGCTGGGTGGGGGATTCTGCTCTTTGACGATGGGCAGGAGGGTGTCGTTGAGTTCAGAGGTAGAGATCTTGCGGCTGCGTGCTTCGAAGACCTGACGTGCCGTTTCGAGCACTTTGAAAATGCGTTGTTTGTTGATGACCGAGGTGAAGATGATGGGTACATCGTTGAAGGGCGCAATGCGTTCGCGTATGGCGTTTTCGAAGTCGCGGTGGGTGTTGGATTCTTTCTCGATGAGGTCCCATTTGTTGACCACGATGACCACGCCTTTGTGGTTGCGTTGAATGAGGCCGAAGATGTTGAGGTCTTGCTGTTCGATACCTTGCGAGGCGTCGAGCATCAGGATGCATACGTCGCTGTTTTCGATGGCGCGGACAGAACGCAGCACGGAGTAGAATTCCAGGTCTTCGTTGACTTTCTGTTTTTTGCGGAGACCGGCGGTGTCGACAAAGTTGAAGTCGAAACCGAAGAGGTTGTAATGTGACAGGATAGAGTCGCGCGTGGTGCCGGCGATGGGTGTGACGATGTTGCGTTCTTGGCCTGTGATGGCGTTGATGAACGACGACTTGCCGACGTTAGGGCGGCCGACGACGGCGATACGAGGCAGCCCGTCGTCCTGTAGCTCCTGGCCCTCGTCGAAGTCGGCGACGACGGCGTCGAGAAGGTCGCCCGTGCCGGAACCGGTGATGCCGGCGATGGGGTAGAGCTCGCCGAGGCCCAAAGCGTAGAATTCGCCGATGGTCTCGTGGCGCGCAGGCGTGTCGCATTTGTTGACGACGAGCATGACTTTCTTTTTGCAGCGGCGGAGCATGTCGGCGACGTCTTCATCCATGGGCGTCAGACCTTCTTTGGCATCGACGAGGAAGAGGATGACGTCGGCTTCTTCGATGGCCAGAGCCACCTGCTTGCGGATTTCGGTTTCGAAGGCGTCGTCGCCTCCCATGACGTAGCCGCCAGTGTCGATAACGGAGAAATGTTTGCCGTTCCAGTCGGAATGGCCGTATTGGCGGTCGCGGGTGACGCCGGAGGTCTCGTCGACGATGGCTTTGCGTTCTTCGATGAGTCGGTTGAAGAGTGTTGATTTACCCACATTGGGACGTCCGACGATGGCTACAATATTGGACATGAGTTGGTAATTGAAAGTTTGGTTAGAAGAGGATTAAAGTGATACGGTCTGTTGTTTGGTGTTGAAATCTGTGGAGTCTTCATCGACGCTGAGCAGAATCATTTCGGGCAGGTTGTTTTCGATGAGACCGAAGCAGTTGAGCGCGGCGAAGCTCTTGGTGAAATAGCCCACGCCGTAGACGACCTCGTCCTGCTTGAGTTGTCGCGAAGAGCGGTAGGCCATAACGGCGTGGTGGTAGGTGCCGCTGCTTGTGGTGATGTCGGCGCCCAGGCTGTCGGGCGATTGGATGTCGATGATGTAACCTATTAATGATGAGGAGCACATCTCGGCACCCACCACTTTTCCGACAAAGCGGAACTCCTCGATGTCACTGTTGCAGGCACCGAGGAGTAAGGCTATAATGCAGATACAAAGTGTTTTTTTCATGATATTATCTTGAGGCGCTGCTGCCCAGGAAGAGGTTAAGACCGGCGGAAATGTTGAAATGTTTGGCGTCGATGAGGTAGATGTTGGAGATGTAGTCGAGGAAGGCGTACACTTGCAGCGTGCGCAGCGGCGTGATGGTGACACCTACGCCCGGGTTGAACCAGTTCCATCGGCCGTTGTTGGTGATGACGGATGCCGAGGCGACAATCTCCACCCAATCGTAGAGAGAGAGGCGTGCCATGAGGGAGGTGTTGCTGTAGAAGCCGACATTCTGGGTTTTGAAGACATCGCCAACCTTGGTCAGGGCGCGGTCGAATTCGCCGTGGAAATGGAGACCGGCGCTGAAGCCTTTGGTGAAATGGAAGAGACCGCCGATATTCACTTTGGTGGGAATCGAGGTCCAGTAGTCTTCTCCGTCGATGGTTTTGTATTCGGTCAGAGAGGTAAGAGAGTCAATGAGTTGTTGCGTAAAGGTGGAGTCGAGCGTGCCGCCGTGCATCATATTGCTGACATCGACGCCGGAGAAGGTGAAACTGTTGTTTTCGCGAGCCGAGACGATGCGTTTCACGTTTTCGTTCCAATGGATGCCGGGGCCGAGGTCGATGATGCTTGCCGACACCTCGAAGAGGTCGGTGGCATAGCGGACGCCAAGGTCGAAATTCAAACCGTAGTTATGAGGGAAATAGGATTTGATTTTGTAGGATTTCTTTCCGTTTTCGTCAGTTGTCTCTTCGAAAATAGAGGTGTTGTTGAGGTTGAGGTCGACGACGCCGGTGATGGAGGAATAGTCTTCGGCGGTGTAGAGTCGGCAGGAGGATCCCGCGGTGGAGAGGTCGAAATAGCCGACGAGGAATTTGGCGCGGGCGCCGATGGTGATGTTGTCGTTGATGTTGTAGCCGAAGCCGAGGGCGGCTTCACCGTATACGCGCGCCGAAGCCAGGCGGCCGTCGAGCAGCTCGATGTAGTCGTCGCCCACGTGGCCATAGTTGCCTTCGTTCAGGAAGGTGACGATGCCTTTAGGCAGTGCAAAACCGAAGTCCACCTTGGCTTGAGTGGAGACGGTGATGAAGAACTTGTTGAAGTTGAAGCCCAAGCCAACGGCGTTGACGTTGAGGCCCAAACGGATGTCGCCGTTGTTGGCGAGGGTGTCGAGGATGTTGTTGGCGTTGATATACGTCTTGCCGGCGGCAGAGTCGTATTGGAAGATGCTGCTGTAAGCCAGCGGGCTGATGAAGTTGGTGTTGACGCCAGGCAAAGAGATATAGGCTCTGGAGTTGGAGGGGAAGAAAGCGGGGTTGACGCTGTTCATCAAGGGGTTGCGCGACGATCCGTAGAGTATGCTGCTGGATTGCGCCACGCCATCGAAGGTCAAGGAGAGACAGGCAGTGAGAACGGCGATTTTGATGAAATTGAGAGCGTTACGTTTCATTGGGCACCTCCTTTCGACGTTTCAGTGGAATCTTGGTCAAAGTCGATATCGATGACATAGTTAGGCTTGATTTTGGCATAGGCACGGACGAAGAGTTCGTCGTTGGCGCGAATGGCCACGCGGCGGTGGTTGATGGCTTCGGAGGTGTGCACACCGGCGGTGAGGCGTATCTTGGAGGTATTCATCAGCGCGTTGTAGACGGTCAGCGTCACCGGTATTTCGAGGAGCGACTCTTTTTTGCCTGTTGCGATATAGTGTCCGTTGACCAGCGTCACAGGGGCCCCATCTATTTCGGTATTGACGACATCGCATAGGATGTTGTCGTTTTCATCAACAAACAGAGCGTGAATGCTCAGGGCGAGGGGAATGCCGTTGAAGCAGTCCAGGAAAATCATCGACGAGTCGATTTCCAGGTTGTCCAGGCGGAAAGATGGCGAGAAATTGATGTCGACAGTGTATTGCAAGTTGTTGATATAGGCAGAGATGGGAAAGCGAGCTTTGAGGTCGGCGTTGATATCCACCGTCTGGATGCCGATGGAGTCGGCGACGAACTGGTCTTCGCTAAGGCCAGACATGGCGAAGAAGGCAGCCTCGAAAGCGATGTTCATGCGTGCCGTATAGCGTATTTCCTTAGGTCTTTTGTTGATGATGGTGCTGATGTCGGTGTTGTTGAACAGGGTGATGTATTCGCCGTGAAGCAGGTTGACGATGGGGATGGAGTCTTCGATGGCGAGGATGTTGTAGACCAAGTTGTCTTGTCCGACCACGCTGAGCGTCAGCTGGTCATAGTAGACCTGGACGTGGTAGTCGTGGATGGTGTTGATGGTGTTCAAACTGTCCTCGGCAGAAGCCTTGACGAAGGCTTTGAGGTAGACCAGCAGGCTGTCGACCTCCAAGCCGGTGGTGTCGAGCAGTGCGATGTTGTCGAAAAGGTCGACGGCAACAGAGCCTTGGATGTTTCTGTGGGCCACATGGACGATGTTGTCATCCTTCGGGGCAGGACCTTTGTGTTTCGATTCGTTGAGGTTGATATGGAACGACATGTTGGTGTCATAGGTGACGGTGAGGATGCTGTCGTATCCTATTTCCATGGATGCCGTGGAGAACTGCACCATGTTGATCATGTCGAAGACGGTGGCAGAGCCTTCGCCAACAGGGACACCCAGGGTGGGATTGATTTGTCCATGAAAGGACATGGGCTGGCGCAGTGCGTCGAAGTCATTGAAACCATCCTTGAGGCAGGAAGAGAATAAAAGACAAGAGAGCACCGCAATAAATGTAATTTTTCTCATGTTTTGGTGTATTTGTCAATAAATTATAAATAAAGAATACAAAGTAAAATGTTTGTTATTTTTTTGCAAAGATAAAGTATTTTTTTTGATTAGACGCATTTTGAACTAAAAAAAATGCAATCTGTCAACAAATTAACAGAGCCAAAAGCACGCAGACAACTGCATGGAGGAATGTTGCGATTTGTGCTGTCTGCGACCGGCAAGAGCATGGGGCGTTGCTTGTTATGCCGACAACGGATAAACAGAGATTGTTGAAATCTTGTTTCTGCAGAGCGAGATAAATTTTGTCGGAACGTTGTTTTTTAGTAATTTTGCAACGAATAAAAATATGTAATGGGACTTTTAAGAAGGTATAAGTCAGAGATTTACGGCAGATACCGCAAGGCGTATTTGCGCGATGGAGTCTACACGGGTGTTTTTTTATCCGTGGTGGTGCTGTTTATGAAGCTGATTTACTATCCGATTGCGGTTCCACATACGTTGTATACGGATCTGGCGTTGCTGGTGGCCACGTTTTTCTTCGGCTACAGGTACCGTCAGCGGCTCCCCGAAGGCAAGGTTTTCTTTAAAGAATTGATGCTTTATGGCTTAGGGTTGGGCGTCGTGGCTGCCGTGGTGTACGGTTTATTCCTGATGCTTTATGGCAGTGTGATTGATGCTGACTTCCCGCACCGGTGCTTGGAGCAGTTTGTGAACAATGAGCGCAACGGAGCGGGTACGCCCGAGGAGAAAGAGCAGACCATAGCTGTGATGCAGACATATACAGTGGTGACGTGGGCGCTGATAGGTGCTTTTCTGACGGCGGTGATGTCTATAATGACCGCCTTCGTTATGGCGCTGGTGCTTCGCACGGAGAACAACATTGTCAGACCCAAAAAATGATTTTTGCGAGAAAAATAAAAAACAGTAATAATAAAACCAGAAAATTAATAACAATATGGATATCAGCATTGTTGTACCATTATACAATGAAGACGAGTCGCTGCCGCATCTGGCAGAATGGATAGACAGAGTCATGGAGTCGCACGGCTTCGACTACGAAGTCATCATGGTCGATGACGGAAGCAAGGACCGTTCGTGGGCTGTCATAGAGCAGCTGCGCGACAAGAATCCGCGATACAAAGGCGTGAAGTTCCGCCGCAATTACGGAAAGTCGGCGGCGCTGAACGTGGGTTTCTCCCATGCTTCGGGCGACGTGGTGATCACGATGGATGCCGACCTTCAGGACAGTCCTGACGAGGTGCCGGAACTCTACCGCATGATCAAGGAAGATGGTTACGACTTGGTGTCGGGGTGGAAGAAGAAACGTTACGACTCCAAACTGGCCAAAAACATTCCGTCGAAGTTCTTCAACTGGACCACACGCCGCCTGTCGGGCATCAAACTCCACGACTTCAATTGCGGCCTCAAGGCATATCGCCACGATGTGGTGAAGAGCATTGAAGTATACGGAGAGATGCACCGCTATATTCCAGTGATAGCCAAATGGGCAGGTTTCGGGAAAATAGGCGAGAAGGTGGTGCAGCACCGCAAGCGCGAGTTTGGCGTGACCAAGTTTGGCTTGAACCGCTTCGTCAACGGTTATCTTGACCTGATGTCTATCATGTTTATGTCCAAGTTCGGAAAACAGCCCATGCATTTCTTCGGCCTTGTGGGGTCGTGCAGTTTTTTGCTGGGATTCATTGCTTTAGTGGTGGTGTGCGTGCTGCGGCTTTGCGGTCGCATAGCCCTTACCAACAGCGTGTGGTTCTACCTCTCCATGCTGTTTGTCCTGATGGGCGCCATGCTGTTCCTTGCCGGATTCTTGGGCGAGCTGATATGTCGCAACTCCACCACCCGAAACAGTTATCTTATTGAAAAGGAGCTTTTGTAGTATGAAGGCATTGTTTTTGGACAGAGACGGTGTCATCAACGAACGCATCATCGACGGCTATGTCACTCGGTTAGAAGATTTCAAGCTGATTGACGGCGTGTTGGAGGCCATGGCCATCTTTTCGCGTGTCTTTGACCGTATCTTCGTGGTTACCAACCAGCAGGGGATAGGGAAGGGGCTGATGACGGAATCCGATCTGGACCGGATACATGACTGGCTGCAGGAGCAGGTGGCGTCGGCAGGGGGTCGTATAGACCGCATCTACTATTGTCCGGCGCTGAAGTCGGCCCACTCGTTTATGCGCAAACCCTCCATAGGCATGGCTTTGCAGGCGCGGCGCGACTACCCTGAGGTGCTGTTGCGCCAAAGCGTGATGGTGGGCGATACGCGAAGCGACATGCTTTTCGGCCGCCGGGCGGGGATGCAGACCGTCCTTGTCGGCGACGAACATGAGGTGGCCTATCGCAATCCTCATCTCGTGGACCGCTATTATGCAGACCTGCTTGGATATGCGAAATCGCTATTGTGAGAGCGTATGCGACGGATGAGTTGTAAGTAATTGATATTTAAAAATAAATGTAATATGAAAAGCAAACCTTTTTTAACCGTAGTGTCATGTGCTGTGATGGCGCTCGTTTTCTGTGGCGGCTGTGGCCATAAGGGCATCGAAGGCCGTTGGCAGTTGGTGAAGTTCTGTTATGGACCCGACTGTATCGGCATGCCGGAACGTGGTCTTATGCAGTACTGGAAGTTCGAAGGTTCACCGATGGAAGTGGCGGGTGCCACCGACGGTTCTGAGACATACAAAAAGGGACATCAGTATCAGGAAGGTGTTATGGACCAGGAGGTTGGCTGGCGTATCAACGCCACCGGCGACACCCTGTTCTTGGTCAATCCCACCGGTACGTTGGCCGACACACAGATAGTGACGCGTTTGGATAAAGACACCCTGGTGCTGAGTTCCATGCTGAACAACATCCAGGTGTGCCAGCATTTTGTAAGGGCCAAAAACTGAGGGTCTCCGAAAGGGGGAACTTTGCCATTTGCTACAAAGACAGTGATTTAAAACCTCGAAAAACAGCCAACAGACTATGATGTACCGTTCACATCCCCAACCCACCCGACGCCGTTCCAAGCGACGTCTGGGACATCGTGTTGCATGGGGTGTGATGGTATGCGTGGCACTGGTTGCCGTAATCTTCATCTCGGCACGAGGTGCCAAGGATGGCGACACCGGCGAAGAACGCGGCTTCGAGCAGTCGATGGGAACCGCCTCGTTGACGGATGCCAATACGCCGACTTCGCGTTCTGCCAAGGATGTCGTAGTGCGTCGCCGGCTGGACAGCGACCAGATTCCCGCCGTAAATATCGACAGGATAGGCTACCGGGAGCTGTTTAACGATTCCAACTATGTCCAGCTGTCGGCGGCCCGCCATAAAGGAATAGACCCCGACAGGGTAGGGGACCCCGCCCACCACAGCGGTCTGGTCCCCATCTTCACCACGGCCGACTACAAGGTCGACACCATGTATCATTCCGTTCCCTATCTGACGCCCGAGACGGTGCTTCTGTTGCAGTATATCGGTCAGCGTTTCTCGGAATTGATGCAGCAACGCCATTCGGGACACAACCCATACCGGGTGATTGTCACAAGCGCTTTGAGAACAGAAGATAGCGAACGGAAGCTGCGGAGAGTGAACC
>CAMNKG010000016.1 GCA_946542135.1 uncultured Bacteroidales bacterium
TGCGAATTCACTATGTAAGGGATGAACACGGTAATGGCTTAGTAACCGAAATGCTTCGTAACGGAAAACCTATTAAACCTTGGTGGTAATGAATGCAACAAAAAAATACTGGCTTGTTTTAAGCGCCCTATTGTTAGGGTCATGCTCATGTGGCACCATGTCCCCGCTTTCTTTTTTGAACACACACAACCAAACCGTCAAAATCAGGAAGTACAAATTTGTATTTTACAATATACCAGATGGTTATAACAAAAATACTATACAAAAAATTTTTTACGGTCATAATCGTGAAATTAGAGTACCTTATGGGGACTCTGCTTTCTTATATTATCATAGCGATCCTCAAATGTGTCTAAACAGGGAGAATATAAAAAAAATACACAGTGTTGAATCAGGATGGCGTATGCATTATCGTCATCTTTTGGCAGCAAAAAAACATGGGTTAAAGGAATATCATAAAGAAATCATTTATTCACCCTGTGGTTGCACATGGTATGAAGTGTTGGAATATGACATGCCTGACATCCTCGACATGCGTGGAACAAATGGCAACCAGATATGGCGTGATGTTTTGATATGCAAAGAGTTTTGTATTGGCTACATTGTCCGTGATTCATCAATGCTGGAACCATTCGACAAATGCATAGAATCCACTATATGTAAAATAAAGAAAAAGAAAAAATTACACAATGATTAATACTAAACCACTTTGGCAATATAACATTCCATCTAACGTTATATCAATTAAATCAGTGTTTTGAAAACATTTGAAAACATATCAAACCATCAAACTATAACTTTCGGCAAAGCCGAAAATAGTTATTTTTGGCGCTTTCAAAACACTGATTATCAATACTTGCATTTCTACAGTTTTTCCTCCTCTTTCACCGGCAAAGAGAAAGACTCCGAAACAGGGTACAGCTACTTCGGTACCAGATACTTGGACCATGAATTGATGGCGGGTTGGCTCAGCGTGGACCCGATGAGCGACAAGTACCCGAGCATTAGCCCTTATGCCTATTGCGCCTGGAATCCGGTGAGGCTAATAGACCCGACAGGAGATACGATAACCTGTGTGGGTCACGAAAAAGAAAAATTATATTCATACTTGGCGCGTTTCCAGCATTGCTTCCCTAAAGAATATAAAAAACTACAAGAATCCACTAATCATTATGTCATTCAGTATACAGAAGGTGAAGATGATGGATCCGGAGGGAACTTCACGTATAATCCAAAGACAAATAGTTTCGAAGTGAATATTAAATCAAACAGAAATAATACAAGTAATGGCTATACAGACATGGAGGTATTATCTCATGAGCTAAAACACGCGGAACAATATGAAGACGGTGACATAGGTTTTAAGGTTGAATTTGATAGACATAATCCGAATAGGGCAATTTCGATTACCCCAATAGCATATGATATCTATGATGAAATTGAAGCCGCAAAGCAGGCAAATAGGTTTGCTAGTCCGTCTGAAAATGCAATATGTTTAGAAATGAATACCAGATTCAAATATTCTGAATTAGTCAAGATTCAGACGAGTGTAAAAGATTATATTGAATCATATGGATTTGATATATATAAACCCGAAATATACAACACTCCTGTGCAGAAAATAATACATAATGTAAAATGAAAAATAATATTATACTTCTGTTTCTTTTGGTCATGTCTTTTTCCTTGTATGCACAAGACTTACCCAATATAGTGGGATTGTATCGCAATGAAGCAAATCTTAGTATTCAAATTAATGAGGATTATACCTTTTGGATAAAGAACAATGGATTGTGTGCAGGGGATTCCGCAAATGGAATATATGAGATTTCTGGAGACACATTGATAATGTCTACCAAATACAATAGATATCCATGGAGTTTGTATCCCGAAAAAACACGTACGATTCAATCAGATTCGGTAGGTATGACATTTCATGACTATGCTCAATCGTATATTGACAAGATTTATATTTGTTACCGGAATGATACGAACCAGGTTGTGTATGAATTAGATTCATCGCAAACCATTTATTTGTCAAATGACGAAGTTGATAGTATTGACAGGATTTATTATTATTATCCGTATGGGTTATATGTGAATTTTGGCCACGAAAATATAAAACCGGGTTTTTTATATCATGTTTCAACAATCAGTCCATGTTATCCGATATTAAACAAAAAAAGGTTTTACCTTGAGAAAGGTGGTATATATTGTATTGAAACCTTTGATGGAGAACAGTGCAGGTGTGTATATAAAAGACAGAATGAAAAGACAAGATAGGAAACAGCCCAAACACGGATTCCGATGAAACATACTATAGAGATTGACAACGCGTTATTATAGAAAACCGCTATGCTACACCAGCGCACAAACACAACAGTCACGCCTTCCCCTTTCACCGGCAAAGAGAAAGACCCCGAAACAGGGTATTCATACTTCGGTTCCAGATACTTGGAGCATGATTTGATGACTGGTTGGCTCAGCGTGGACCCAATGGCGGACAAGTACCCTTCGCTGTCGCCGTATGCCTATTGCGCATGGAATCCAATGAAGCTAATCGATCCAAACGGAGATACTATTGTGGTATGTGGGACAATTGAAGAACAAGCAATCTTAAAGGAATTGCTTGATGTTTTTAAAACTAGATGTCCAGATAATTATAATAAGATACAATCGTCAAAAATACATTACAATGTTCAAAATAATGACGATATACAAGATGATGCAGGTGGGAGTTTTGCTTATGATCCTAAGTCTAATCAGTTTTTTGTCAATCTCAGTAGAAGGAAAACGGATTTTACAGATATTGAAATTCTGGCACATGAATTAAAGCATGCAGAACAATTCGAAGATGGTAAAATAGGTTTTTTAATTGATTTGAATACATTGGAGGTTACCCCCGTCGCTTATGATCAAAATGACGAATTAGAAGCCGCCGAGCAAGCAAATATATTTGCTAATTATTTTGAACCTTATCAAAAGTTAAAACAAAGAGTCGAATCAGATTATTTTTATTTGCCTAGAGAATCTATGGGTGTTGTTAAGTATTATAGAGATTCAGAAAGTGGTAATAACATCAAACAATCCATTGAGCAATTCAATCGTCAACACCTACGATACAAACGAGGTCATATTATTATTTACAACAAATTTTACGATATTAACAATTTGAAATAATATGATATAACGATAATTACAGAAAATACTTTAACTATGAGTCGAAAGGTATTTTATGCTGTAGGCTATAAGCGTCAAATAGTAAATCATATTCAATGAATAACGCTTCATAATAGATGAAATTATTATATATTATACTGTTTGTCTTTGTTTTACAGTCTTGTTTCGACAGTCGACGCAATATCACTGTTGCCGGAACATATGAATATTATGATATAACCCGAAAATCAATCAAACCGGGATATTCTCCCATCACATTATATCCCGACGGACGGTTTACATACAAGATCTCGTATATGGCAAATGGAAATGTTTTTGAAGGTCATTGGTCATTGACCGAAGACTCCCTTTTTGTCAAGAGTGATTACACCGACGATGTCAATTTCTTTCTGACACAAAACGTTTGTTCTTTAGATTCAGTTTATTTGCATCTTCTGACCTACAACAGCGACATTGACGATTATGAAAACTGGGCCTTGGTTGTTTGGTATACAACCCCTTACGATGATAGTATGCAATTCGAAAAAGACACTATCGCTTTAAATGAAAATTGTACAGTACCAATACCCTATAAAGATATTTCAAAAGCGTCCAAAATAGAGCTAATGTATAAGGATGATCCCATTCCCTGTTGGTGGGGAGGTCTAAATGAAAAACAAATTAATTTTATAGGAGGCCATGAGTACGATGTCGTTTTCATTTCTTTATACAAAGGAACCATTCCAATATTTAACAACGATACTCTTTTTCTCAACAATGACACTTTGTATAAAATACATCATTATGATTCCAACACTGTCAAAATCTATTATTTACGAAATCCATAATTCGTATTTTTCCATACATCCGCCTCGATGGATATTCTGGTTGCAAATAGTTGCGGCAAAATCCGCAAAAACGCAATATAACAGTCTGTCAAACGTTATGTCAATAAAATCAGTATTTTGCAACGATTAGCTAACATATCAGACTATCAAGAAATAGTTTTCGGAGACCCCGAAAACAGCTGTTTATTGAATTTCCAAAATACTGATAATCAATATAGATATAGTCACAAAATCACCCCGAATTACACCGGCAAGGAGAAAGACCCCCTTCGCCTGTATCTGCAAAGTGGGGAACTTTGCAGGGCTCGGCTCACAAGTCCACCGGACTTGCTCACAGGGTACAGTTACTTCGCTCATCAAGTTCGCGGGGCATACCACGGTGCGAGGTACCTTGACCACACCCTCATCACCGCCTGGCTGAGCGTGGGCCCGATGGCGGACAAGTACCCGTCGCTGTCGCCGTATGCCTATTGCGCGTGGAATCCAATACAATTGACAGACCCTGGTGGGGATACAATAGATGTATCAAAACTCTCGAGTACAGCGTTGGAAAAATATAATGCAGATATACAAGAGTTGAAAAAAAGCTCTTTGTTTTCATCATACTATAACGAACTATACAATTCGACACACAGATACTACATTGTGGATAGCGCGGGAAAAGGAGGAGGTGGTTCATTTGAACCAGGTATGTCTACTGTATCTGCAAAATTAGATAATTTCAGGGCAAGATTGTCCATAGAAAGATTATCTGCCTTATGTTGAATGAGCCACGATGAATCAGTCCATCAGATTGTGGATCATGGCATATACTGCAAGACCTGCCACCGACTTGATACCCGTTTTATGGGTAATATTTTTACGATGGGAGTTGACGGTATGGATGGAGATGTTAAGCGTGTCCGCTATTTCTTTGCTGCTAAGACCTTTAGCGATAAGGACCAAGACATCCGTCTCTCTGTCGCTGAGTTCGTAGTTTTCAGCCGGTTCGTCGAGAGGCGTATGGTCACGGTCTGCTATGGCGCGGTCCATCAAAGCCAACAATGCCGAGCGTCCTGCCCGAATGTCGACATGATGGCGGAAAGCCTCCAGCACCGTAGGTTCGACATACTGGTAGACCAGGGCGACAAAGACCACCGACGGGAACTGACGACCCAAGGAAGCCACACGCTGACGAACGTTAGAACCCATAAGCGTAGGATTGACAATCACAATATCGGGCTGCACCGTTGGCAGCCGTTGTTCCAGCGAATCAGCATCATGCAGAGGTGAGAGCATATTAAACTTACGTCCCGTGTTCAAGATAGCGCTGACGCCCTCGACAATGATGTCGGACGGTTCCACAATCAGCACTGAAGTCAACGCATTCATATTCTGCTCCTTTCCGTCTGGCTGAACCAAGGCAGCAAAATCTTCTCCTCAATCAACGCATGCTTCTGGATGTCGGCCGAAAGCTGCAAAATGTCGAACACCAGCTCGATAGATTCCTCTGGCAAATCGTTGCCAGGCAGATACTTGTATACGATCTGCGTCAAGTCGTTGAGTTTGTCGACCAAGTCGGTGTGGGAGCGTTCAAAGTGCTTCCCCATAGCGATCTTGCCCCGAGAGCCCTGCTGCAGACGTTCCAATTTAGGAAAGTCCTCCTTTTCCTCGCGCTGGAAATGGGCGGCAATCTCGCGCCGGAAATCGGCGTAAAACTGTTTCAGGATGGCGCCATGGCGCGGCGAAGTAGACGCCGCGATGTGGTTCAAATGCGTCTCGATATGCGGCAGGCGCTCCCTCATGTAGTAGTCATGAGAAGCCTTCAGATAAGGCACCAAAGGATCCATAGCGACATTGTGCAGTTCCTCCACCGTAGGGCGATAATCGTCGAAGGTATAGAGATTGCAGAGAAGCAGCATAAAATCGGCCGGGACGCCATGAGAGTCGCAGACCTCCTGCAAGGACTTCTCACCGAATCCCAAAGCGATATTGAGACGAGGGAGGATCAAAATCAAGGAATGGTTGGCGGCAATGATGTCGGCAAGTTTCATGCGAGTGTTGAAGAAATGAGGCATAGTTCTTGATGCTTAAAAAGGTTTATGACTTAGACTAAGGTGCTCGATTCAGGGATGTTATTATCAAATAATTACAAAATATCAATTATCGCTGACGTAAACGCGTTTCACGCGAGGAGAGATTGCTGTGAGCACCTCGTAGGGGATGGTTCCCGCCGCAGAAGCCAAATCACAGAGTGTCTGTGCGTTACCGAAGAGAGTCACCTCGTCGCCTTCCTGGCAAGCGACATCCGTGACGTCGAGGAAACACATGTCCATGCAAATGCTGCCGATGATAGGTACCATGACACCCGCCACTTCGACGTGGCCATGGCAATAACCGAGGTGGCGAGACATGCCATCGGCATAACCGATGGGGATGATGGCGATCATAGAATCGCGTTGCGCCACCCAGCGGCGGTTGTAGCCCACCGATTCGCCAGCGGTGATTTTCTTGATTTGCGAAATACGCGTTTTGAGCGTGCTTACAGGAATCAGTTCTTTCTGCACCTCCGGTTCAGGAGAGATGCCATAGAGCCCGATGCCCAGACGGACCATGTCCATTTGCGCTTCCGGGAAGCGAGTGATGCCCGACGAGTTGAGGATATGGCGCAGGATTTTGGAATTGCCCATCAGCTGTTTGAATTGCTCAGAGCCTTTGCGGAACAAATCAATCTGCAAGCGGGTGAAGTCGTCCATTGCCGGGTCTTCGCTGCAAGCCAGATGAGAGAAGATGCTCTTGACACAGAGCGGACAGTCGTCGCTTTTCAGACGGCGCACCAGTTCCGGAATATCGTCGACCGAGAAGCCCAGACGGTGCATGCCGGTATCCAGTTCCACATGAATGGCGATGGGGTGACCGCGGTCGACATACAACTTTGAGGCGTCGCTGAACAGCTTGAGGATACGGAAACTATAGATGTCCGGTTCCAAATCATAGCGGATCATATTGTCGAAGCTTTCCTCTTCGGGGTTCATCACCATGATGGGGAGCATGATGCCATTGCGTCGCAATTCCACGCCCTCGTCGCAGTAAGCCACGGTCAGGTAGTCGACATGATTGAACTGCAATGTGTTGGCCACTTCAACCTTACCGGCGCCATACGACGATGCCTTCACCATAGCCATCAGTTTCGTCTCCGGGCGTATACGCGACCTGTAGTAGTTAACATTATGGACCAATGCGTCGAGGTTGACCTCCATGATGGTTTCGTGCAATTTGCGCTGCAGCATCTTGGCGATTTCTTCGAAGCCGAAAATGCGAGCACCCTTTAGCAGGATTGTTTCGTTTTGGAAATCGCCGAAGGGGTGTTTCAACAAGAAATCTTCGGTGGTAGGATAGAAGAAACTGGTGAAATCCGAGAACTGTTCCCTGTTGCGCTGAAGTGCTTCTCCGATGCCGATAAACTTGGTGATGCCCCGCTGCGACATCAGAGAGGCCACCTGAGAGTACAGTTCCTGTTCAGGGACGCCCGACTGAATGAAATCACTCATGATCAGTGTTTTGTGGTAATGTTGCTGTTCATGCTGAACAAAATCGAGAGCGATAGATAACGAATTGATGTCCAAGCTGTAGCCATCGTTGATTAGGAGACAGTTGTTGATACCCTCGTCCATCTCCATACGCATAGCCACCGGAGCCAGATGGCGGCAACGTTCCACGATTTCGTCGCCGTCGTAGCCCAAATAGAACAAGAGCGTGACGCATTGCATAGCGTTTTCGATCGAGGCTCTGTCCACAAAGGGTATCTCCACGTTGTAGCCAATGGCATTATAGATCACTTTCAGCAGCGTAGAGTGTTCCAACACCTGCGTTTCGACCAGTTGCACCTGATTTTCGTCGCTGCTGCCCCATGTGAAGCGGTTGAGTTGGCGTAGGCTTTCTTTTTCAGAGACCACAGAATGAATATCTTTGTGGTCGGAACAGTAAATCAGCACCTCGCAATGCGTGAAGAGCTGTAATTTTTCGGCGATTTTCTGGTAGCGCGTCAGGAAGTTTTCGTCGTGAGCCTGACCGATGTTGGTAAAGATGCCTATAGTGGGGCGGATAACGTTTTTCAGAGCCTCCATCTTTCCCGTTTCCGAGATACCCGCCTCGAAGACGGCAAAATCATGTTCGCTGTTCATCTGCCATACCGACAGCGGCACGCCGATCTGAGAGTTATAGCTCTTCGGGCTGGACACCACGTGGTGGTCGCTGCCAATCAGCTGCACGATCCAATCCTTTACGATGGTTTTGCCATTGCTGCCGGTGATACCCACCACGGGGATATCGAACTGTTGGCGATGGTGTTCGGCCAGCCGTTGCAGCATCACCACGACATCCTTCACGAACCAGTAGTTCGCATGTTTCAGCAGTTGCAGCTCCGACTGCAGATCCTCATCCAAATCGTTGCACAGCACGAAATTGCGAACACCTTTAGCATACAGTTCAGGTATATATTTGGCGCCGTTGTTACGTTTGGTACGGATAGCAAAGAAAAGCGTATCAGAAGCGTCCGTCAGCTTGCGGCTATCAGTCAAGATGCGAGAGAAATGAGCCTCGGGGCTGCCCAGGCTGGAGACGGAGGGTTTTAATATGGTCGATAATTCGCTTACTGTCATTTAAAAGATATAGTTGATATGTTGATGTATAGAAGTTTTAGCATGTAATAACCATTGATTGCCAGCGTGATGCCCGGAGCATGCCGTCATGTTTTTTTCGAATCCGGTTTCAGAAGTCGGAATGCCAGTGAGCATTTCAGACAATCGCGACGAGAGCAGTACTCATTGTAGCGTTGTATCAGCGCCTGCGATTCGGCGGCGTTGCGAGGTTTGACGCCCGCCGCCTTCCAACGGCGCACAATGACATTGTCCTCGGCAGGCAGCTGCTGCAAGAGCGACAAAGCTTGTTCGCGGCTGTTGTCGTCGCCGTGGCTCTCGGCGTAGAGGCACAACAGCGGCACCCATGCATTGATGATAAGATGGTCAGCATAGCTGCGGCCCATGCGCTTGGATTGATGAGGTGCCGGGAAGTCGAAACTGAAGTGGTCGTCCCAATAGTTGGAAGCACGCAAATCGAAAATAGCGCGCAGTTCCTTGACATCGGCAGCGCTACGGAGACGGGAGAATATATGGTCCGTTCCTGTCAGCATTTCAGCCAGTTGGCTGATACGGACAGTAGGGAAGCTGACCGGGTAGAGGCGGAAAAACTTCCACATGTGAGGCTGCATAGAATGCAGTTTGTAAGCCGCGCGGAGGTATTCATACTCGCGGCGCAGGTCAACAGCATAGTCATCGATCAAGTCGTCGGTGAGCAATCCCGCCTGTCCGTAGAGCAGTGCCTCGACGCGGAAGCGGTTGTCGCGGATCTTGGCGATGAGCGAAAGAGGCGTGATTTTGGCCAGCAGTTCGAAAGGCAGCGCATTGGTCTTGCCGCCAAAATAGCGAGCCACGATCCAATAGCAGGCCTGCTCCCAATTGCCTTTCGACTCGGCGAGGAGTCTGCGTACATCGTCCGACTTACGCTGCATGCGTTCCACCACCATGCGGTCCTGGCTCATCTGAACAATAAACTCCGGTATCTCGCCGATGCGGTTGGCGCAAGGAATCACATCCTGCTCGCGAGGCGACATAAGTTCCTCATATTGGTTCCACACCTGAAGAGGGATGAATTGCGACAGGTCCAGCACCGGCAACCGACGTCCCCCGTCGACAAAGATGTCCGTGTCGGGGATGTAGACCACATGCAGAATCACATTATTGTAGGCGTCGTCACCATTGTGTCCGTGTCTGTTCCAATCCGAAGCCCTCATGTGGACTTCCACGTTGCCGACCCACCGAACACCGTCGATCACAATACGGGCATCCGTAAAGTCAGGGCCCGCATCGAGATTATGCATTCCTGGGCGTTCCACGCTGACAGGCAAGCCGTCTGTTGTCAACAGATTGCCTTCCGTCATCTGGTGGTGCCATATGTATTGCAGAAATGCCTCAGTCATAGGGTTTTTATTGATGCCTGATGTCGTTGCAGCCGCAATCGGGATCAGTTAAAAAGATCTTTCATCTTGTCGAAAAAGCCTTTTTCTTGTTTGCTGGGGTTAGGTTGGAAATTGGGATGTTTAGCCAATTCTTCCAGCATAGCTTTTTCTTCCTTGTTGATGCTTTTGGGTACCCAGACGTTGATACTCACCAGCATATCGCCGCGCGAATAGCCGTTGATGTCAGGTAGCCCTTTGCCTTTCAAGCGGATCACCTTGCCCGACGGAGTGCCTTGTTCAATCTTCACGCGTACCTTGCCGTTGAGGGTAGGTATTTCGATAGAGCCACCCATAGCGGCATCGGAGAAAGTGATAAACGCATTATAGAACAAGTTGTTGTCCTGCCGTTCGAAATGTTCGTGCGGAAGTTCTTCCACCTGGATGATGAGGTCGCCGTTGACGCCGCCACGCGGAGCCGCATTGCCCTGACCATGCATAGACAGTTGCATGCCGTCAGCGACGCCCGCCGGTATGTTGATAGTGATGATGTCCTCAGCCTTGACGATACCATCGCCATGGCAGTCGGGGCATTTGTCCTTGATGATTTTACCTGCACCGCCGCAGTAGGGGCAAGCCGACTGCGTCTGCATCTGTCCAAACAGGGAGCGACGCATCTCCGTGACGATACCCGTGCCGTGACAATGGCTGCAAGTCTCGAAACTATTGTTGCGAGCGCCGCTGCCGCCGCAGGTCTTGCAGGTTTTATATTTGTTGACGCGGATTTTTTTCTCCACGCCTTGGTCGATTTCTTCAAGTGTCAGTTTCACTTTGATGCGAAGATTCGAGCCGCGCTGCACGGCACGTCGGGTACCGCCACGAGCATCGCCGAAACCGCCAAAGCTGAAACCGCCGCCACCAAACAAGTCACCGAAGATGCTTCCGAACGACGAGAAGATGTCGTCCATGCTCATACCCTGGCTGCCGTAGCCGCCGGCCCCGTCGAGGCCTGCATGGCCGAACTGGTCATAGCGAGCCTTCTTGTCAGGGTTGCTCAATACATCGTAAGCTTCGGCCGCCTCCTTGAATTTCTCCTCCGCCTCCTTGTCGCCTGGGTTGCGGTCGGGATGGTATTTCAGAGCCAGTTTGCGGTAAGCTTTCTTCAGATCCTCAGGGCTGACATTCTTGTCGACACCCAAAACCTCATAATAATCTCTCTTGGCCATATTGTTATGTTACCTTCTTTCTTTGTCTTAATGTAAATTATTGCGCAGGGGGAACCTGCGTAGTGTTAGCGAGGCTGTCGCCTCAGTTAGCCACTACCACTTGAGCGAAGCGCAGCACCTCGTCGTTCAGGAAGTAGCCTTTTTTCACCACATCCACCACGGTGCCTTTAGCCTCGGGCGACGGTGCCGGAATCTGAGTAATCGCCTCGTGGAAGTTCTCGTCGAATTTAGCCCCCATGGCCTCCATCGGCTTCAGGCCTTTCTGCTGCAAGGCATTGAGCATATTCTTCAATATCAGCTGCATGCCCTCTTTGGCGGCGTCGCCATCGCCCATATTGGCTACAGCACGCTCCATGTCATCGACGATGGGCAACATCAGTTTGATGACATCCTTGCCGCCGTTGAGGATGAGTCCAGCTTTTTCGGCACTGGTACGCTTGCGATAATTCTCGTATTCGGAATAAATACGCATGTACTTGTCGTTGATTTCTGCCATTTTTCGGCCCATGTCTTCCACTTTGGCAGTCAGCTCATCGACCTGACGTTCGGCGCGTTTTTTGCGGGATCGGCGAGAGCGATCCTCTTCCTGAGCCGTCTCGTCGGCAGACGCGTTATCGTCAGCAGCCATGGTTTCTTCCTGGTTCACAGTTTGTTCTTTCTCTATTTGTTCGTTTTCTACTTGTTCTTTATTCTCTTGTTCCATCTCTATTTTATTTTTATTATTATCAATTATTTAAAAATGGACGATGCCAAAAACCGCGGGTTGGATTGGGATGTTTTGTATTCTTTCTTCGCATCCGTTATTCATTGATTTTTAGCATGCACCTTCTATTCATCAAATTCGTTGCCAAAAAGTACAATCCGTCATTTTCTGTCAATTTGTCACACCTTTTTCAGACTTCACCTCACCGGCGATAGCAGGACTATGGGTATCGGTAGCGGGATTCGACATGTTGAATACATCGCCCGGGTGTTGAGGTCTGGATTCGGTACGCCATTTGAACCCCGGCAACTGTTGTTCGTCGAGAGGCAGTTGGTCGGGGGGATACATCTTCATGTCAGGGTTGCCAAAGGTGGTGACCCTGGAGGGCTTACGGTCCTTGAAGTAGATTCGCATATCCGAACCCACGCCGGAGTTCACCCCAATCAGCGAGCGACTGCCATCGTCGGCCTCGTCGATCACGAAATAGACCATCCGAGCCGAGCCCATGATGTCGGCGTAGAGCGGTTCGTTTTTTTGGCAGTAGACATCGGCATCGTGTCCTTTCAGCTGGCTGAAGCGTGCGGCATCCACTTTCTCTATCGCGAAGACATTGTTTCTAAGGTTAATAAGATTCACACCAGCGCTATCATAGTGACATTGGATGGTGTCGGCGCTGCATTGGTAATCCTCGTACCAAACCACAGGGTCGTAGTAGAGCGTCACGGAGGAGTCGGCAGCCGAGAAGCTCAGCGAATCGCACGTAGCTTGCACATCGTGGCGATAAAGGCGGACCTGGCGGTAGGCTTTGGCAGCGTCGAACTCATTGTCTTCGTTGTTGAAAGCCCAAATGGTATCAGCATGCAAGAAGAGCGAGTCGCCCTTGTCGATATAGATGACAAGGGCCGAGTCAGTGACGAAGCTGTAGCGAGCTTTCTGGTCGGTGACGCCAATGCGGCCCTGGCATATCACGTCGTTGGCAGTATCGACGATAGTAACATGCCCCCATGCTTCGCCATGCTCAGTGTCGTCGTTGAAAATCAGTGTGTCCGCGACGAGCCATTTGCTGCGGTTGGAGAGCCGCGTAGCCTTATAGGAAGCCGCGGCATGAGTAGAAGTGTTGTAGGTACCGTCCTCGCTGTACACTGTCGACGAGTCGCTGTAGATAAAGGTTGGCGACACAAAGGTAGCCAGCGAGGTTCTGGTATTGTACTGCAGTGTGTCGGTTTTGAGCCATGACGAGGTGTCGCGCAGCAGCACATCGCCATAGAGGAAGAGGTCGCGAGAGTCAGTGTGGTAGAAGCCCATGCGGCTGTCCATCATAGCGCTATCGTGGGTGGTGTGGCCCCAGTGGAAATAGGAGGCCGTGTTGGTGTTGCGGTTAAAGGTCAGAGCGTCGCTTTTCAGCACCGTCTTGCCGTCGATGAGGACCACGGTGTCAGCCCACACCTCGGCGATGCGTGTAGTGCCGTCATAGACAGCGCTTTCTCCATACAGCGTCGTTGTGTCGCTAATCACCATCTTCACATTACGGTGCGCCACAAAGATATTATTCTTAGTGTCGAACGAAGCCGAGTCCGTATAGAGCGTCATGCCTTCGTGTTTGGCTTTCACCTTTTGATAAAGAATCCATATGTCAGGATTTTGTGGATCGCGAGTACCCATTCCGGCAGCATACTGAATGATACGTTGCGCCTGCAAAGAGACACAAGACGAGAGGCACAAAAGTGCCAACATCAATATTTTCAACCAGTTTAATCGCATAACGTTTCCACATTGGAATTTGCAAAATTACGAAACTTTCTGGAATCCTTTATACTTTTCTTTATCTTGCTTCCGATTCCACTGGGGATGCACCCATATGCGCGCTACCGCCTGTACCAGGAGAAGCGAATGCCGCCCATGACGCTGATGCCCGGTTGCGGCACACCGCCATGGTCGCGATAGGAGCGGTCGGTCAGATTGTAGCCTTCCAGAAACAGCACCGCCCGCCTCACCTTGTAGGTTACAGCGGCATTGAGGAGGAGCACGTCGCCGTAGTCAGACACCGTGCCATCGGCATTGACGAAGGAGCCTTCGCGCTGGCGGTATTGGACGTCGATGCAGATTCGCAAACGAGGCAGCGGTGCCAACGTCAGGTTGGCGTTCAGCTTGTGGCGCAGGTAGTCTAACGCCGATCCCGACACCATATTGCCAGCATCCTGGCGGATGCCGCAGTAGGCGTAGGAGAAACCCACAGCGTCGATGACGCCGCCCAAACTATAGCGGCCTTCCAACTCGGTGCCGGCACAGTCGACACGGGAATGGTTTTTGGCATACCACATCTCCTCGTCGGGCCATCTGACCCAGTCGATGATGTTGCGTCCCGCCCTAAAAAAGAGCGTCCCTTGCAGCGCAAGTCTATGTCGACGATACAGCAGGCGAGCCTCCGCATTGAGGGAATGTTCACTGTTGAGGTCCGGGTCGGCACACTGGTTGACGCTCTGATAATAGAGGTCTGTGAAAGTGGGGAGCCGGTAGGTGCGGCTGAAGGCCATGGTAGCCTTCAAATTATTGTTGATTCGATAATTAGCCTCCAATGATGCCGCCAATTGGGGGCCGAAAGAGCCGTTGTAGCCCCCCAGCAGGTTGGCAGCCACAGCGCAGTTGCGCCAGTCGGTCCTGTATCCGCCAAAGGCGGTAAGGCCCAGTCGGGAGGCCGAATGGTTGTAATGCGATGAGAGCCGGGTGAAGCCATCCGATGATGGTTCGCCGAGGACGCTGCTCACGATGCCTTCGTGGCGCAGTTCGGCGCCCACCATAGCCACACCGCCACCGAGAGGAATCAGCAGGCGCGAGCGCATGCCTGCGACATCCGACAAATGATAGTTATGTCCCCCATACCAAGAGGGAGCCTCGACGGCGCCTTCGCGGAACAGTTCAAACCTGTCGCTATGCAGCCGGCCATAGATGGCGTTTTCCCACTGTCCGTTAGCGAGATGACGAAGACGACTCAGCGAGCCCGTAAGCGCACGCGTCGACTCGAACTGGTCAGGATAAGAGATGCTGTAGAAGCCCTGGCTCCCATAGTCCTTGAACTGTGCGCCGAGATGCATGTGCCAGTCGGAGACGCTGTCGTGGCGTGAACTTTGCATATACAGGTTTCCCGCCCTGTAGTCGGTATTTTTCATGTAGCCATCGCTTCGGGCATAGCCGGCCGCCACAGTGTGATGCCAACGTCCTACAGTGCGTTCCGCGAGAGCAGATGCCCGCAACGTGGCGTCGCTGCCCACGCCGATCTGAGCCAGGAGACAGTCCCTGTAGGTTTGCCCGACGACGATATTCACAGCACCGCAGAAAGCCACGATGCCATAGTTGAGAAGCATGGATGGGGTAAGGATTTCGACGCGTTCCACGAGAGACAGATCGATAGGAATATCCAAGGTGTAGTGACCCGTCTGCGCATCGGTAAAATTGATGCCATTTATCAAGACCAGCATCTGGTCGAAGGTGCCACCCCTCATAGAGAGGTCGCCTTGCATGTCGTTGACACCGCGAGTTCGCAGGTCGATGCCGGCAGCCAGCTGCAGAATGTCGGCGAGAGAACGCACGGCGTGGCGTTCCAGTTCTTGTGCAGAGATGACCTGCGCAGGGTCAGCGGAGATTTGCGGTGTTGCTGCCGGTGCGGTGATGCGCATCAGCGGTAGCTGCGTCACATCCGACGAATCCTCCTCTTGTGCGTAGAGCATCTGCGGCATAAAGCATGCCACTATGGCCACCGCTACCGATTTGCGCAGCTGACGGTCGGCGATATAGGAGGCCAGATGTCCTATTGTCACCTGACGGTGGAGAGAGTTGAAAACGGCATAGGCTTTGCGGCAGAAGCGCCGAAAGCGGAAAACCGGTGGGGCGACGCCAATTCCCGCGCCGCGTTTTTGTTTGTTAAATAGATTCATAAAAATAATGTGATTAAAATTAGACCGGGCAAAGATACACAAATTAATCAAAATTTACATGAATCCATGGTGACAAGGAGAAAAAAAAGACAGGCTCCACCGAGTGATGGAGCCTGTAACATATCTCGTAGACAGGAGACGATGTGGTTATTTGCCAGCGCGTGGTCCCAAGCGGTCCATAGCGCAGCGGAAACCGATCCAAGAGGTAGAGCGATCCTGTTCGTAGAAGCGGCGAGTGCCGGCCTGCATCCAGTAGGAACGGTCGTTCCAGGAGCCACCTTTGACGACGCGCACCTTGTTGCTCAGCAGCGAAGTGACGTTACGCTGGTTGGCGAGGTTGCGACGATACATCATGTTGGTCACACTGTCGGGGTTGTTCATGTAGGAATCTTCAGAAACGACAGCTTCTTCCTCATCATCGCCGGAGGATATCCATTCGGTGATACCCGAGTTGCTGTTGTAATCATAGATATTAGAAGCATAGTCACCATCCAGGTAGTTGATGTTGTCAGCCTGACGGTAGTTGCGGCGGTTGAGGTCGTCGTCGACGTTACGGTAGATGATGCTACCCGTAGTGTCGTTGATAGCTATTTCTTCGTCGATGTAAGTAGGTGTACGGTAGACGTTACCACGGAAGGGATCCATGTCTTCGCCACCCACGGGGTTCTGGTCTTTACGATAGACATCCATGCACCATTCGCTAACATTGCCAGCCATGTTGTACAGACCGTAGTCGTTGGGGAAGTACCACTTGACGGGGCAGGTGTAGTCCCAACCGTCGTTGAGGTTGCCTGCAACGCCCATAGCGTCGCCGCGGGAGCGCTTGAAGTTGGCCAGGAACTGGCCGTAGTATTTCTTGTTGGCGGAACGGACGCTGGAGCCAGCCCAGGGATAGGTCTTGTGTTCGATGATACGTTCGTCGTAGGTGTTGCCAATCAGACCCAGAGCGGCGAATTCCCACTCAGCCTCGGTAGGCAGACGATAGTGCGGGATGAGGATACCATCCTCGCGACGGACCTGACGGGGTTCACCGCCAGCCGAAGGATCGAGGTTTTCGAGTTCCGTTTTCGACTCACCTCTGTATTGGCCTGCGAGGTATACGTCGGTCTGGAAGGCCGTTTCGCCGCGGAGGTCTGTCAGATCGAGGACGATGATGCCCTTGTCGACAAGTATTTTCTCATTGACGCGGTCGGTACGCCAGATGCAGTATTTGGAAGCCTGTTCCCAAGTGACGCCGACCACAGGATATTGGTCATAGATAGGACTCTGGAAATAGTAGTCCACAAAGCCTTCGCGCCAAGCCAGCTTGTCACGCCAAGCGTTGGTGTCGGGATAGATAGCGCGAACCCTTTCAGGATACTCTTCGCCATAGGCGCGTGTCATCCAGTAGACATATTCACGGTAAGACTGGTTAGTCACCTCAGTCTCATCCATATAAAATGAAGACACCGTGACGTTGTGAGCCACGTTGTTCCATTGATAGCGAGCGTCGTCGGTCACGCGACCCATGGTGAAGGCGCCGCCTTCGATGAATACCAAGCCGGGAGCCGTAATCTGTTCATTGTACTCGGACACTTCGAAACCGCCCCATTCAGGGTCGTTGTAGTTCCACCCCGTGGTGGCCGATTTCTGTTTGCTGCAGGAGGTTACCACCAGCAGAGCAGCCAACAAGAACGATGCGTTTCTGAGTTTTTTCATGATATTAGTGACTTTTTATTTCTGTTCTTTTACGTATTTTTGCTGATAAAGTTTCATTGAGGAGTCCATAATTTCGGGAATGGGCTCAATATTTAGTGTTCCTTCATGCCAAGAGGTGGCAATCCCTATACATATTATATATATATTAGAAGGAGGGGCAGCGGATAGCTTTAACACGTTGTTTTTTCTCCGGGCACGGGAGGATGATACCCAGCGAGAGTTCGTGAGCGCCCGAAGTATTGTTAGACAATTTGGATACCGTGACGTCGTAGCTGTAACCGATTTTGAAATAGTCTTGTTGGAAACCGACCTGGAAGATGAAGGCGTCGGCGTTCTCGATGCCGTTGCGGAACCACAGACCCACGAGGAAAGGCATCCAGTCGAGATAGAGGCCATAGTTGAAATAGTGGAACCCTGCCTGATACTGATAGATGAAATTGGGGGAGAGGACAGGAGTTCCGAGGCCCAGCGAGGAGGTGCGGCGAGCCTCTTCGGCGATATTGAACAGCGCGCCGACGTTGGCGGTAAGTTTGATAGGCAGCGGCGTGACGCCATAGAAGCCATAGTCAGGCTGAGTGAGGTGAGAAGCGGCAAAACCGGCATACCACGAAGGGCCGTAGGCCATAACGCCAGCGTCGAAATCCAGATACCAGACGTTGGTATGTTCGGGCATCTGAGCCGAAGTCATGCCTGTGAAACCCGTGATACGGTCGATCATGTCGGGGAAGCGGAGGTCGTCCCAATTCAGGCTGGTGTTGACGACGCCCATTTTCAGACCCGCGTTGACCCAGACTTCGCGAGCCAACTGGAAGCGGAAGGCATACATAACCGCCAGAGAAGTAGTAGAGAGCGCTCCGTGGTCGCCCTGGCGGTCGGCCATCACGATGGCACCCACGCCACCATGGAGGGCATCAAAATACTGGTCATAAGAAGCGGACACCGTAGTGAAGGCGCTTACGAGCGAAGGCCATTGGCTTCTGTAACTCAAAGACAAACGGGGACACACCTTGGAGCCAGCAAATGCTGGGTTCATGTAGAGCGGGTTGGCATAGAACTGCGAAAAAATCACATCTTGAGCTCTTACGCCCTGGTTTGCACATGCCAGCAGAACGGCAAGCATGGTAATTTTGGTTAGCTTCTTCATCATATATTTCAGTATCAAATGAGCCTAAAAATAATTGGCAATATTACGAATTTTCTTCCAAATAAACTTACATTTCTCAAAAAAAAATTACAATAGTTTTATAATCAGCATTTTTAGATTAATTAACAGAGATAAATAACGGATAAATAGGATGAAAAAAGCAGGTGAAAATTCGAAAATCGAGTCCGTTTTGCGCAGACAAAAAGCAACCACAGACGCAGACAGAGCGGAGGAACCGACCCCGACACCCACAACACAAGGGTGGAATCGTGTCTTACCCTCGCAGAGAACGAAAACGAAAACCATAACGAAAACGAAAAACATATCAAAACGAAAACGAAAAACATAACGAAAACGAAAACAAGAATGACGAGACAAAGAACGAAAACAATCATTTGGGACAATATTTTTTTAGTTTTACAGTTAATGAGACGTTATGAAGAGCCAAAAGCAACACAGCATATCCCTATTATTCCTCATTTCAGCGGCGTTGTGCCAAGCACCGATAGCCGCATGGGGACAGCATGCGGCGCATTCCGTGCTGTCCACCGGTCAATGGTGGAAAGCAGAGATTCCCTCGGCGGGCATATATACCCTAAACACCAGCGACATAGAAGCCCTCAGTGGCAGCGCCATCGACGACATAGCCCTTTATGGTGTCAGGGGAGGCGCACTTCCCGTGCTCAACGGGAGCCCACGCGCCGACGACCTTGCTGAGATGGCGATAGAGGTGCACGACAACAACGGGGACGGGCGTTTCGACAACGACGACTACATTGTTTTTTACGCCACCGGTGCCGACCGATGGGAGAAGGATCCCTACACCAACCGCTACCAGCATGTGCGTCATCCCTATGCCGCCGCCAATGGGGTGTACATCACCGTGAGCCAGGGCGACCACAAACGGATAGCCACCACGCCCAATACCGGCCAGACGGGGAGCGCCGTGACGACATGCACGGCTTTGGCCGTCCACGACCGCGACCTCAGCAACGCATATGCCTCAGGACAGGTATGGGTGGGAGAATATTTCAACGCCACGTCGAACCGACAAACCATCCACGTGCCGCTGCCCGCCACACCCACCGGCAATATCTATGTCCGTTTCGGTTTGGCCTCGGTAGGGAAAAGCGGTGCCAATTTTGCCGTTGCCATGGGAGGCACGCCGCACCACTATGCCCTCACCGCCAACAACCAGTACAACACCTTCTCCGACATCTACACCGACGCTACCAGCGACGTGCTGGACTTTGACATGAGCTACAGTTGCAGCGACAATCTGGCGTCGGGCTACCTTGACTTCATTGAAGTGTCGGCTACAGTTCCCATGGCGCTGCGAGACAACATGACGTTCCTTTATGTCGACGGCAGCGACGGGCTGAGCCACCCCCATACCGTTGGCGGCGCTACGGCGACAAGCCGCGTATGGGATGTCAGCGACTACAACGACGTCAAGCAGATGGCCGCCACCTACAGCGACGGAGCGCTCACTTTCAGCAACTTTCACGACAGGAACCGCATCTACGTGGTCTTCAATCCCGAAGCCATCCAGCATCCGACAGCCATCACCTCCGTTGCCAACCAGGATCTGCACGGCGAAGACAGTCCCGACCTTGTGATAGTTTGCCACAGCAGCCTACGCAACGAAGCGCAACGGCTTGCCAACCTACACAGCCTCTACGACGACATGAAAGTACTCACCGTGACACAAGACGAGGTGTTCAACGAATTCAGTGGCGGCCAGCGCGACCCTGTAGCCATACGAGAGCTGATGCGCATGTTCTACTATCGCAGCAACAACGACAGCGGCCAGCGGCGACCGCGCCACCTGCTGCTTTTCGGCAAAGGGAGCTACGACAACAAGAACCTGCTGAGCAAAGACTATACGACAGTGGTGACCTACGAGACGCCCCAATCCTTTGACGACAACGGCAGTTCGTATGCTTCCGACGATTTCTACACCTTTCTTGACGACGGCGAAAGCAACTCCATCTACGAGAGCCACGACATCAGCGTCGGCCGCTTGCCGGCGAAAAACGAGAGCGAGGCCAAGCATCTTGTCGACAAGATAGAACGTTACATCACCCGCGTCGACCTGATGGATGGCGACATCCGCAGCGACTGGCGCAACAGCATAGCCCTTCTTGCCGACGATGCCGACCCCAGCTGTCCTGGCGACACCAATTTCACCTCGTCGCAAGAGATCACCGCACGCCAGATTGAAGCCCGGTACCCGCAATACACCATCGACAAGATCTATGCCGACGCCTTTGTCCAGCAGTCGGGTGCCGACGGCTCCTACTACCCCGATGTCAACAATGCGCTGCAGAAACGTTTAGACTATGGATGCCTGCTGCTCAACTACATCGGTCACGGTTCCGACCAGTATATCGGCACGGAGCGTTTCATGATGAAGTCCAATATCAGCAACTACAAAAATTTCAAGCAGTTGCCCTTCTTCATCACCAGCACGTGTTCCTTTGGGCGCTACGACATGGCCGACGGCACCTGCGGCGGCGAAGAGTTCGTGCTGGCCGACGGCGCAGGCATCGCCTGCCTTGCCGCGACCCGTCCCATCTCCCACATCCAGGCCAGCAATACCGACATC
Organism: uncultured Bacteroidales bacterium; assembly: GCA_946542135.1. Taxonomy (GTDB): domain Bacteria; phylum Bacteroidota; class Bacteroidia; order Bacteroidales; family P3; genus Colimorpha. The sequence continues at coordinate 21,311 of CAMNKG010000016.1, forward strand.
GTCATGCAGTCGCTCAACCCCCAACACACCATAGGCGACGCCATCAGGATAGCCAAGAACAACCGTCCCACCACCATGGCCCTCACCCTTATGGGCGACCCGGCGCTGCGGCTCAGTTTTCCTGACTACCGTGTCGTGGTCACCCACATCAACGGCCGTGCCGTCAGCGACGACCAGCCCGACAGCGCCATGGTACTCTCCACCGTTACCGTAGAGGGAGAGATCCAAGACAGCGCCGGACGACGGGTGGAGGACTTCGACGGCATCCTGTTTCCCGCCATCTACGACCGAGCGCAGCAGGCCCGAACGCTTTCCAACGACAACGAAAACTGCGCCGTAGCATTCACCCAGCAGAACAGTCTGCTTTACAAGGGCCGCACCGCCGTAAGGGGAGGCCGCTTCAGCTACCATTTCATCGTGCCACGCGACGTAGCATACAAATATGAGCGTGCCAAGATATGCCACTACGCCAAAAGCGATGCCGAAGACGCCACCGGCTCCTACACCAACCTGCTGCTTGGAGGCTACGACGAGTCGGTCAACCTCGACGTGGGACGTCCGCAGGTAAAACTCTTCATCAACGACACCAATTTCCGCAACGGAGCCATCACAGACGAGAACCCCACCCTATTGGTGAAGCTCTACGACAGCATCGGCATCAACGCAGTAGGGAGCGGATTGGGGCACGACATCACCGCCACACTGGACGGCAACCCCAACAGTATACTGTCGCTCAACGACTTCTACGAGACCGATGTCGTCGACGAGCACTACGGATCGATACGCTACAGCCTTAGCAATCTGACGCCTGGGCGCCACAGCATCGTGGTCAAAGCGTGGAACATCTACAATCTCTCCAACAGCGCCGAGGTCGTGTTCTACGTCAAGGGGAGCGGCAACAGCGAAACCCATTTCAACGCGTCGCCCAATCCCGCCAGCGACTACACGCTGCTTCGCATGGAGCACAACATCAAAGGCACCATAGTCAGCGGCGAGCTGCAGGTCTACGACATGCGGGGGGCGCGTCTTTACACCACCGCAGTGCAGTGTCTTGCAGACAGCTATGTCGTAGGGCCCGTAAGATGGAATCTTTGCACCGACAGCGGCAAACGAGTCAGCCCCGGCGTGTACATAGCCCGCTTTATCGTCACCACCGACGAGGGCGACAAAATATGCGAGCAGGGCAAGATTGTAATCAAATGACACAATAAAAAAAACAAAGTTGCGTTTTACACCACCGAACTACAATATCTGAATAGCTGAAATCACATGAAGAAAGTTTTTTTAAACACGAAACAGATTCTCCCATTCATGATCTTAGCGCTGACCGTCGGCGGCAACAGCCTAAGAGCCCAAGTTGACCCCAACTATAATGTTGCCACAGGCCAGACCAACAATTTCATACCCACCGGCATGCCTATACTTCAGATAGCCCCTGACGCAATATCAGGTGCCTTGGGCGACGTGGGTGCTGCCACGACCCCCGACGTCTACTCCACGCACTGGAACAACGCCAAGCTGGCATTCGTGGAACAGAACATGAGCATCAGCACCACCTACACGCCGTGGCTGCGGAAGCTGGACAACGACATGAACTTCCTCTATCTTGGTGCCTATAAGCGCATCAACAAGCGCAGCACCGTCGCCGCTTCGCTAACATTCTTCTCGCTGGGAAAGATACAACATACCGACGATCAAGGCGGCGAGCTTGGAGAATTCAACCCCAACGAATTCGCCTTTGACGCCACCTACTCCATGAAACTGACCGACAATCTGAGTCTTGGCGCCACCGGCCGCTTCGTACACTCCGACCTCACACAAGGTCTTGAAGTGGAAGACCAGCAGACCAAAGCCGCCAATGGCCTTGCTGCCGACGTAGGACTTTACTATCAGAACACCATCGACAAGAGCCAGAGTTTTGCCGCCGGTCTGAGTATCACAAACCTGGGTTCCAAGCTTTCCTATTCAGACGACGACACCGACAACGAATTCCTCCCCGCCAACCTGCGATTGGGCGGACGCTACACCTACGAGATAGACGACTACAACCGTCTCAACGTCATGTTGGACCTCAACAAGTTGTTGGTGCCGACGCCACCCATCATCAGCGGCGACAGCATCTACAGCGACTACTATAGCAGCCTTGCCGACTATCATCAGACGAGCGCCGTGATGGGCGCCATCCAGTCGCTCTACGATGCCCCAGGCGGTCTTCGCGAAGAGCTGCACGAAATTTCCGTAGGAGCCGGTGCCGAATACTGGTATGCCAACACCTTCGCAGCCCGCATCGGTTATTTCTACGAGCACAAAACCAAAGGAGCCCGTCAATACCTCACCCTTGGTATTGGAGTGAGATACAGCGTTTTTGTCATCGATTTCTCGTACCTCATCCCGACGAGCAATTTCTCGAACAACCCCTTGGCCAACACGCTGAGAGTATCCCTCACCATGAACTTCAACGACAAAAAGAAATGAAAATACACACCGGCATAGGATATGACGTACACCAGCTGCAGGAGGGCTTGCCGCTGTGGCTTGGCGGTGTGGCCGTGCCCCACAGCAAAGGACTCGTGGGACACTCCGATGCCGACGTGCTGATACATGCCATCTGCGACGCGCTGTTAGGCGCCGCGGCATTGGGCGACATCGGCAAACATTTTCCCGACACCGATCCGGCATATAAAGGCATCGACAGCAAGGTGTTGCTCCGCCACACCTGTGAACTGGTGCGCCGACAGGGTTGGGCTATCGCCAACGTCGACGCCATACTGTGCCTGCAAAAGCCCAAGATAGCGCCCTTCATACCCACCATGCGACAGACCCTTGCCGAGGTCATGCAACTCGACATCGACGACGTCTCCGTCAAAGCCACAACCACAGAGCACCTCGGCTTCGAAGGACGCGAAGAGGGCATCTCGGCAATAGCCAATGTACTGATACAAAAATAGGGACATGGACAACAACCAATACAAAGAACAGCAAGACCAGGAAGTCGACATCCTTGACGACAACGGATGCAAGCTGGTGCTATACAACGACGACTACCACACCTTCGACTACGTCATCAAAGCCTTGGTAGACATCTGCCGCCACACCTATGAACAAGCCGAACAATGCACCATCATGGTACACTATACAGGAAAATGTATCGTAAAGACAGGCGGCTACGAGGAATTGCTACCCATGCACACTTCGCTGCTCAACAAACAACTGACATCCGAAATCATCCAATAATCAGACTATAAAGTTTTTGGTATCCTACGCGACAACAAAACCAAAGAGTTTCAACAAATAATCATCAACCAATAAAACAGCTATGAGTCTTCCCGTTATCATCATCGTCATACTGGTCGGTGTCACCCTTGTGGCCCTCGAGATTGTTGCCATACCAGGGTTTATCTGTGGGCTTTTGGGAGGTGCCATGGTCGCTGTCGGCATATGGCAGAGCTACGCACACTTCGGCACGAAAGCCGGAATCATCACATTGATATCCAGTGTAGTCCTATGCGTGATTATGCTCGTCATCCTACTGAAAAGCGGCACATGGAAACGCTTCAGCCTTAACGAAGCCAGCGACGGCAAGGCCAACACCCTTGACAACGACAACATCCGCCCTGGGGCTTGCGGCATCAGCATCTCGCGACTCGCCCCCACCGGAAAAGCCGAGATAGGAGGGCAGATAGTGGAGGTGCAAAGCGAGAGCGAATTTATCGACGAGCAGACCCCCATTGAAGTGATAGCCGTTGAAGGATACCGTATCGTTGTGAAGAAAAGCGCTGAATGACAAGGTTTCCAGCCCAATGGCGACAGGACGCCCTACCCCACCCCAACGACGACAACGTTTTTAAAAATACAGTAATAACCAAAACACAAAAACATGGATCCCATTACATTAGTAACAATCATTGCATGTATCATCTTTTTGATACTCTTCTTATGGTTAGTGCCCATTGGAATCTGGTTCCAAGCACTGGTGTCGGGTGTACACACCTCGCTCATCCAGCTGGTGTTCATGCGTTTCCGTAAGGTGCCGCCCGCAGTCATCGTGACCAATATGGTCTCTGCAGCCAAGGCAGGACTCAAAGTCAGCCAGAACGAGCTCGAGGCCCACTATCTGGCAGGAGGACGCGTCAACTCCGTGGTCAAGGCGCTTATTTCCGCCGACAAAGCCAACATGAACCTTGACTTCAAGACCTGTACAGCCATCGACCTCG